>NZ_QKSJ01000020.1:0-33575 GCF_003234135.1 Curtobacterium sp. MCPF17_018 | reverse complement strand
TCGGCGCGGCTGCTGTGTGCGCGCCGAACACACCCTCGGTGGGGTGGAGAACCAGCGATGTGCGGCTGGTGAGCGCTCCGGGTGTTTCCCGGTCGTTGCAGGTGATTCGGCGTCGTCCGCCAGTCGGATTGGGACGAGTTCTCCGGGCCTGCCACCCCTAGGCTCGGGTCATGCGGGGAACGACGATCCGACCGACGACCGAGGACGACTGGGAGTCCGTCCGGGCACTGCGGCTGGAGATGCTCCGGGACACCCCGAAGGCGTACGGGGAGCGGCTCGCCGACGCGGAGCGGATGCAGGAGCGTGACTGGCGTCGACGCGGCCGCCGTGAGCACGACGTCGGCGGGACGACCCTCGCCGCGATCGGCGCCGACGGCCGGTGGCTCGGGACGATGGGGGTGTTCGTACCCGGCCCCCGGGTCGGGCCGCTCCTGGTCGGCGTCTACGTCGCACCGTCGCACCGAGGGCGTGCCGCCGGTGTCGCCGATGGATTGCTCGACGAGATCGAGGCCTGGGCGGCAGCGCACGGATCGGCTCTGCGGCTGCACGTGCACCAGGCGAACACCCGTGCGCAGGCCTTCTACGCCCGGCGTGGCTACGAGCCCACGGGTGCGACCGAGGCGTACGTGCTCGATCCGAGCGAACTCGAGGTCGAGATGATCCGGCAGCTACGGGGATCGCTGTGAGCGGCGGGACGGACGGAGCTGCCGGGGCTGCCGGGCCCGTCGTGCGGTGGCTGCTGCTCGATGTCGGTGGCGTGCTCGAACTCGTCGACGACGCCGCCTGGCCCGGACGCTTCCGGGCGCGGTGGGCCGAGCGTCTCGGGATGACGACGGACGACTTCTCCGCTCGCCTCGTCGCGGCCGACCTGCCCGATGCCTCCCGTCAGACCGGCGTCGTCGACCGGTACTGGGGCGCGATCGGCTCGGCGCTCGGGTTGTCGGCCGACCAGCTCGCCGTCATGCGGGCCGACTTCTGGGACGCGTACTGCGGAACCCTGAACCAGCCGTTGTACGACTTCCTCGCCGGACTCCGGGGCACGATCGGCCTCGCGATCCTGTCGAACTCGGGCGACGGCGCCCGAGAGGAAGAAGAGCGGCGCTTCCGGTTCTCGGCGGTGTTCGACCCGATCTGCTACTCCCACGAGATCGGTGTGAACAAGCCCGATGCCGAGGCGTTCCGGATCACCCTCGAGCGCCTCGGGGCGGATCCGGACGAGGTGTTCTTCGTGGACGACGTGCCCGAGAACATCGAGGCCGCACGTGCGCTCGGCATCGAGGCGCACCTGCACGTCGACACCGACGAGACGATCCGGGTGCTCGATGCGGTCGTGCGGGGGAGCGGTCGGCAGTGACCGTCGGCATCGTGTTCTTCGACGTCGACGGAACCTTCGTCGGCCCCGGCTCCAGCAGCAGCTTCCTGGCCGCCCGGTTCGGGCACCAGGACGCGCTCGACGACGCCGAACTCCGCTACGCCGACGGCGATCTCACCAACCAGCAGGTCAGTGAGGTCGACGCACTCGGTTGGTGCGGCACGACCACGGCGACGATCGACCGGTGGCTCGACGACCTCCCGGTGCTACCCGGAACCGAGACCGTCGTCGCGTGGTGCCGTGCCCACGACGTCGAACCCGTGCTCGCGTCGCTCGCGTGGCAGCCCGTGACCCGTTCCCTCGCGCGGCGGTTCGGGTTCGTCCCGAACGGCGGGCCACGTGTGGGGGAGCACGGTGGCGCCCACGACGGCACCGTCGCCGAGCACTTCGACGAGTTCGACAAGCGGGACCGGGCGCTCGCGCTCGCTCGCGACCTCGGTGTGCCGCTCGGACACTGCTGCGCCATCGGCGACAGCCGCTCGGACATCCCGCTCTTCCAGGCGCTCCCCAGTGCGTTGGCGCTCAACGCGGGTCCGGCGGCACGTGCGGCCGCGAGTGACGCGATAGACGCGGACGACCTCTCGCGCATCATTCCCTGGCTCGACCGCTGGCTCCGGGAACTCGCCTGATCGATCGGCTCCGAGCGGGATGCGGCATGATCGGTCCGTGCCTGATGTGAACCCGACCGCCGCGTACCGTGCCGCCCGCGACCAGCTCCTCGCCGCGGATTCTCCCGAAGCGGCACGCGCCGGGTTCCGCTGGCCGGACGTCGGCGACACGTTCAACTGGGCGACCGACTGGTTCGACCTCATCGCGACCGACAACAGCCGCACCGCGCTCTGGATCGTCGAGGAGGACGGTCGTGAGCAGCGGCTCAGCTACGGGGAGATGGCCGCACGGTCTGATCGGCTCGCCGCGCGCCTGCACGGATTCGGCGTGCAGCAGGGCGACCACGTCCTCGTCATGCTCGGCAACCAGCTCGAGCTCTGGGAGACGATGCTCGCCGTGATCAAGCTCGGTGCGGTCATCCTGCCGACGTCGACGATGCTCGACACCGCCGACCTGCAGGACCGCGTCGACCGGGGCTCGGTGGCGCACGTCGTCACGAACCGGGGCGAGACGCACAAGTACGACGACGTCCGCGGGTCCTTCACGCGGATCGTCATCGGCGGTCCCGCTGACGGGTGGACGGAGTACCCGAGCGACCTGGGCGACCCCGCTCCCACCGACGAGGTCCGTCCCGACGTCGTCACCCGCACGACCGACCCGTGCCTGGTCTACTTCACGTCCGGCACGACGTCGAAGCCGAAGATGGTCGTGCACACCCAGACGTCGTACCCGGTCGGGCACCTCAGCACGATGTACTGGCTCGGCGTCCGGCCCGGTGACGTGCACCTGACGATCAGCTCGCCCGGATGGGGCAAGCACGCCTGGAGCTGCTTCTTCGCGCCGTGGATCGCCGAGGCCACCGTGTTCATCCACAACACGGCGCGCTTCGACCCCGCTGCACTCCTCGCGCAGCTCGAGCGGGCCGAGGTCAACACGTTCTGCGCGCCGCCGACCGCGTGGCGGATGATGCTGCAGTCCGACCTCGGTGCGAGGCCACGGGCGCTCCGCGAGCTCATCTCGGCCGGCGAGCCGCTCAACCCCGAGGTCATCGACCGTGTCGCCACGGCGTGGGGGCTGACCATCCGCGACGGCTACGGGCAGACCGAGACCACCGCGATCATCGGCAACGCCCCGGGTGCCGCCGTGACGCCCGGCGCGATGGGCGAGCCGCTCCCCGGCGTGACCGTGACGCTGCTCGACCCCGTGTCCGGTGAACCGGGCGACGAGGGCGAGGTCTGCCTCGACCTCACCGAGCGGCCCGTCAACCTGATGGCCGAGTACCTCGGCGACCCCGACCGCACGGCCTCGTCGATGCGCGACGGCTTCTTCCACACCGGCGACATCGCCGTCCGCGATGCCGACGGCGAGCTGACCTTCATCGGCCGCACCGACGACGTGTTCAAGTCCTCCGACTACAAGGTGTCGCCGTTCGAGGTGGAGAGTGCGCTGCTGGAGCACCCGGCCGTGGCCGAGAGCGCGGTCGTCCCGGCCCCCGACGACGCCCGTCTCAACGTCGTCAAGGCGTACGTCACGTTGGCCACCGGATGGGAGGCGTCGGCCGACACCGCCAGGCAGGTCCTGGAGTACGCGCGCACGGCGCTCCCCGCCTACGCGCGCGTCCGCCGGGTCGAGTTCGCCGCGCTCCCGAAGACCATCTCGGGCAAGATCCGCCGCGTGGAGCTGCGGGAGCGCGAGGAGCAGTCGGTGAGCAACGGCACGCGCGCCGAGGGGGAGTGGCGGGACGACGAGTTCCCCGGCCTCCGCGTTCCCCGCCCGCAGGCGAGCTGACCCGCACGGGCACCCTAGGCTCGGCCTGTGGAACTGATCAAGGACGTCTCCCGCGGCGACTGGTTGCTGGCCCGGGCCGGCGCGTTCGCCACCTTCGGCGGCGTCGCGGGCACCGGCTTCGAAGCGTACGTCCGGATCCTGCACCCGCTCCGAGCGGATCGCGAAGACCGCACGACCGTGGACGAGTACGACGAGCACCCGGTCCTCGAGTCGGCCGAGTGGCGCTGGGCCGACGTCGCCGAGCGCACCCGTCGGACGATCGACCCCCTCGTGTCGTGGCAGACGCTCAGCGGTCGGGACGACGAGTCGGACCTGTCCTTCGAGGACGGCTGGATCGTCCATCCGCCCGAAACGGGCTGGTACGAGCCGACGCAACTCGCCGCGCTCACCGGGCTCCTCGCCGAGGCGACGTCGACCCCGGACGACCTGGTCGGGGCGATCTGGGACGGGTGGGGCGACCTGAACGGGAGCTCGATGATGGGCTTCGGGTGGCAGGGCGAGGGCGAACCGACGGCAGCCGAGCGCGCCGAGATGCAGGAGCACATGGCCCGGATGCAGGCGCAGCACCGGCGGGAGCAGGCTGCGCTCCGGGAGTCGCTTGCGAGTCCGCGCTTCCTGTGGCCGGCCCGCGAGTGCTTCCTGCTCTCCATGTCCCTGCCGCAGCTCAGCGACCCGTCCTGGACGGACGACGCCCGCGTCGGCATGTACGTCGACTTCGGGCACACCCCGCAGATGCTCTGGCCCGAGGGGCGCGAGTGGGTGCTCGCCACCGAGATCGACTGGGACTCGACGATCGTCGCCGGGTCACGGTCGCTCGTCGACGCGGTCCTCGCCGACGCCCGGTTCGAGGCGTACGAGGTCACCGCGGACGCCTCCCCGGGCTGATCAGACCGGCAGGGTCACCTCGGTGCTCACACGCCGGACACTCTGCGTGGACGCGGCGACCACGGTGGCGACGACGATGACGACGGCACAACCGATCAGGGTCGTGGGCGTCCCGACCGCGTGCGCCAGCGGTCCCACCAGGGCCTCGCCGAGCGGGACGGCGACGAACGACCCGACCATGTCGTACGAGTAGACCCGCGACAGCACGGCCCGGGGGACGTTCGACTGCAGCGCGTGGTCCCAGGCGATCGCGAACAGTTCGATGGCCACCCCGCCCAGGGCGAACGCGACGAGCAGGGTCGGCAGGGCCGGTGCGACAGCGAGCGCCAGGACGGGGAGGGCGGTCACGGCCATCAGGGCGACGCCGATGCCGAGGGCGTGCCGTGGCCGCCACCGCAGCGCGATCAGCGCTCCGAGCGCCAGACCGACGGTCTGCGCCGCGACGACGAGCCCCCAACCCGCCCTGCCGAACGAAGTGTCCGCGACCACCGGACCCAGCACGGTCGTCGCGCCGACGAAGGCGGCATTGAGCACCGCGAACTGGGCGACCACGGTCCAGACCCAGCGTCGTCCCGAGAACTCGACCCATCCCTCCCGGATGTCCGCGATCACCGACGGACGGTCGGCCGGTGCGACGGACGGGCGACGCGGCAGTCGGATCCGTGCGTACAGGGCTGCAGCGACGGCGAAGCCGGCGGCGTCCACCGCCAAACCCCACCCGGCGCCGACGAGCGCCACCATGCCGGCGCCGGCGGAGGCCCCGACGATGGTGCCGGCGTTGATGCTCAACCGGATCACGGCGTTCGCGGGGCGGAGCAGCGCCTCGGGCACGGTCTCGGGGACCATGGCAGCGGTCGTCGGCAGGCTGACCGCGGCGACCGCACCGTTCAGGATGCTCAGGACGACGAGGAGCGGGACGGTGGCGGTGCCCGTCAGGACCAGCACGGCGACAGCGCCCTGCGTCAGAGCAGCACCGAGCGACGTGACGACGAGCACGACGTCACGGGGGAGACGGTCGGCGATGACCCCGCCGAACAGCAGGACGGCGACGTTCGCGACCGAGCGTGCTGCCACGACGAGGCCGAGGTCGACGGGCGAGCCGCTGAGGTCGAGGACGGCGAACGCCAGCGCGATCGGGGCGACGGCGTTGCCGAGGATGCTCACCGTGCGGGCGGCGAGCAGCTAACGGAACGGTGCGTGGCCGAGGACGCCCGTGGTCGGCGTGTTCACGGCCGCCGCATCGGGAACATCGAGACGGTCATCGACACCGGAACGGTGCCCGGAGTGCGGGGGCGCTGCGCCGCTGCGTGGAGCAGGGCGGATGCCTGGCCGACGTGGTGCACCACCCGGCGCCACGTCTCGGGGCCGACCCACAGTTCGGCGTCGGTGGAAACGCCGGGCCCCGTGGTCCGCTGTCGCACCCGTCGACGGAGTTCCTCGACCTGGGCCTCGACGTACACGAGCTGGTCCTCGACCGAGACGTCGTCCGCGCCACCGTCGTCGCCACCATCGCCGGATCGGCCGTCGGGGTCGAACGGTCGTGCCGACGACTCGTGCCGGTACCGCTTCGCCTCACCGCCCCGGAGTCGGAGGACTTCGACGACGGCGACCAGTCCGGCCCGTTCGAGCACGCGCAGGTGGTAACTCGCGGTGGCCTGTGAGAGACCGAGCTCCCGTGCGGCCTCGGCGGCGCTCATCGCGGTGCTCGTCACCAGCGACAGCAGGCGGAGCCGGATCGGGTGGGCGGTCGCCCGGAGGGACTGGAGGCTGGACATGCGGCAATGCTCTCCTGACCGGGAGGTACCGTCAAACGGGCCTTTGGGGGTTGTCCGGACCGATCTGCGCGCCGACCTTTCGCGTCCAGCGACAGTTCACGGCCCGCCGCGCGCGTGAACTGTCGCCTAGCGCGAAAGCCCGCGCGCGACGCGCGAAAACCAGCGCGACCCGCCCGCGTCCGCGTCAGCCCCGCGTCACCCTGTGGGAGCACGCATCTCCCCCCAACGGCGGACGCGGCGCCGACGGCCCCTCCCGTAGCGTCGAGGCCGTGATCGAAGTCAGCCATCTCACCAAACAGTACGGTCCGAAGACCGCCGTGGACGACGTCTCCTTCGTGGTGCGTCCCGGCAGTGTGACCGGCTTCCTCGGGCCCAACGGCGCCGGGAAGTCCACCACGATGCGCATGATCATGGGGCTCGACCGGCCCACGTCGGGCAGCGCCACCGTGAACGGCCAGCCCTACACGAGCTTCCGCGACCCGCTCCGGCAGGTCGGCGCCCTGCTCGAGGCGAAGGCCGTCCACTCGGGGCGCAGCGCCTACAACCACCTGCTCTCCCTCGCGGCGACCCACGGCATCCCGAAGTCCCGCGTGCACGAGGTCATCGACATGACCGGCCTCGACTCCGTCGCGAAGAAGCGGGTCGGCGGGTTCTCGCTCGGCATGGGGCAGCGCCTGGGAATCGCTGCCGCACTGCTCGGTGACCCGAAGACCCTGATCCTCGACGAGCCCGTGAACGGCCTCGACCCCGACGGCGTCGTGTGGGTACGACAGCTCGCCCGCCGGATGGCCGCCGACGGCCGCACGGTGTTCCTCTCCAGCCACCTGATGAGCGAGATGGCACAGACCGCCGACCGCGTGGTCGTGCTCGGCCGGGGCAAGGTCCTCGCCGACGCCCCGATCGCCGAGTTCGTCGCCGGTGGTGGCGCCGCTGCCGGCACCGATGCCGCGGTCAGCCGCGTCATCGTCCGCACCCCGGACCCGAACGGCTTGTTCAACGCGATCGGCCCGAACGCCGCGGTCACCCAGCGCGAGGACGGCTCGTTCCTCGTCGTCGGCCCCGACGCGCCGACGGTCGGCAACATCGCCGCGCAGGCCGGCGTCCCCCTGCACGAACTCACCCCGACCGGCGCGAGCCTGGAAGAGGCCTACATGGCCCTCACCCGCGACGACGTCGAGTACCGATCGGAGGGCACCCGATGAGCGCCACCACCTCGCCCACCACGCCGTCGACCCGGATGCACGGCTCCACCAAACTGTCCTTCCCGCACCTGGTGCGGAGCGAGTGGATCAAGCTCCGCAGCATCCGGTCCACGTTCTGGTGCTACGCGATCCTGGTCGTCGTCACCATCGGCATGGCTGCGCTCGTCGGAGCGAACACGAACAGCGGCGGCCAGGACCTGCCGACGGACATCGCCAACGGCACCGTCGTGAACGCCAACACCGTCGGCGTCCTGCTCTCGTCGCTCGTCGTCGGTGTGCTCGGCGTCCTCATCATCACCGGTGAGTACGGCACGGGCCAGGTCCGCTCGACCTTCACGGCCGACCCGCGTCGCACCGGCGTGATCCTGGCGAAGGCCACCGTCCTCGCCGTCACGACGTTCGTGGTCAGCGCCGTCGCCACCTGGATCGGCGTCCTCATCTCGCTCCCGCTGCTGGCGGGCAACGGTGTCGAGCCGGAGATCGGTGACCCGTCGGTGTTCCTGCCGATCCTCGGCTCGTCGGTCTTCCTGACCCTGCTGGCACTGCTCGCCTACGGCATCGGCCTGCTCGTCCGGTCGAGCGCCGGTGGCATCGCGATCACGCTCGGCATCCTGCTGGTCCTGCCGGTGGTGCTGAACCTGATGGCCGGGCTGATGAACGTCGAGTGGCCGACGAACATCGCGGCGTTCCTGCCGGACATGGCCGGTGGCCAGCTCTACGCCTACTCGTACGACGGCGCGAGCCCCGCCGACGACGGCGGAGTCGTGCTGAACGGCTGGGGTGGCTTCGGCGTCCTCGCCGCCGAGGTCCTGGTCATCGGTGGCCTCGCCCTGACGCTCGCGCGCCGTCGCGACGTCTGACGCGACCACCCCACGGCCGGGAGGCGCGGTGCCAGCCGGCGCCGCGCCTCCCGTCGTTCGCGGTGCGGGTCCACAGCGTCAGTAGGCTCACAGCGTGCGTTCCGTTCCCGCCCTGCTCCTGCCCGCGATCGCGGGCGTGTTCCTGCTGGCCGGCTGCGCCGGGCCGCCGCCCGTCGACGAGGCTGCGCTGCACGCCTGGGAGAAGCGGCAGATGGCCACCGACTCGGACTCGGACCGGGACCTCGGTGCGATGTACGCCCCGGAATCCGCCGGGCAGAGCGCGACGGGGAATGACGACGAGATCGACCGTGGCATCACGATCACGTTCGCGCACCCGGAAACGGTCGACCACCTCGAGTTCTCGTGCTTCGGTGACGGGCACATGAGCGGTTCCGTCATGGTCGTCTCCGGGAGCACGTCGCGGAACCACATCACCGAGTCGATGCCCTGCGGCGACGGAGAGCAACGCATCGACCTGCGGCGAACCTGGCGTGCCGACGTCGACAGCATCTCCTTCAACGGGTTCGACAGCGACCGGGACAGCGCCTGGAACGTCCGCGTGATCGGCGCAGAGCCCGCCGAGGACTGACCGAGCGAGCGCTCAGGACCGCCGGACGTCGTACCGGTGCAGGGTGACGCCGTTGTCGTACCGCTGCTGCTCGAGCAGGTCGAGCTGCACGAGCGGCCGGTGCCCCGAGAGCGGCGGATCGAACAGCGGCCGGCCGGCACCGAGCACCGACGGGTGCGTGAAGAGCATGACCTCGTCGAGCAGCCCGGCATCGAGCAGTTGACTCGCGATGCTCGGCCCACCCACACCGATGTCGCCTTCGCCGGCGGCGCGGATCGCGGCCAGCTCGGCGATCGCGTCGCCGTCGCCACCGATGACCCGGGTGTCGTGGTCGGCGGTGGTCCGGGTGCGGGACACCAGGACCTTCGGCTGCGCGGTCCAGATCTCGCCGTACTCGCGCAGGTACTGCGGCATCGACTCGTCGTGCCGGGCGTCGGGCCAGAACGGGTCCATCATGTCGCGCACGACCCGTCCCTCGACGGACAGGGTCATGGCCGCCGCCCGGGCGTTGAACTCGCGGTGCAGCGGCTCGTCGATCCGCATCCAGTCGGGTCCTTCCAGGCCGTCGTGCTCGCCGGGTGCGCGTTCGACGAAACCGTCGACCGAGGCGTTGATCCAGTAGACGAACCTCGCGGGCATGGCATGACTCCTTCGTCGAGCCGAGCGTACGCTCGCGGACGTCGCCCGTCGACACCCGCAGTCCCTCCAGCAGTACCTCCCTCAACGACGAGAGCAGGTCAGGCATGCGCCGATCGTCCACCGCACTCCTCGCCGTCGTGACGTTCCTCGGCGTCGCGACCACGGGCCTCCAGGCCGGACCAGCGGATGCGTCCGCGGTGCCGGGCGGAACCACCCGGGCGACCACCACCACGACCGTGGCGTCGAGTGCCGCCAGCCGGCAGGGCCGTGCTGCGCCCAGCCACCAGAACCCGGTCGCGCTCAGCCTGCCCGACGGGCAGACGGCGGCGAGCTGCGCGGACCCGACCGTGATCCACGGAGCCGGACGCGACCGCAACTGGTACCTGTACTGCACCACCGACGCGCTCACCGCGACGGAGCAGAACCCGGACGGGTCCCTCGTGCAGCACGCGGTGCCCACCTACCGGTCGACCGACCTGACCCACTGGACGTACGTGAACGACGCGTTCCCGACGAAGCCCGACTGGGTGGGCGACGCGAACGGGATCTGGGCGCCGGACGTCGTGTACCGCGCCGGCGACCGTGGCCGGGCGGGCACCTGGTACCTGTACTACGCGGCTTCGGACACCCCGTCGGCGACGGGGCCGACCGGCGGCGGCTCCGCGGTCGGGGTGGCGACGAGCTCGAGCCCGACGGGTCCGTGGAAGGACTCCGGCGGCCCCGTCGTGGCACCGCAGACCGCACCGAACGGGGACGGAGCGCGGTGGGCGTTCGACCCCGAGGTCATCACGGACGGCGGCACGACCTACCTGTACTTCGGCAGCTACTTCGGCGGCGTGAACGTCCGGCGGCTCAGCGCGGACGGCCTGCGCTCCGACCCGTCGACCGAGCGGCAGATCGCCATCGACAACCGCTACGAAGGCGCGTACCTGATGCGGCACGGCGGCTGGTGGTACTTCATGGGCTCCGCCACGAACTGCTGCAACGGCGCCCTGACCGGCTACGGCGTCTTCGTCGCCCGGTCACGCAGCCCGCTCGGACCGTTCACGGACCGCGACGGTGTGGCGATCACGAGCACCCGGGTCGGTGGCACGCCCCTGCTCGCGCAGAACGGCAACCGGTGGGTCGGGACCGGCCACAACACCGTGGTCACCGACTTCGCCGGCCAGGACTGGATCATCTACCACGCGGCCGACCGCAACGACCCGTACTACGCGGGGCAGCCGACCTACACGAAGCGGCCGGCGCTGATCGACCCGCTCGACTGGCAGGGCGGCTGGCCGGTCGTCCGCGGTGGTGCCGGCCCGTCCGACACGGTGCAGCCGGGGCCGGTGGCGCAGCCGGGCCAACGACCGACGTACCGGGCGTCCACCGCCCCGGTCGACGTGCCGGGTCGGACGATCCGCGCGCTGTCGACCTCGTTCGACGGTGCCGCGCAGCCGGGAGCGGAGCCCGGAGCGCTGCCTGCCCGGCTCGCCTGGACGCGTGAGCCGGCCCCGTCCACGTGGACCGTCGCCGACGGCACGTTCCGCTGGCAGACGCAGGACGCCGACATCCACCCGCCTGCGACGCCGCTCGCATCGGTGCTGTCCGAACCGGCGCCCCGTGGGGACTACGTGCTCCAGACCACGGTCGGTGTGGACACCCCGACGACCGGCGACGGCCTGAACTACGTGCAGGGCGGCCTGATCGTCTGGGGCGACGACGGCAACTACGTCCGGCTCACCTCGAACTCGATCTTCAACACGCGCCAGACCGAGTTCGGCAAGCAGGTGTCCGGGCAACCGGCCGGAGCGCCGAGCTACGGGAACATGGTCGTCGGTCCGGTCGGGGACACCACCACGCTCCGGATCGTCCACCGCGAGGTCCGGGGTGAGGACCGGTACACGGCGTACACCAGTCTGGACGGGCGGCACTTCGTCCGAGGCGGGACCTGGACGGCGGACCTCGGCGATACGCCCCGCGTCGGGCTCATCTCACTCGGAGGCTCCGGCTTCACCAGCACCTTCGAGGACCTCCGCGTGAGCACGGTCGCGACGCGTCGCTGAGGGCGCGGGTGGCGGCGCTGAAGACACCGGTGTTCGCAGGTCGAACCGCGGTCCGCGCGTGTTCGACCCGCGAACACCGGTGTCTTGCACGCCGCACGGCGCGCGTTCAGCCGGAGAACGTCGCCGGTGAACGAGATACCCGTCGGGATGCGAAGATGCATCGTTGGTGCCGGAGCCGAGAACGAGGGTTGGATGATCCCGACGGAGGAACACGACGCGAGCGCGCCGCTGCTCGACGGTCGGTACCGCTTGGAGCAGGCGATCGGCCAGGGCGGCATGTCCGTCGTCTACCGGGGTGTGGACGAGAGCCTGCACCGCCCGGTCGCGATCAAGCTCTTCCACGCGGGCATCGTCGACATCGCCCGGCAAGAGGCCGAACTCGGCGTGCTGGCGTCGCTCGAGCACCACAACCTCGTCAGCCTGCTCGACGCCGGTGTCGTCACCGGGCAGGACGGCACGCAGCAGCGCTACATCGTGATGTCGCTCGTCGTGGGGCAGGACCTCGAGGAGCGTCTCGCCGTCGGCCCGCTCGCCTCCCGGCACATCGCCGAGATCGGCTACGACATGGCCGAGGCCCTCGACTACATCCACGCTCACGGCGTCGTGCACCGCGACATCAAGCCGTCGAACATCCTGCTCGTCGACTACGGCAACGGTTCCGACCGCGCCCGCGCTCGCCTGACCGACTTCGGCATCGCGCTCGCCGCCGGCGTCGAACGCCTGACCGCCGACGGCGTGACCACCGGCACCGCCGCGTACCTCAGCCCGGAGCAGGCGCGCGGGGGCGAGGTGGGCCCGCCGAGCGACGTCTACTCGCTCGGCCTCGTGCTGCTGCAGTGCTTCACCCGCCGCCGCGAGTTCCCGGGCTCGCTCGTCGAGTCCGCCGTCGCCCGGCTCTCCCGCGATCCCGTGGTGCCCGAGCCCCTGCCCGAGCACTGGAAGCACCTGCTCAGTGCGATGACCGCGCAGGACCCCGCGGCCCGCCCCCTCGGCGCCGAGCTGGTCACGATGCTCCGCGACGTCGTGATCGCCGAGACCGCCACGGCCGACCACGTCGTCGAGCCGACGGACGAGACGGCCCCCGTGCCGACCCGCCCCGAGACCGACCGCCCGGCGACCCTCGACACCCTGCCCGACGAGTCGCTGCAGCGCACCACGGCGATGGCGGCCCGGCTCTTCGACGCCCCGATCGCCCTGGTCGAGGTGCTCGACGAGGACCGCGAGTGGTCCCAGTCGTACATCGCCGAGGGTGTCGACGAGGCGGCGCGGAGCATCAGCTTCCGCAACGGCTTCGCGCCGGTGCCCGTCCCCGTCGTGATCCCGGACGGCTCCGCGCACCCCGAGATGCGCAACAGCCCCCTGGTCACCGGCCCGCTCGGCATCCGCTTCTACGTCAGCGTCCCGCTCGTCAAGCACGACGGCGCGCCGATCGGGACCCTCGCCGTGCTCGACACCCGCCCGCGGCAGGCGACCGAGGACGACCTCGCCAACCTCCGCGACCTGGCGGCGCTCGCCGTCACGCAGCTCGAGATCCGCCAGGAGTCCCTCCGGACGACCAGCGACTCGCTGCCGGTCCCGCGGGTGGTCGGCGACCACACCGCCTGACGGGAGGCCCGGTGCCAGCCCGCACCGCGCCTCCCGTCCGTGCGGTGGTCGCGACCACCGCCGCGCGCAAGTCGTCCGCCGAGCGGTCACGACCGGTCGCCTGGCGCGCTCCCGCGCGACGGTCCGTGGCCGCTCGACCACCTGCCAGCGGTGTGTCGTGACCGCTCGCGGATCCGGTGCCCGACTGACCGACCCCTACCGAGCGGGCGGAATGCCGGGGTGCCTCCGCGTGCCGACCCGGGTGTTTCGCCCGTTCGTGGTGGTGGGGGTTTGCTCGCGTGGGCTGGCGGTGCCGAGCGGGCGGAATGCCGGGGTGCCTCCGCGTGCCGACCCGGGTGTTCCGCCCGCTCGTGCGGGGAGGGCTCAGCCGAGGCGGGTCGCGGCGACGCCGCCGTCCACGTCGATCGTGCCGCCGTGCACGAAGGTCGCCTCGTCGGAGGCCACCCAGCGCACGGCGAACGCGACGTCGACGGGGCGGACGGGTGCTCCGGCAGGGGTGCCCGCCGTCATCTGCGCGAGGACGTCGTGCGAGTCGGCGTTCCCCGGCGTCGCGGTGGCCCCGGGCGACACGGTCGACACCCGGACGCCGTGCGGTCCGAACTCGGCTGCCCAGGCACGGGTCAGCTGCTCGACGGCGGCCTTCGTCGCCGGGTAGAGCGCCGTGAACGGGACGCCGACGCGGGACATCCACGAGCCGATGTTCACGATGATGCCCGAGCCGCGCTCGACCATCGCAGGAGCCAGCGCTCCGACCAGCACGTGCGGCGCGCGGACGTTCGTGGCCCAGAGCGCCTCGGCGTCCTCGTCAGGGAGTAGTGCGGTCGGTCCGACCGGGTAGACGCCGGCGTTGTTGACGAGGACGTCGACCCGGCCGCCGAGGGCCTCGGTGGCGCGGGCGGCGAAGTCGCGGACGACATCGGGGCGGGCGCCCAGGTCACCGACGACGGCGACCGCGCTTCCACCAGCCGCGATGATGGTGTCCACGACGGCCTGGGTGCGGCCCGGGTCCCGGCCAGCGACGCCGACGTTGGCGCCCGAAGCGGCGAGGACACGGGCGACCGCTTCGCCGATGCCGCTCGAAGCGCCGGTCACCAGCGCGGTGCGGCCGGCCAGTCGGGCGTCCGTGGTCAGGGAGTCGAGGAGTGCTTCGTTGGTCTGCATGCTCCGATGCTCGGTCCGACGGACCCGGCGGTGATTGCCCAGGACTCCGGAGTGCTTGCCGGATCCTGCACGGGCACCCCTCGCGTCGGATGGCTCGACAGAATGGGCACATGGACGACGTCACCTCGGACCGGCTGGACCGTGCCCTGCAGAGCGTCCTCGCCCACCTCGACGACACGGAGCGCGCCGCACGGCTCGGACTGCGCCTGGCGAGGGTCGACCGTCCGACCGACCTCGGGTACCAGCGCTACGCGCCGTCGGTGTCGATGGTCCTCGCCGGACGGAAGCGCTCGATCGTCGGCGACGACGACCAGCTCTGGGGTCGCGACCGCTTCATCATCACGCCCGTCGACCTGCCGGTGATCGCCGGGGTGGTCGAGGTCGAACCGCCCGCGGGGTTCGTCGCGGTCGTCTGGCAGCTCGACCCAGCGGTGGTGGCCGAGGTCGCGAGGGCGATGTCCCGCCCCCACCAGGACGAGGCGCCGCCAGCCCGACTCGGCAGCTGGACCCCGGCCATGGCGGACGCGTTCGCCCGACTCGTCGGACTGCTCGATGCTCCAGAGGACATGGCCGTCCTCGCCCCGCTCGTCGCCCGCGAGGTCGTGCTCCGCCTGCTGCAGACGGACCAGGCACCGCGCATCCTGGCCGCGATCGGCAACCGGGACGGCGACGTCGTCGCAGCGGCCACCGCCCTGCTCACCGACCGGTTGGCGGACCCGTGGTCGGTGGCGGGCCTGGCCGCGGCGGTCCGGACGAGCGAGTCGACACTGTTCGCACGCTTCCGGCAGGTCACCGGCATGAGCCCTGTGCAGTACCTGCGGCGGCTGCGGCTCGGAGAGGCCCGGCGGCGGATGATCGTGCTCGGTGACACCGCCGCCCAGGCTGCGGCGGCGGTGGGGTACCGGAGCGCCTCGCACTTCTCGCGCGACTACCGCGCCCTGCACGGCCGGCCACCGGCTGCCGACGCCGGTCGGGCCCGTGAACTGCTCGCACGGGGTGAGGTCGCGATCGCCTGAGGCGCGTCAGTCCTCGGTGAGGGCCGCCGCGTAGGCACGGACGGACCGGTGGTACCGGGGGAGCGTCGGCTCGACGGCCTCGATCGCGACGCGCAGTGCCTCGGCGGAGCGGCCCGCGCTGTGCAGTGCGAGCGCGAGGAACACCCTCGGTGCCGCTCCGGTGGCTGGGTGTCCCGGCGCGTCGCGGAGCATCGCGATGGCCGCGTCGATCCGGCCGAGGTTCCGCAGCGTCGAGGCGTGCTGGACGACCATCCTGGCGGCGCGGTCCGGGTCGACGGAGTCCAGGCCGGCTGCGGTCGCGGCGGCGTACTGCACGTCGGCATCGCCCTCGTGTCCGCCCGAGTCGAAGGCGCCGCCGAGCTCGAACGCGCCCAGTGCGGGATGCGGAGCGTCAGCGGCGAGGTCGCGCATCCGCTCGATCCGCTGCTGGTCGTCGATCGTGTCGTCGTCCCACAGCGCCGCGACGCGTGACTCCCAGTCTCCGGTGCTCATCCGGCGAGCGTACCGCCGTCGGTGATCGTCGCGCGGAACGAGCGGACCAGCGGTGCGCCGGGCTGCACGACGGCGGGGGTGTCCCACGCCAGGGCCGAGCCGATCGCGGGGTAATCCTCGGCACGGACGAACCAGGGGTCGTGGTGGTCGACGGCCTCGATCCGGATCGTCGCCGGCCCGCCGTCGAACACCGCCGACCAGGTGATCCAGGGTGCGATCGAGCCGTGCGCGGCGGTCTCGCCCTCGGCGTCGGCGGTCCGGACGACGACCCCCGTGCACTCGGGGAACCGCCAGAAGAAGCCGCCGTAGCCCGCTCCGGTCCGGCCGTTGCTGCCCGGCCCACCGAGGTGCACGGCGGAGTCACCGGGGGCGCGGAACGACGACGACCAGGACAGCTCCCACCCGGATTCGACCGCGCGCCAGCGCAGGGTGCGGTCCTCGCGCAGGACCACCGTGCGGTCCGGGCCCCGCCAGACGAGTTCCTCGGTGGACGTCGTGTCGTGCTGCTCGGCGTGCACGACCTCCACCGAGCCGTGGTCGTCGCGCCACACGTAGCCGAGCCCCTGGACGTAGGTCCGGCCGCCCCAGCAGTTCACGCCGTCGACGTCGGGGATCGCGACGCCGACGCCGCAGTGCCAGTCGTGGTCGCCGGGGTGGTGCGCGCTGACGACGGTGCCACCGGGGGTCCGGACCGGGTGCAGGTACGGCCGAGGGGACGACGTGGCGATCGTGCCGGCGCCGTTGCGTTCGACGGCGACCTCGACACCGTCCACCACGAGTGCGCGGATGCCGTCGTCGGTGCTCACACCACCGACGCTACCCGCGCGTCAGTCGGGCGAGCACGACGCTGTCGAGGACCTCGTGCGGGTCCCCGTCAGGTGTCGTCGCGGTGCGCGGCCGGACCTCGGCGACCAGGACGTCCCACCGGTCGTCGAGCTGCAGGGCGGCGAGGTCGTCGGCCGGCGAGGGGAACCGGTACCCCCGCAGCTCGGGCGGCAGGTCGTCGTGCGGGGGAGCGGCGTGTGCAGTGACGAGCAGGTGCCCACCGGCGTCGACGAAGCCGGCGGCCCGACGCAGGATGTCGGCTCGGGGGATCTCCACCGGCCACGACTGCAGGAATGACGCCGTCACCAGGTCGAACCGTGCGGCGGTGTCCCACCGGTCGAGGTCCGCGGCGACGAACGCCGTCCGGTCCTCCACCCCTGCGGCGACGGCAGCGCGCGAACCACGCTGGAGCGCCGTCACGGACAGGTCGATGCCCGTCACGTCCCACCCCTGCTCGGCGAGCCACACCACGTCGCCGCCCTCGCCGCAGCCGAGGTCGAGCGCTCGCCCCACCGGCAGCCCCCACGTCGCCGAGGCGAGCACGGCGTTCACCCGGCCGGACCAGATGCCGTCGCGCTCGGCGTAGCGGGCCTCCCACCATTCCCGAGCGGACGGTGCGGCGGGGGCCTCGGGGGCCTCGGTGGCATCGGTGGCAGATCCGGCGGCGGAGCCGTCGTGGTGGGTGTGCATGCACCTACTCCAGCGCACCGGCCGGGCCGGACCCAAGCGGTGTTGCCGACCCGGCAACACCGAACCTGCGGGGCGGGCGCGACCCGGGCCTCCCGTCCGCCCCGATCGTGCGCGCGCCGCGCCGCGCCGCCCGCTACTCGTCGGCGGGCAGTGGCTCGGCGTGCTCGATGCGGGCGCTCGCCGTGGCCATGTGCGCGTCCATCGCGCGCTGCACGGCGGACACGTCGCGGGCGCGCAAGGCCTCGAAGACGGCGCGGTGCTCGTGGAACGCGGCCTCGGTCGCTTGCCGGGTCTGCACGCGCCGCGCGACCCAGACGCTCAGCATCGAGCGCAGGCTCTGCAGCAGGTCGGCGAGCACGTCGTTGCCCGAGGCCCGCGCCAGCAGGACGTGGAACCGGACGTCGGCGTCGATGAAGGCCTGCGGGTCGTCGAGGGTCTCCTCCTGCCGGACCAGGTACTCGCCGAGCTCGGTGATCTGCTCGTCGGTGGCGCGCTGCGCGGCGAGGATCGCGGCCGTGCGCTCCAGCGAGGACCGGATCTCGAGCAGCTCGCGGGTGCGGTTCGACGCCAGCATGAGCCCCCACGACAGGGTCGTCGGGAGCAGGTCCGAGGTGCCTCCGCGCAGGTAGGTGCCCGAGCCGGGGCGGATCTGCACGATGCCCAGGATCTCGAGGGCGGCGAGGGCCTCACGGACGGCTGAGCGTCCGACGCCGAGCCGCTCGGACAGGATCCGCTCCGAGGGCAGCCGTGAGCCGGGGGCCAGCTCGCCGGCGGTGAGCAGCGAGACGAGCTGTCGGGCGACCACCGAGGCGGGGGACCCGACGGGCACGGACTCGAGTTCGAGTCGGATGTTGAGGGGGTCGTCCGGGCTGAACGCGGGCATGCAGTGAGCGTACCGGTCGGTCAACCGGTTGCGGCAGGAGCGGCGCCGAGGCGACCGGCGTCGCGGAGGAAGCAGCAGCGCGCGTGAAATGGTCAACCGGTTGACAAGTTGGCCGACCGCGACGCAGACTGGACCAGGCGCACCGATGCGCCCGCTCCCGATCCGCGCAGCAGCACGGAGCGTCCCGGCCCAGCAGCCAGGACTGTCCCGGCCCAGCCGCCAGGACCATCCCGGCGCAGCCGCCAGGACCATCCCGGCGCAGCCGCCAGGGCGGGAGTCGTACCACCCCCACCGAGCAGGAGTCATCGTGGACATCCCCGCCACGCGAGGCATCCCCACCTCGGTCGTCGAGAAGACGGCCATCCGCAAGATCGCGATCCGCATCGTGCCGTTCGTGGCACTGATGTTCTTCATCAACTTCCTCGACCGCACCGCGATCTCCTTCGCCGCCCCCAACGGCATGGAGGCCGACCTCGGCCTGACCGCCGCCCAGTTCGGGTTCGCGTCCGGTGTGTTCTTCATCGGCTACCTCGTGCTCGAGGTGCCGTCCAACCTGGCGCTGCACAGGTTCGGCGCCCGGATCTGGCTCGCCCGCATCATGATCACGTGGGGCATCGTGTCCCTGCTCTTCACGTGGGTGCAGAACTACCCGCAGCTCGTCGGCCTGCGCTTCCTGCTCGGCATCGCCGAGGCCGGCTTCTTCCCCGGCGCGATCCTGTTCCTGTCGACCTGGGTCCCGGCTCGTCACCGCGGCAAGATGCTCGCGCTGTTCTACCTGGCGCAGCCGCTCACGAGCGTCATCGGTTCCCCGCTCGCCGGCTGGCTGATGACCCACGAGGGGATCCTCGGCGGCCTGGCCGGATGGCGCTTCATGTTCCTGTGCGTCTCGATCCCGGCGATCATCGTCGGCGTCCTGTGCCTCTTCGTGCTCAAGGACAAGCCGTCGCAGGCGAAGTGGCTCGACGAGGACGAGAAGGTCTGGCTTGAGACGACGCTCGCTGCCGAGAGCGCGGCGAAGGGCGGCGGCGACGGTCACGGCAAGGGCGGCCTGCGTGCGGCCTTCGGCTCCGGCCGCGTCTGGATGCTCGCCGCGGTGTACTTCGGCTTCATCTACGGCCTCTACGCGCTCAGCTTCTTCCTGCCGACGATCATCGACGGCTTCCAGGAGCAGTTCGGCACCACGTTCGACCTGTTCCAGAAGGGCCTCATCACGGCCATCCCGTACGTGCCGGCCGCGGTGGTCCTGTACTTCTGGTCGCGTGACGCCTTCCGTCGTGGCGTCCGGGTCTGGCACATCGCCGTCCCGGCCCTTGTCGGTGGCCTGAGCATCCCGGTCGCGCTCTACATGAACAGCCCGGCCGCGACCGTCGCGGTCATCGCGATCACCGCGTGTGCGATCTTCGCGGCCCTGCCGAACTTCTGGACGGTCCCGACGCAGTTCCTGACCGGTGCCGCCGCGGCCGCGGGGGTCGCCCTCATCAACACCGTCGGCAACCTCGGTGGGTTCGCCGCCCCGTACATCACCGGTGCGGTCAGCGAGTGGACCGGCGGGTACCAGGTGCCGATGTTCATCGTCGGGTTCTTCATGGTGCTGTCGAGCGTGCTGATGTTCGTGCTCGGCCGGAACACGAAGCGCAACGAAACGGCCGCCGCGGCGTCCGGAGCCGACACCGCGGTCGCCGCCACGGACGGACCGACCGCCATCGCGAAGGAGGCCGGCGCATGACCCGCCTGTTCAACGACCCGGCGGACTTCGCCGACGAGATGGTGGACGGCTTCGTCGCCGCCAACCGCGCCCGGGTCCGCAGGGTGCACGGCGGTGTCGCCCGCTCCACCACCAGCCCCGAGGGCACCGTCGCGCTCGTCGTCGGCGGTGGCTCCGGCCACTACCCGGCCTTCGGCGGCCTCGTCGGGCACGGCCTGGCGGCCGGTGCCGCGATGGGCAACCTGTTCGCCAGCCCGAGTGCCCAGCAGGTCACCGCGGTCGCGAAGGCGTCCGAGCACGGCGGTGGCGTGCTGCTGAGCTACGGCAACTACGCGGGTGACGTCCTCAACTTCGACGCGGCGGCACGGGCACTCGAGGCACAGGGCATCGACGTCCGCACGGTCCGCGTGACCGACGACGTCGCGTCCGCGCCCGCCGACCAGGCACACCAGCGCCGGGGCATCGCGGGGGACCTCTGCGTGTTCAAGGTGGCCGGCGCGGCCGCGGAACGCGGCGACGACCTCGACGCGGTCACCGCGATCGCGGCCCGGGCCAACGACCGCACGCGCAGCTTCGGGGTCGCGTTCTCGGGTTGCTCCCTGCCCGGCGCCGACGAGCCGCTCTTCACCGTCCCCGAGGGGCGCATGGCCATCGGCATGGGCATCCACGGCGAACGCGGCATCGCCGAGGCCGACGTCCCCACCGCGGACGGCCTGGCCGACCTGCTCGTCGACAAGCTGCTCACCGAGCGACCCGACGGCACCGGCACCACAACACACGGCACCACGACGGATGCCACCCCCCGCGTCGTCCCGATCCTCAACGGCCTCGGCTCGGTCAAGTACGAGGAGCTCTTCGTCGTCTTCGGCGCCGTCCAGCGGAAGCTCACCGACGCCGGCATCGTCATCGTGGAGCCCGAGGTCGGCGAACTCGTCACGAGCTTCGACATGGCGGGCGTCTCGCTCACCCTGTTCTGGCTCGACGACGAACTCGAGCAGCTCTGGGCCGCCCCCGCCGACGCCCCCGCGTACCGCAAGGGCGGCGCCGTCCCGCAGCAGCCGGTGCCGGTCGAGGTGCTCGAAGCCGGCGTGGTCGTGCCCGTGACGCCGGGCAGCGAGGAGTCCCAGGCCTCGGCCGCCCGCGTCGCGAGGGCGATCGCCGCGATCCGCGCCACCATCGACGACCACGCCGACGAGCTCGGCCGCATCGACGCCGTCGCCGGTGACGGCGACCACGGCATCGGCATGCAGCGCGGCTCCACCGCCGCCGACCGTGCGGCACAGGACGCCGCGGCCCGTGGCGCCGGCGCCGGTTCGGTCCTCGCGATCGCCGGAGATTCCTGGTCCGACAAGGCCGGTGGGACCTCCGGTGCGATCTGGGGCGCCGCCCTGGAGGCCCTGGGCCGCGTCCTCGGGGACGAGTCCCGTCCGACACCTGCGACCGTCCAGAGCGCGGTGCACGCCGCCGCCGAAGCCGTCCTGGCCTTCGGGGCCGTCCCCGGCGACAAGACGATGGTCGACGCACTCGTACCGTTCGACCAGGTCTTCTCCGCCCGGGTCGACGCCGGCGACGAGCTCGTCGACGCCTGGTCGGCCGCCTCGGCCGCAGCACAGACCGCGGCGGACGCCACGGCCGACCTGTTGCCCCGGATGGGCCGTGCCCGCACCCACGGCGAGGACGCCGTCGGCACCCCGGACGCCGGCGCGATCTCCTTCGCCCTCATCACCGCCGCGGTCCTGACGACCATCGACGTCCCCGCCTGACCCCCACCCCGAAAGGCACACCCGCATGAGTGAGCAGCAGTTCCGCATCGTCGTCGGTTCGGACGACGCCGGCTTCGACTACAAGGAGGCCATCAAGGCCGACCTGGCGAAGGACCCCCGCGTGGCCTCCGTCGTCGACGTGGGCGTGGACGCCGACGGCCACACCGCCTACCCGCACGTCGCCGTCGACGCCGCTCGTCTGGTGGCGAACGGCGAGGCCGACCGCGCCATCCTGATCTGCGGCACCGGGCTCGGTGTCGCGATCGCGGCGAACAAGGTCCCCGGCATCCGCGCCGTGACCGCGCACGACTCGTTCTCGGTCGAGCGCTCGATCCTGTCGAACGACGCCCAGGTCCTCTGCATGGGTCAGCGCGTCGTCGGGGTCGAGGTCGCGCGCCGGATGGCGACGGAGTGGCTCGGTTACACCTTCGACCAGACGAGCGCGAGTGCCGAGAAGGTCAACGCGATCTGTGCCTACGACGGTTCTGCCCCGGTCGGGACCGACGCCTGATGCCCGCGACCACGGCGACCGCCCCCGTGACGATCGGGGTGTCGCTCAAGATGTACTTCTCGCACGCCCGGACGCTCGCGTGGGCGGCCGCCGTGGCCGACATCGCCCGGAGCCACCCGGCGGTGCGGTCCGGCGCGGTCGAGCTCTTCGTCGTGCCGACGTTCCCGTCGCTCGTCCCCGTCCGGGCGATCCTGACCGAGTCGGGCGTCCCGGTGCTGCTCGGCGCCCAGGACCTCGCCTGGGCCGACGAGGGCGCGTTCACCGGTGAGGTGTCCGGCGCCGAACTCGCCGAGATCGGCGTCGACCTGGTCGAGATCGCGCACGCCGAGCGCCGCTCCCTGTTCCACGAGTCCGACCAGGACATCGCCGGCAAGGTGCACGCCGCCTTCCGCAACGGCCTCCGCCCCCTCGTCTGCATCGGCGAGACCGAGCGCACCGCCGACGGCGACCCCGCGGCCGCGATCGCCGAGGTCACCGCCCAGCTCGACCGCTTCACCGCGACGGCGACCGCCGACGGCCTCGCCGGGCCGCTCATCGCCGCCTACGAGCCGGTGTGGGCGATCGGTGCCCCGCAGCCCGCGCCCGACGAGCACATCGTCGCGGTCCTGGCCGGCATCGAGCAGCACCTGGCGACCCGGCCGGAGCTCGCCGGTTCCGTCGCGATCTACGGCGGCAGTGCCGGTCCGGGCCTGCTGACCCGCGGTGCCGGACGCATCGGCGGCCTGTTCCTCGGCCGTTTCGCCCACGACCCCGAGGCGATCCGCACGATCCTCGACGAAGCCGAGGCGCTGGCCGCGACGCAGAACGGAGCACGGGCATGACCTCCCTGCTCGGCCTCTCCACCTACGCCTACTCCTGGCGCATGTCCGACCGCGTCCCGTCGCCGATGTCCCTCGACGACGCCCTGCGCGACGCCGCGTCGCACGACGGCGTCGACCTGTTCCAGATCTGCGACCATCTGCCGCTCGACACCGCGACCGACGAGCGCCTGGCCTCGATCCGGTCCCTGGCCGCCGACCTCGGTCTCACGCTCGAGGTCGGAACCCGCGGCACCCGTCCCGAGCACCTCGCCCGGTACCTGCACGTCGCGCAGCAGCTCGGCGCGACGCTCGTGCGCAGCATGTGGACGAGCGGCGACGACCAGCCCGACGCGGCCGAGACCGAACGACGCCTGCGGCAGGCGCTCCCCGCCTACGAGCGCGCGGGCGTGACCCTCGCGCTGGAGACCTACGAGGTCGTCGCCACCGCCGACCTCGTCGCCGTCGTCCGGGCGATCGGCTCCGACAGCCTCGGCATCTGCCTCGACCCGGCGAACACCGTCGCCCGGCTCGAACACCCGAGGGACGTCGTGGCGATGACCGGCCCGCACGTCGTGAACTGGCACGTCAAGGACTCCGCCTTCACCCGTTCACCGGGCTGGGTCGGTTTCCAGTACACCGGCGTCCCGATCGGCACCGGGGTCCTCGACCACGACGCCGTCCGCGCCGCGCTCGAGCCCGACACCCGGGGGATCAACCGCGTCATCGAGTTCTGGCTGCCGTGGCAGGACGAGCACGCGGGCGCCGAACCGCTGCCGGGGGAGACCCCCGCACAGACCACCACCCGCATCGAAGCGGCGTGGACCGAACACACCATCGAGTACATCAGGAGCAAGGAATCATGACCGACACCGTCACCACCCCCCACACCGTCGCTGCCGGATCCGGCACGGCCGACGTCACCGTCGCCGTGATCGGTGCCGGCGGCAAGATGGGCACCCGCGTCTCGAACAACTTCGCGAAGAGCGAGTACACCACCCTCTACAGCGAGGCCTCGCCCGCCGGCCAGGAGCGCATCCGGGCCCTCGGCCGCGAGATCACCGACAGCCTCGACGCCGCGAAGGCCGCCGACGTCGTCGTCCTCGCCGTCCCGGACGTCCTGCTCGGCACCATCTCGGAGCAGCTCGTCCCCGTCATGAAGCCCGGCGCGTCGATCCTGACGCTCGACCCCGCGGCCGCCTACGCCGGTCTGCTGGCGAAGCGCGAGGACATCCACTACGCCGTGGCGCACCCGTGCCACCCGTCGGTGTTCCTCGAGCGCACCACCAAGGCCGAGTGGGACGACACCTTCGGTGGCATCGCCGCCCCGCAGGAGGTCATCGCGGCCTTCGACGCCTCGGAGTCGCTCGGCGACGAGGGCGACCGCGCCAAGGCCGTCGCCGAGGCCGTCATCACCACGATGTACGCCCCGGTCATCCAGGTGCACTGGGTCACGGTGAAGCAGCTGGCCGTGCTCGAGCCGACCCTGGTCGAGACGATCGCCTGCATGATCGGCGACTTCCTCAACGACGCCCTCGAGGAGACCGTCACCGGTGTCGGCGTGCCCCGCGAGGCCGCCCGCGCCATGCTCTACGGCCACACCTGGATCGCGCTGACGAACGGCCTGCGCGGCTCGAACCCGTTCTCCGATGCCTGCCACATCGCGATGGGCTACGGCCGCGAGAAGCTCATCAAGGAGGACTGGAAGCAGGTCTTCGACGACAGCGAGCTCGACTCGGTCATCGCGAAGATGCTCAAGATCGACGCCGTCCGGCGCTGAGCCGCACCGCCACCGCCCACCGCGCCGACCCGTCAGCGCGCCCGGACCGGAACGCCCCGCCGACCCCCTTCCGGCGGGGCGTTCCCCGTGCCGTCGGCCGCCACGAACCCGCGCGGCCCCCACGCCTCGGCCAGCGTGATCGAGGCCACGCCCGGCACCGTCAGCGCCCGCACCGAGTCGGCGAACCACCGCTCGGCGGCCGGCGTGTGCTGCGCCGGGTCGGTCGCGTCCGGAACGGTCTCCGGCCCGTACCCGTGCTCGACGGTCGCGTCCGTCACGACCCGGGTCGGCGCCGTCGCCACCGCGTTCCACCGTGGCCGCAGCGTCACCGGCCCGACGTGCAGCGCCCTGCCGGCGGCCAGCCTGGAGGCACTGCGCACCACCCAGCGCTGCATCCGGATCGACTCGGTCACCTGATCGGGCGACCGGTCGTGCATCTGCGGCGTCACGCTGCAGGTCAGGGGGCCGTCCCAGCCCGAGAACACCGCGATCGAGCGGTTCAGCTCGGTGAAGTGGGCACGGGTACCGGCGACGACCTCCAGGGTGCCGACCGCTGCCACCGCTTCGCGCAGCGCCCGCTGCAGCGCCGGCGTCGTCACGTGCGACACCGGGTCGAACGCGCCGACGCGAGCCACCGGCCCGCCCTCGAGCACCGCGTCGATCGCCGCGCGCAGCGGCACCGGGTCGTCGGTGACGAACCGGACGTCCAGGGGAGCGCCACCCGCGTCCCGTCGGGCCGAGGCGAGCACCGCCTCGACGTTCGGGGCCCCGAGGGTCGGCTCGACCAGGATTGGGAACCCGCGGAGCAGGTCGGCGTCGTCCGGGCGCGCAGCGACCGGCGCCGAACCCGCGAGCAGCTGGAGCGTCGGCGGCGGCGTGACCACGGCACCGGGACCCGGCCCGTCGAGCGCTGCGAGGTCCGGGGCGGGGGAGGCCGCGCCTCCCGACCGGGTGCCCGGACCACCTGCTGAACCGACCGTCGTCGCACGCAGGGTGAGCCCCTGCCGGACCATCCTCCCAGGCGTGATCGCGATCGGGAACCGCTCGGCGAGCGGCGTCGAGTACGTCTTGAACGAGGCGTCGGTCCAGTTCCGCTGGTCCTCGGTCTCGAACACGTCGCCGGTCAGGTCGAGCGCCAGCGCGACCGGGCCCGCCGCCCAGTCGAGCCCGGCGACGTCGACGGCAGGCTGGTGCGGCGCGATCCAGAACGGGAACGCCGTCGCGGTGCTGACACCGGACGGATGCCGCACCGTGAGCGGCTGCCCCGCCAGGGTCGGCGGGTGCAGGACGACGAGCCCGAGGCGATTGCGGCGGAAGGCCCGCGTGACCGTCCCGAGCGCGGAGACCCGAAGGGTGTCGTCGTCGAGCGTGACCTCGAGGACCGTGCGGACGACCTCGACGCCGTCGTACCGTGCGCTGGTCTCGATGCGGATGCACCTGTCGTCACCACCGACCGCGCGTGTCAGCACCGTGTCGTCGGCGGTGCGCCAGTCGTGGTCGCGGACGACGAACCGGACGGCGCGCAGGACGAGCACGCCCCGGAAGGCGACGTCGGCGAGTTCGGCTCCGCGCAGCGCCAGACGCCAGTGCCCGACGGACACGATCTCGTCGTTCGACGTCGCAGTCATGGTGCATGCCTAGCACCGGTCAACCGGTTGGGCAATGATGGGGGTGACGGAGCAGCGCTGCTCCGAGGACGGAGTCCCACATGACCGCACGACTCGACGGCCGGACCGCACTCGTCACGGGAGCGGGGTCCGGCATCGGCCGCGCGATCGCCGACCGCTTCGTGGCCGAGGGGGCGAGGGTCGTCTACGCCGACCGGGACGCCGACGCGGCCAACAGTGCCGCCGTCGCAGCCGGTCCGACCGCGATCGGCCTGACGATGGACATCGCCGACGAGGCGAGCGTGGCCGCGGGGTTCGCCGAACTGGCCGACCGTGGTGCGACCCCGGACGTCGTGGTCGCGAACGCCGGGGTGCAGCTGTTCGGCCACGACGCGAAGGTCGCGGACCTGTCGCTGGAGACCTGGGACCGCACGCTCGCGGTCAACCTCACCGGCACGTTCCTGACGATCAAGCACGCCGTCCGGGCGATGCTCGCGAGCGGCACCGGCGGGTCGGTCATCGCCACCGGGTCCCCAACCGGCTTGAACGGTGAGGGCGCCGACTTCGCGGCGTACTCCTCGACCAAGGGCGGCATCCACGCACTCGTCCGGGCGACCGCGATGGCCTACGCGGGGAACGGCATCCGGGTGAACACGGTCGTGCCTGGCTACACCGAGACCGGCCTCGTCTCGGCGATCTCCGGCGACCCCGAGGCCCGAGCCGCGATCGTCGCCCGCACCCCCCTCGGCCGCCCGGGCACCCCCGACGACGTCACCGGGATCATGGTCTACCTGGCCAGCGCGGAGTCGTCCTACGCCACCGGCGCGGAGTTCCGCGTCGACGGCGGCATGACGAGCCTCTGACCCGTCTCGGAGGCCCGGTGCGCCCCGCCGGACCCTCCCACGCCCGACATTTGGCCGCGGAACGCAGCAGGTGGTTCCGCGGCTCCCGGCACGCGTACCGTCCGTCGCGATGACCGAATCGCCCACCACTGCCCCGTCGAACTACGAGTCCGCCGACGGTGTGGACCCCCTGCACCTCACCACCTACCGACAGGTCCGCAAGGCCGCCCGCCGCGGACACGCACTGCCCGGCGACGCCGGTGAGCCGTCCCTGGCCGACCTCGTGAACGCACGGGGGAACGGCACCGCTGAGTCCCGCTGACGCAAGCTCACGATCCGGTCTCGACGAGGTCTCGATCGGGACACGACGACGCGAGCAGCACGAGGGTGCTGCCACGATGACGTTCATGGTCTCCTTCCGGTCCGCACTGCCCCTGGTCGTCGTGAGCGCGGTCCTCGTGTCCGGTTCGCTCGCCGGGTGCTCGGCCGATGCGGGCACCGCGGCGGTGTCGACGTCGACCCCGACGCCGACCTCGGAGACCTCGGACGCCCAGCCCGTGCGCGGTGCGACGGACCCGATGGAAGAAGACCGGAGTGCTGCGGCGATCTGCGGCCAGATCAGCGCGCTGACGACGATCTCGCTGAACGCGACGGTCGCGCACAGCCAGGGCGATCTCTCCGAGGCGCAGTACCAGGCACTGATCGCCGCCGAACGCTTCGGCTACGAGCACCTGTCGAGCAGCGACGAGGAACTCGACGACGCGATCGACTACGCGCACGAGTACCTCGACGCGCACCCCGCACCGGAGTCCGGGCCGGCGCTCGAGATGACTCCCGGGTGGGAACTCGTCGGGCGAACCCTGATCACCGCGTGCCGGGGGGCCGGGTCGAACGTCGTGGGCACCGCCCAGTACGGCGGCTGACGACCCTGATCAGCTTCCCGTGACCGCTGCCACCAGCGCGTCGAGCGCGCGGTCGAGCTCCGGCAGCGTCACGGCGCCGTAGCCGAACACGATGCCCGGCGGCGTGCTGCCCGGCGCGAGCCCGTACTCCTCGAGCGTCGCGACGAGCACCCCGGCGTCCGCCAGCCGAGGCGCGATCTGCGCCCCGGTGGTCGGACCCGACCACGTGACCACCGCGTGCAGCCCGCCGTTGAGAGCACGGGCCTCCAGGCCGGCGACGCCGCCGAGCCGAGCCGCGATCCGGGCCCGGCGGTGCGTGTAGTCGCGGCGCACCCGACCCAGGTGCCGCCGCAGCGCACCCGTCCGCAGCATGTGCACGAGCGCGGCCTGCACCGGCTCGGCGACGACCGCACCACGTGCCCGACGGGCGGCGAGCACCGCCTCCGTCACCGGGGAACCCGTCGCCGCGACCGTCGGCAGCACGACGTACGCGCAGCGCAGCCGGGGGTCGAGCGTCTTCGAGAAGCCGCCGACGTGCAGCACCACGCCCTCCGCGTCGAGTGCGGCCAGCGCGGGCACGGGCGCGCCGCGGTGCCGGAACTCCGAGTCGTAGTCGTCCTCCACCACCACGGTGCCGGTGGTGGCGGCCCAGGTGAGCAGCCGCCGGCGCCGGGCGACGGGCATCACCGACCCGAGCGGGTACTGGTGCGTCGGGCTGACCAGGACGGCGTCGACCGGTCCGGCGGCCTCGAGCGCGTCGAGGTCGAGGCCGTCCTCCCGGACCGGGACGCCCACCAGGGACCCGCCCGCGCTCGTGATCGCACGGTGTCCGGTGCGGTAGCCGGGGTCCTCGACGGCGACGACGGGAGCGCGACCCAGCAGCCCCCGCAGCGCCTCGGTGACGAGCGACAGCGCCTCCGAGGTCCCCGCGGTCACGAGCACCCGGTCGACCGTCGCCGTGAACCCGCGGGTCAGGCCGAGCTGGGCGACGACCTGTGCCCGCAGGTCGGGGGAGCCGAGCGGGTCCGCGATCGCGTTCCGGAGCGGGGCCGACGCCGCTGCGCGCCAGGCTGCCTGCCAGTCCCGCTGCGGGATGGCCGTGACGGCGGGGATGCCCGGACGGCAGTCGATGAGCGGAGCGGACGGCGAAGCGGCCGCGAGGCTGACCGCGCCAGAGCCGGCGGTGTCCGTGCCGACGGCCGACGGCGCACTCGTCGTCGGCCCGTGCAGGTCCGCCGCGACCCGCGCGAGGGCACCGTGCCGCGTCCGCAGGTACCCCTCGCCGTCGAGCTGCTCGTACGCCGCGACGACGGTGCCCCGGGCCACCCCGAGTTCCGCCGCGAGCGCCCGCGTCGACGGCAGCGGATCGCCTTCGCGCAGGGTGCCGTCGTGCACCATCCCGCGCACCCGTGCCACCACGCCGGACACCTTGCTCGACTGGTCCACCGTGATCGCCCCGATCTGGTCCACATGCCGGACCACTGGTGACCCTAGCGTGAGCCCATGCCCACCCCGAACACCCAGCCGAACCCGACGGACCCGACCGCCGACGGCCCCTCGCTCCGTGTCCGCCGCCTGCGCGACCGCCAGTCCGACGACCCCGCGGTCCTGCACGCGATCCTCGCCGAGGCGCACCTGGCCCACGTCGGCATCGTCCGCGATGGCCACCCCGTCGTCCTGCCGTTCCTCTGCGCCGTCGGGGACCTCGGCGACGGCCCCGTCCTGCTGCTGCACGGCTCGACCGGTGGCGGTCTGTTCCTCGACGCCGGGGCCGAGGGCGTCCCGGTCGCCGCCACCGTCACCCACCTGGACGGCCTCGTCTTCGCACGCTCGACCAACGACAGCTCGGCGAACTACCGCAGCGCGATGATCGCCGGGCGCGCCACCGTGGTGCCGACCGACCTCCGCACCGAAGCCCTCTGGCAGGTGGCCGACCACCTCATGCCGGGCCGCCGAGCCGAGGTGCGCGAGATGACCGCGAAGGAGGTCCGCGCCACCCAGGTCCTCCAGCTGCCCCTCGACCGCGCGAGCGTCAAGGTCCGAGCCCACGGTGTCGGCGAGGACCCGGCAGACGGCGAGGACCACACCGTCTGGGCGGGCGTCCTGCCACTCGCGGTCCGCGCCGGGGTCCCGATCCCGGGGGACATCTCGGGGGACAGCCCGGTGGACGCATCGGTCGTCGCGCTGTCGGCTCGCCTCGACCGCCTGGCGGCCGACCGGGAGGCCCGGATCGCCGCCGTCATGCGGGTCACGCCGGTCTGAGCCCGGGTCCACCGCTACGGGCCGGCTCCGGAACGCCCGTGCGCGCCGTCGGAGTGGCCTGCGAGCGGTGCTCGTTCCTGTGACCAGCCGCAGGAACACTCCGGCGCTGCCCAGCCGCGAGCACCGCCGTGACCAATACGTTACTTTCCGGACCGCCGAGTGGTCCCGACCCGGAAGGACACATGGGACGCCACACCCTGCCTGCAGCAGCCGACGACCGTCAGCCCGCGCGAACGCATGCGCACCCCGCGGTCGGCCCCGCGCCGCTGACGCCGGACACGCAGCAGTCCCGTCCCCGTGGTCGCCGCTCGGCCCTCGGCCCCGCGGCCGCCCGTTCCACCTTCGTCGAGCACCCGAAGCCGGCCCTGACCGTGCGGATGCAGCCGCGTCCCGCCTCCGTCGCGTCGTCGGCCGGCAGCGCGGTGCTGAGCCGGACCGCCACCCTGCGCGCCGAGCGCGCCGTCGACCCGCGGCACATCCGCCGTTCCGCGAACGCGAAGCGCGCGGCGATCCTGCTCGCCCCCGCCATCGCGGTGACCTCGAGCCTGACGCTCGCCCTGCCCGCGAACGCCGACACCCTGCCTGCGGACACCCGTTCCGGCACGACCACGGCGCAGGACGCCCAGACCTTCACGGTGGCGCACGACGTCCAGGTCCCCGTGGTCTCCACCGACGGCATGACCACCACGACGACGATCGTGTCCTACCCGACGCTCGACCTCCGCTTCGGGGTGACGACCGCGCAGGCGCAATCCGCGTTGTCCGCCGCACTCTCGGCCGGGGGCGATCGGGCCACGATCGTGCAGACCGCCCTGCAGTACATGGGGGACCCGTACGTCGAGGGCGGCGCGAGCCACGAGGGCATCGACTGCTCCGGGCTCACGATGGTCGCGTACCAGGCGGTGGGGATCCAGCTCGTGCACTACGTGCCGACGCAGGACGCCGTCGCCACCACGATCCCGGAGTCCGAGGCGTTGCCGGGCGATCTCGTGGTGTACGACGACGAGGACCACGTCGGCCTGTACCTCGGCCAGGGGCTCGTGCTGCAGGCACCGCACCCGGGCGAGGTCGTCGACATCGTCCCGATGTACTCGGCGGCGCACCACTTCGCGCGCGTCCTGCCGGCCGGCGGCTGACCCGACCAGCTGTGGTGTGGCCATGGTGGTGACCAGCAGGACCACCCGGACGGGGCGTCCCCACCGATCACGGGCCTCCCGTATCCTGGAGTGATGGCTTCCGACACCCGCACCCCGTTCGAACAGCAGCAGTCTGCTCGTCCGCAGGTGCGCCCGCGCACCGAGGGCTGGAAGCAGGCCACCGACACCGACGGTCGCCCGCTCCTGCAGTTCGCGTCCCCGAAGCGTGGCAAGCCGCCCGTGCACCTGGCCGACCTGACGGCCGAGGAACGCGAGGCCCGCGTGAAGGAACTCGGCCTGCCCGGGTTCCGCGCCAAGCAGCTCGCGACCCACTACTTCCAGCACTACACGTCCGACCCGGCGAAGATGACCGACCTGCCCGCCGCCCAGCGGGAGCAGCTCGTCGCCGGGATGCTGCCGCCGCTCCTCACCGAGACCCGGCGGCTGGCGACCGACAACGGCGACACGATCAAGTTCCTCTGGAAGCTGCACGACGGCGCCCTGGTCGAGTCGGTCCTCATGCGCTACCCGGGCCGCATCACCCTGTGCGTCTCGTCCCAGGCCGGGTGCGGCATGAACTGCCCGTTCTGCGCCACCGGCCAGGCGGGGCTGACCCGCAACATGTCCACCGCCGAGATCATCGAGCAGATCGTCCGGGCCAACGCCGCGATCGCCGCCGGTGAGCTCGGAGGCGATCCCCGCAAGGGCGGCCAGGACCGCGTCGACGCCGAGCGCGTGACGAACATCGTGTTCATGGGCATGGGGGAGCCGCTCGCGAACTACAAGCGGGTGATGGACGCCGTGCGGTTGATGGTCGCACCGCAGCCGAACGGTCTGGGCATGAGTGCCCGTGGCATCACGGTGTCGACCGTCGGCCTGGTGCCGGCGATGATCAAGCTCGCGGACGAAGGGATCCCGCTCACCTTCGCGCTCTCCCTGCACGCCCCCGACGACGAGCTCCGCGACGAGCTTATCCCGGTCAACTCGCGCTGGAAGGCCGACGAGGCGATCGACGCCGCCCACAACTACTACGTCAAGACGGGCCGTCGTGTCTCGATCGAGTACGCGCTCATCAAGGACATGAACGACCACGCCTGGCGAGCCGACCTGCTCGCCGAGAAGCTCAACAAGCGCGGCAAGGGGTGGGTGCACGTCAACCCGATCCCGCTCAACCCGACACCGGGCTCCGTGTGGACCTCGTCCGAGGTGCACGTGCAGGACGAGTTCGTCCGCCGACTCAACGCCGCCGGCATCCCGACGACCCTGCGCGACACCCGCGGCAAGGAGATCGACGGGGCGTGCGGGCAGTTGGCAGCGGCGGAGTAGGTCGGTCGGATCAGCGGGACCGGTCCAGTCCGGTTGGTCTGGTGGTCGTCTGTTCGTTCAGTCGGGAGGCACGGTGCGGGTTCGCACCGTGCCTTCCGTCGTTCCCGGGGATCGCGCTCACCCCGTCGATCCCCGGAAACCCGGGGGACACGTGCCGTTCACCCGACTGCGACACGCCCGGGAGGGACGACGGTTGGCAGGGCCCCCGGGGCGTGTGTAAAGTAATCACTCGTTGCCGCTGAGGCGGAGAACGGAACGGCCGAGACGGTCACAGGGTGCAAGCCCTGGATGCGCAGTCCGGACGGGGTCCCGCTCAGGCAACCAACTCCTCGGAACCACGACCTCTGGTTGTGTGCCCGGGATGTTGTACAAGACGAATGCCTCTCTGGCGGAACCTTTTGCGGGTCGAGCGGGGAGTGCGTCTGGTCCTTGAGAACTCAACAGCGTGCACATTGTCAATGCCAATTTATTGATTGACCTCGTGCCTGGTCGGTTTGCCGATCGGGTCATGAAGCAATTCCTTTTG
>NZ_QKSJ01000002.1:0-401508 GCF_003234135.1 Curtobacterium sp. MCPF17_018 | reverse complement strand
CAAAAGGAATTGCTTCATGACCCGATCGGCAAACCGACCAGGCACGAGGTCAATCAATAAATTGGCATTGACAATGTGCACGCTGTTGAGTTCTCAAGGACCAGACGCACTCCCCGCTCGACCCATCACAGGTTCCGCCAGAGAGGCATTCGTCTTGTACAACATCCCGGGCGCACAACCAGAGGTGGTGGTTCCGAGGAGTTGGTTGCCTGAGCGGGACCCCGTCCGGACTGCATCTCCAGGTGTTCAACCCGGTGATCGTCTCGGCCGTTCCGTTCTCCGCCTCAGCGGCAACGAGTGATTACTTTACGCAGAGGTGAACGGCAGCGCCAAGCCGGGCCAGATCCCGGGCGTGTCGCCCTCTGCCCCGGGGCTGGGTACTCCCCCGACAACGCCGAACGGCCCGCTCCCCACCTGGGGGAACGGGCCGTTCGGCGGCAGTTTCAGTGCCGGGCGATGACGGGGTTCTTGAGCGAACCGATGCCGGAGATGGTGACCTCGACGATCTCGCCGTCGCGGATCTGTCCGACACCGGCCGGGGTCCCGGTCAGGATGACGTCACCAGGGAGCAGGGTCCAGATCGAGGACACGAACTCGACGAGCGACGGGATGTCGTGCACCATCTCGTTCGTCGAAGCCGCCTGCCGGAGGTCACCGTCGACGCGCGTCTCGATGCGGATGTCCGATGGGTCGATTTCGGTCTCGATCACGGGGCCGAGCGGGCAGAACGTGTCGAACCCCTTCGCCCGGGTCCACTGACCGTCGCGCGCCTGGAGGTCACGGGCGGTCACGTCGTTGGCGATCGTGTAGCCGAGGATGACGCTCGCGAAGTCCTCACGCCGGACATTCTTCGCGAGCGAGCCGATCACGATGGCGAGCTCGCCCTCGTGGTCGACGCGACCGATGTCGGCGGGGAGGCGGATGGGCTCGTCCGGACCGATCACCGAGGTGTTCGGCTTGAGGAACACCACCGGGTCGTCGCCGGCGCGCTCGTCCATCTCCGACGCGTGCTCCGAGTAGTTGAGCCCGACGCCGATGACCTTCGACCGCGGGATGACGGGGGCGAGGAGCTTGGCGTCGGCGAGTGCGACGCGCTCCCCGGTGGTCTCGAACCCCTGGTACATCGGGTCTCCCGCGAGCACCACCAGAGCGCGCTCGTCGAGGATGCCGTACCGGGGGTCTTCACCCTTGCTGCTGAACCGTGCGATCTTCACCGTTCGACCCTACCCACGCCCGCCGGTCGATCAGGACGCGTCGGTCAGCTTGGTCATCCACCCGTGCGGGTCGGGACGACGGCCGTACTGGATGTCGGTGAGCTCGTCGCGCAGGGACATCGTGAGCTCCCCCGCCCCGACGGTCGGCGAACCGATCGTGAAGCCGTCGCCGCGGAGTTCGGCGATCGGGGTCACCACGGCGGCGGTGCCGCACGCGAAGGCCTCGGTGATCGAGCCGTCGTCGACGCCGTCACGCCACTCGTCGAGGGTCACCCGGCGCTTCTCGACGGTCAGGCCGCGGTCCTCGGCCAGCTGCAGGATCGAGTCACGTGTGATCCCTTCGAGGATCGAGTCGGAGTCGGGCGTGACGAGGGTACCGTCGGACTTGACCAGGACGACGTTCATGCCGCCGAGCTCTTCGAGGTACTTGCCCTCCACCGAGTCGAGGAACATCACCTGCTGGCAGCCGTGCTCGTAGGCCTCTTGCTGGGGAAGCAGCGACGAAGCGTAGTTGCCGCCGGTCTTCGCCGCACCGGTCCCGCCCTTGCCGGCACGGGCGTACTGCGTCGACAGCCAGATCGACACCGGCTTCGGGCCGGAGGTGAAGTACGCACCGGCCGGGCTCGCGATGCAGTGGTACGCGACGGCCTGTGCCGCGCGGACCCCGAGGAACGACTCCGTCGCGATCATGAACGGCCGCAGGTACAGGCTGGTCTCGGGCGCCGAGGGCACCCAGTCGACGTCGGTCTGCACGAGCTGCCGGATCGACTCGACGAACGCCTCGACCGGGAGCTCCGGGAGCGCGAGCCGTCGGGCGGACCGCTGGAAGCGCCGGGCGTTGGCGTCCGGTCGGAACGACCACACCGAGCCGTCCGCGTGCCGGTAGGCCTTGAGCCCCTCGAAGATCTCCTGGGCGTAGTGCAGCACGCTCGCGCTCGGGTCGAGGGACAGCGGCCCGTACGGGTGGATCGACGCGCTGTGCCAGCCGTCGTCGAGCGTCCACTCGACCGTCGCCATGTGGTCGGTGAAGTGCTTGCCGAAGCCCGGGTCGGCGAGGATCTGCTCCCGCTCGGCGGCCGCGCGGCGGTCGGCGGACGGGGTACTGGCGAACTCGAGTCCGAAGGCGGTGTCGGTGCTCATGGGGAGGACTCCTTGTCAGGCGGTGGTGGTGCGTGCCGTGGCCGCGGCGGCGATCGCGTCGCCGATCTCGGCCGTGCGACGCGGCGTGGTGCCCCGGTCGGCGAGGTCGGACTCCACCGCAGCCGTCACCGCGGCCGCCAGGTCACCGCGACCGACGTGGTCGAGCAACAGGGCGACGGAACGGATCGCTGCGGTGGGGTCGGCCAGTTGCTGACCTGCGATGTCCGGCGCGGAACCGTGGACCGGCTCGAACATGCTGGGGAAGGTGCCGTCCGGGTTGATGTTGCCCGAGGCCGCCAGACCGATGCCGCCGCTGATCGCGCCGGCCAGGTCGGTGATGATGTCGCCGAACAGGTTGTCGGTGACGATGACGTCGAACCGTTCGGGGTCGCGGACCATGTGGATGGTGACCGCGTCCACGTGCTGGTAGTCGACCGTGACGTCCGGGTACTCGGCGCCGACGGCCGCGACGCTGCGCTGCCAGAGGGCGCCGGCGTGCACCAGGACGTTGCTCTTGTGCACGAGGGTCAGGTGCCGACGCGGGCGTCGGTCCGCCAGCGCGAAGGCGTACCGCACGACCCGCTCGACACCGAAGGCGGTGTTCAACGAGACCTCCGTCGCGATCTCGTGCGGGGTACCGGTCCGGATGGCACCGCCGTTGCCGACGTACGGCCCCTCGGTGCCCTCGCGCACGACCACGAAGTCGACCTCACCGGGGTCGGCGAGCGGCGTCGGGACGGCCGGGTGCACCGTCGTCGGCCGGAGGTTCACGTAGTGGTCGAACGCGAAGCGGAGCTTGAGGAGCAGCCCGCGCTCGATGATGCCGCCGGCCAGCCGCGGGTCACGCGGGTCACCGCCGACCGCTCCGAGCAGGATCGCGTCGTGCTGCGCGATCGCCGCCATGTCGTCGTCGGTCAGGACGTCGCCGGTCTCCAGGTACCGTGCGGCGCCGAGGGAGAACGGGGTCTCCTGCACCACGAGGTCGTCCGGCAGGACCGCGTGCAGGACCTTCAGGGCCTCGTCGACGACCTCGGGTCCGATGCCGTCACCACGGATGACCGCGAGTCGGATCGTCTGCGCGCTGCTCATGTCCGCCACTCCCCTAGAGCGTGATGTCGATCTCGCGGAGCGAGGACGCGTCGATCGCCGAGCGGACGTGCTCGAGGATCTCGGCCGGCACGGGCGAGTCGACCGTCAGGACGCTCAGCGCCTGGCCACCGGCGGCTTCGCGCGAGATCTGCATCGCGGCGATGTTGATGCCGGCCTGGCCGAACTCCTTGCCGTAGACCGCGACGATGCCCGGTCGGTCGGTGTACTCCATGACGACGTGGTGCCGGTCGAGCGGCACCTCGACGTCGTGCCCGTTGATCTCGACGAGCTTCTCGACCTGCTTCGGGCCGGTGAGCGTGCCGGACACGCTGATCGCCGGGCCGTCCGACTGGGCGCCGCGGATCGTCAGCACGTTGCGGTACTCGGGGCTGTCGGTCTCGGTGATGAGGCGGACGGTGACCCCGCGCTGCTCGGCGATGAGCGGAGCGTTGACGTAGGAGACCTGGTCGCTCACGACATCGGTGAAGACGCCCTTGAGCGCCGCGAGCTTCAGCACGCTGACGTCGTACTCGGCGAGCTCGCCGTGCACCTCGACGTCGATGCTCGTGACCGGCGAGGTCGCCAGGGCGGTGAAGACCTGGCCGAGCTTCTCGACGAGCGGGATGCCGGGGCGCACGTACGGGTCGATGACCCCGCCGGCGACGTTCACGGCGTCGGGCACGAGCTCGCCACCGAGGGCGAGACGGACCGACTTGGCGACCGAGACGCCTGCTTTCTCCTGCGCTTCGTCGGTGGAGGCACCGAGGTGCGGCGTCACGACGACGTTCGGGAGCGCCAGGAGCGGCGAGTCCTTCGGGGGCTCGGCGACGAAGACGTCGAGGCCGGCGCCGGCGATGGTGTTCGCCGTGAGTGCACGGTGCAGGGCGTCCTCGTCGATCAGGCCGCCGCGGGCCACGTTCACGACGAACGCGGTCGGCTTCATCAGGGCGAACTGGGCGTCCGAGATCATGCCGAGGGTCTCCGGCGTCCTCGGCATGTGGATCGTGGTGAAGTCCGCCCGGCGCAGCAGGTCGTCGAGGGAGACGAGCTCGACCCCGAGCTGCTGCGCACGTGCCGTGGTGACGTAGGGGTCGTACGCGATGACCGTCACGCCGAAGGCCTGCAGCCGCTGGGTGATGAGCGCGCCGATGCGGCCGAGGCCGATGATGCCGACGGTCTTCTCGTAGAGCTCGACACCGGTGTACGACGAGCGCTTCCACGCGCCGGCGGCCAGCGAGGCGTGGGCGGCCGGGATGTGCCGCGCGAGCGACAGGATGTGCCCGACCGTGAGCTCCGCCGCCGAGATGATGTTCGAGGTCGGGGCGTTCACCACCATCACGCCGGCGGTCGTCGCCGCCTTGATGTCGACGTTGTCGAGGCCGACGCCGGCACGGGCGACGACCTTGAGGCTCGGTGCCGCGGCGATCGCCTCGGCGTCGATCTTGGTGGCGGACCGCACGAGGACGGCGTGCGCGTCGGACAGCGCCGCCAGGAGCGCCGGACGGTCGGTGCCGTCCACGTTCCGGATCTCGAAGTCGGGCCCGAGGGCGTCGACCGTTGCGGGCGAGAGTTCTTCGGCGATCAGGACGACCGGCTTCGACACAGCAGCTGTTTCCTCACTCGAGACGGTTGGTATCCCACCATGCTATCGACGCGGGCCGGTGGTTACGACCGCGGGAGCGGTCCTGTGGAGAACCACACGACGGCCGGGAGGGACGGGGCGGGGCCGCACCGCGCCTCCTGGCCGTCGTGGGGTCGGCTCAGAAGTCCAGCAGCGTCGGGACGAACAACTGGAGGTCGAGCCAGAGGGCGCCGGCACCCGCGAACGCGACCACGAACACCGCGATCGTGGCGGGCAGGCTCGAACGCCGGGTGATGACGATCGCCGCGACGAACGCGACCGGCGCGATGAGGATGTCGAGCACGAGCCACAGCCACGGGGTGCTGGTCTGCAGCGAGTCGCCACCCGAGGTCGTCTCGAGGAACGCGTTGAAGGCGTCCACCCGTTGGTTGATCTGCGTCAGGTTGCCGACGGCCTGCACCGTCATGTACGCGAACAGCGCCGCGAACACGACCCAGACGACGATCTTCGCGACCACGGGAGCGCTGTTCCGGCGGGTGGTCGCCGGCTCTGCCCCGGTCACCCGAAGCTCCGCGTCAGGAGGAACGGCCAGGGGAAGAGCACGACGGCGCCGAGGAGCATCCAGAGCAGGCGGGTGCGCGTGCGGCTGCCGCGCGCTGCCCAGAGCACCACCGTGAACCAGAGTGCCGGCGCGAGGATCGCGAGGAAGCGGAGCACCTCGACGAAGAGCGTGAGGACCGTGTCGACGCCGGAGACGTACGCGGTCGACGCGGTGAGGAGCCAGGCCACCGTGTAGAGCAGGTAGAGGCCCCCGAAGACGCCGAACCCGACGAGGGCGCCGGAGGTCTCGGGTGCCTCGGGGTCGCGCGCTCCGCGGTCACGCACCGCCACCGGGTTGTGCGCCGCGTCGACGTGGGTGGCGTCGTCGGCGTCGCCCCAGCTGAGGGCGGCGTCGTCGGTGTCGACGGCGTTCGGCACGTCCGGGTCGATCGACCCGTCTGGTGGGGATGCTGCCGTGGTCATGCCCCGATTCTACGAGGGACACGACACCGGGAGGACCAGCGACGGCCGGGAGGACGACGTCAGGCGTCGGCCGGCTGCGTCGCGAGGACCTCGGCGACGACCTCGCGGACGGCCGGGAAGAGCGGGTGGCTCTCCATCAGGCCCGTGAGGATCTCGGTGAGCGCGTGTGCGGTCGCCCCGGAACGCAGGAGTGCGTGCAGCTCGATCGACTCCGGGTCGTTCTCGTCGTCGAACGCGAGCGCCGCGCGGACGGCACCGAGCAGGTGCTCGACGGGCAGGCCACGCTCGGCGAGCTGCGACGCCGGGCCCACGAAGCGTTCACGGCGGCCGAGCTTGCGGAGCGGGTTGCGGCCGACGCGCGCCGTGGAGTCCGGCAGGTGCGGGTTCGCGATGCGGGAGAGGTTCGCGGCGACGTAGCGCGCGTGGTCCTCGGGGGCGAACCCGTGCTTCGCGATCAGCAGTGCGGTGGTCTCCGCGAGCACCCCGTCGACCTCGGCGCGGACGGCGTCGTCCTCGAGTGCTTCACGGATGAGCCGGATGCCCCGCACGTAGCCGTGGTAGGCGGCGGTGGCGTGCGCCGTGTTGACCGTGTAGAGCTTGCGCTCGACGAACGGCTGCAGGTCGTCGACCCAGGTGACGCCCTCGATCGTCGGCGGTTCGGCGTCGGAGCCGAGGAACGGGGTGCGCTCGATGACCCACTCGTAGAACGGTTCGAGCACGACGTCGAGGCCGCCGGACTGACCGAGCACACCGGACTGGTCCGGGACGATGCGGTCGATCGCGCAGTTCGCGAAGACGGCGGCGATGTCGCGGTCTTCGAGGATGGGGGCGCGGCGGATGCTGGCGTGCAGGGAGTCGGTCGCGTTGAACGCGTTCTCGCAGGCGACGATCGTGACGTCACCGCGCTCGAGCGGGCGTGCCGCGAGCCCCTCGGCGATGAGCGGCGCGACGAGCGGGAGCGTGCGGGCGCCCACGGCGGTGGTCACGACGTCGGCCTCGGCGATGGCCTGCACCACACGCTCGCGCTCGGTCTTGCTGCTGAGCGCACGGAACCCGTAGACGAGGTGCTCGACCGGCATCTCGCCGACCTCGTGCACCACGAACCGACCGGCTTCGTTCAGGGCCGAGACCACGCGTTCGTCGACGTCGACGAAGGTGAGCTCGTAGCCGCTCGCCACGAGGAACTGGCCCACGAACCCGCGCCCGATCTTGCCGGCGCCGATGTGGACCGCTCGCTTCGTCACCGCCATCGAACGATCATCCCATGCTGGTCGGGGCGGTCCTGACCGCGGGTGCGCAGCACGGCCGACGGGTGTCGGGAATCGTCCGGGCGCACGGCGGAGGGACGCCGGTCCGCGGCGTCGGGGCTGGAGAAGAGCTGCTGCATAACGTTCGGGTCACATCGCGAGGCGGCGGTGCAGGTGCACCGCCGCCTCGACGTCGAGTGGTTCTCGGAAGACTACCGCGCGGCCGAGCCGTCCACGTAGTCGCCGTCGTTCTGCTTCCACGCGAAGAGCGCGCGGAGCTCACGACCGGTGGCCTCGATCGGGTGGCCCTCGCCCTTGGCACGGAGCGCCTTGAACTCCGGTGCGCCGGCGTCCTGGTCCTCGATGAAGCGCTTCGCGAAGGCACCGTTCTGGATGTCCGCGAGCACCGCCTTCATGTTCTCCTTGACGTCCGGCGAGATCACGCGCGGGCCGGAGACGTAGTCACCGAACTCAGCGGTGTCGGAGATCGACCAGCGCTGCTTGGTGAGGCCACCCTCCCAGATGAGGTCGACGATGAGCTTGAGCTCGTGCAGGACCTCGAAGTAGGCGATCTGCGGCTGGTAGCCCGCCTCGACCAGGGTCTCGAAGCCGTACTGGATGAGCTGCGAGGTACCACCGCAGAGGACGGCCTGCTCGCCGAACAGGTCGGTCTCGGTCTCCTCGGTGAAGGTCGTCTTGATGCCGCCGGAGCGGAGGCCGCCGATGGCCTTGGAGTACGACCACGCGAGGTCCCAGGCGGAACCGGACGCGTCGACCTCGACGGCGACGATCACGGGGACGCCACGGCCGGCCTCGTACTCGCGGCGGACGGTGTGCCCCGGGCCCTTCGGCGCGACGAGCGACACGTCGACGCCCTCGGGCGCCTCGATGTAGCCGAAGCGGATGTTGAAGCCGTGGCCGAAGACGAGCGTCGCGCCCGGCTTGAGGTTCGGGCGGATGTCCTCGGCGTAGACGATGCGCTGGACCTGGTCCGGCGCGAGGATGACGACGACGTCGGCCCAGGCGGTGGCGTCGCCCGGGGTGTGGACCTCGAAGCCCGCCTCTTCGGCCTTCTGCCGGCTCTTCGATCCCTCTTGCAGGCCGATCTTCACCTCGACACCCGAGTCACGGAGGTTGAGGGCGTGGGCGTGGCCCTGCGAGCCGTAGCCGATGACGGCGACCTTCTTGCCCTGGATGAGCGTCAGGTCGGCGTCGGCGTCGTACACGATGTCAGTCACGAGGGTGTGTCTCCTTGGTTCTGTGGTCGGTGCCGGGCACCATCGGCGCCCGGGAAGGGTGTGACGGGCGCTCAGCGCACCCGGTCGGTGATGCTCTTCGGTCCGCGGCCCATGCCGAGGAGGCCCGCGCGGGCGAGCTCCTTGACGCCGTAGGGCTCGAGCACGCGGAGGATCGCCTGGATCTTGCCGGGGTCGCCGGTCACCTCGACGATCAGGGAGTCGGTCGCCACGTCGACGACCTGGGCACGGAACAGGTTCACTGCTTCGAGCACCGCCGAGCGCGTCTGGTTGTCGACGCGCACCTTCACGAGCATGTGCTCGCGCTGGACCGACTGCGAGAAGTCCAGTTCGACGATCTTGATGACGTTCACCAGCTTGTTGAGCTGCTTCGTCACCTGTTCCAGCGGGAGGTCCTCGACGTCGACGACGACGGTGATCCGGCTGAGACCGTCCACCTCGGTGTTGCCGACGGCGAGCGACTCGATGTTGAACCCGCGGCGGGCGAAGAGTCCGGCGACACGGGTCAGCAGACCGGGCTTGTCCTCCACGAGGAGGGAGAGGACGTGGCTCATGCGGTTTCTCCCGTCATGTCGGCGTCCTCGTCGTCCCAGGTGGGCGCGAGTGCCTGGGCGTACTCGATGGACGAGTTGCTGACACCCTGCGGGACCATCGGCCAGACCATGGAGTCACGGCTCACGACGAAGTCGATCACCACCGGACGGTCGTTGGTCGCGAGGGCGAGCTCGATCGCGGCGTCGACCTCGTCGGCCTTCTCGACGCGGATGCCGAGGGCACCGTACGCGTCGGCCAGCTTCACGAAGTCCGGCACACGGCGCGAGGCGTGCCCCGTCTCGAGGTCGGTGAAGGAGTGCCGGCCGTCGTAGAACAGCGTCTGCCACTGCCGGACCATGCCGAGCGACGAGTTGTTGATGATCGCGACCTTGATCGGGATGTCGTTGATGACGCAGGTCGCGAGCTCCTGGTTCGTCATCTGGAAGCAGCCGTCGCCGTCGATCGCCCAGACCACGCGGTCCGGCTGGGCGACCTTCGCACCCATCGCCGCGGGGACCGAGTAGCCCATCGTGCCGGCACCACCGGAGTTGAGCCAGGCGTTGGGCCGCTCGTACTTGATGAACTGCGCGGACCACATCTGGTGCTGGCCGACACCGGAGGCGTACACGGCCTCGGGTCCGGAGAGCTCACCGATGCGCTTGATGATGCCCTGCGGCGCGAGGAGTCCGTCGGTCGGCTCGGCGTACCCGAGCGGGAAGTCGGTCTTGAGCTGGTGGAGCTTCGCCCACCACTCGTCGGTCGACGCACGGTCCTCCACAGCGATGCCGCCCCAGGCGTCGAGCAGGTCGACCAGGACCTCGCGGGCATCACCGACGATCGGGACGTCGGCGAAGCGGATCTTCGAGATCTCGGCCGGGTCGATGTCGACGTGCACGACCTTGGCGTCCGGCGCGAACTCGTCGGCCTTGCCGGTCACGCGGTCGTCGAAGCGGGCACCGAGGGCGACGATGAGGTCGCTGTCCTGCAGGCCGAGCACGGCGGGCACCGTGCCGTGCATACCGGGCATGCCGAGGTGCTGCGGGTGCGAGTCCGGGAACGCGCCGCGCGCCATCAGGGTCGTGACGACCGGCGCACCGGTCGCCTCGGCGAAGCGGAGCAGCTCGGCGGTCGCACGGGAGCGGATGACACCGCCGCCGACGTAGAGCACCGGGCGCTTCGACTCGGACAGCAGCTGCGCGGCCGCGGTGATCTGCTTGCCGTGGGCCTTGGTCACCGGGCGGTAGCCGGGCAGGTCGATCTTGGGCGGCCACACGTACGGCGCCGACTTCTGCTGGGCGTCCTTCGTGATGTCGACCAGCACGGGACCGGGCCGACCGGTCGTCGCGATGAGGTGCGCCGCGGCGAGGGTCGCCGGCACGTCGGCCGGGTCGGTCACCAGGAACGAGTGCTTCGTGATCGGCATCGTGATGCCGACGATGTCGGCTTCCTGGAACGCATCGGTGCCCATCAGCGTCGAGAACACCTGGCCGGTGATCGCGATGAACGGCACCGAGTCCATGTAGGCGTCCGCGATGGCCGTGACGAGGTTCGTCGCGCCGGGGCCGGACGTCGCGATCGCGACCCCGACCTTGCCGGACGACGAGGCGTAGCCCTCGGCGGCGTGGCCGGCGCCCTGCTCGTGACGGACGAGGATGTGGCGGATCGTGGTCGACGCCATCAGCTCGTCGTAGAACGGGATGATCGCGCCGCCCGGCAGGCCGAAGACGTCGGTGATCCCGAGGTGCTCGAGCGTCCGCAGGACGGCTCCCGAGCCGGTCAGGATCTCCGGCGACCGGCGTGCACCGGCGGCCGCGGACAACGGAGTTGCTTCCGTGGGCATGAGTGGTCCTTGCCTGAGTGGTGGCGGTGGTGCGGGTGTCGGACGCTAGCCCGTGACCGCGCCCTGGGCGGCGGACTTGACGAGCTTGGCGTACTTCGCGAGGACTCCGCGGGTGTAGCGCGGGGGCAGCGGGGCCCAGCCGTCACGGCGGGCCTCCAGCTCGGCCGGGTCGACCAGTAGGTCGAGCGAGCGAGCCGCGATGTCGACACGGATGCGGTCGCCATCACGAACGAAAGCGACTGGACCTGCGTCCACTGCTTCCGGTGCGATGTGGCCGATGCACAGGCCGGTTGTGCCGCCTGAGAATCGACCGTCGGTCAAGAGTAGTACATCCTTGCCGAGGCCCGCGCCCTTGATGGCCGCGGTGATGGCGAGCATCTCGCGCATGCCGGGACCGCCCTTGGGTCCCTCGTAGCGGATGACGACGACGTCGCCCTTCTCGATCTTGCCCTCGGTCAGGGCATCCATCGCCGCGCGCTCACGGTCGAACACCCGGGCAGGGCCCTCGAAGACCTCGGCGTCGAAGCCGGCGGTCTTCACCACGGCACCCTCGGGGGCGAAGGAGCCCTGGAGGACGGTGAGGCCACCGGTCTCGTGGATCGGGTTGTCGAGCGTGCGGAAGACCTCGCCGTCGAGCGCCGGCGGGTCGATCTCGGCGAGGTTCTCGGCGACGGTCTTGCCGGTCACGGTCATGCAGTCGCCGTGCATCAGGCCCGCTTCGAGCAGCGCCTTCATGATCACGGGGATGCCGCCGTTCTGGTCGACGTCGAGCATGACGTACTTGCCGAACGGCTTCATGTCGGCCAGGTGCGGGACCTTCGCGCCGATGCGGTTGAAGTCGTCGAGGCTGAGTTCGACCTCGGCCTCGTAGGCGATGGCGAGGAGGTGCAGGACGGCGTTCGTCGAGCCGCCGAGTGCCATCAGGACGGTGATCGCGTTCTCGAACGCCTCGCGGGTCAGGATCTGACGGGCGGTGAGGCCGAGGCGGAGCATGTTCACGACGGCCTCGCCCGACCGGTGCGCGTAGTAGTCGCGACGCCGGTCGGCGCTCGGCGGCGCGGCGGAACCCGGCAACGACATGCCGAGCGCCTCGGCGATGCTCGCCATCGTGTTCGCCGTGTACATCCCGCCGCAGGCGCCCTCGCCCGGGACGATGTTGCACTCGATCTCCTTGAGCTCGGCCTCGCTCATCGTGCCGGCCTTGCACGCGCCGACCCCCTCGAAGGAGTCGATGATCGTGACCTGCTTCTTCGAGCCGTCGGCCTGCTTCACGTAGCCCGGCATGACCGAGCCCGCGTAGAGGAACACGCTCGCCAGGTCGAGGCGCGCGGCGGCCATCAGCATGCCGGGGAGCGACTTGTCGCAGCCGGCGAGCAGGACGGTGCCGTCGAGGCGCTCGGCGTTGACCACGGTCTCGACGCTGTCCGCGATGACCTCACGCGAGACGAGGGAGAAGTGCATGCCCTCGTGACCCATCGAGATGCCGTCCGAGACGGAGATGGTGCCGAACTGCAGCGGGTAGCCGCCACCGGAGTGCACGCCCTCCTTCGCACCCTGCGCGAGGCGGTCGAGCGACAGGTTGCACGGCGTGATCTCGTTCCACGAGGACGCGATGCCGATCTGCGGCTTGCTCCAGTCCTCGTCTCCCATACCGACGGCCCGCAGCATGCCACGCGAGGTGGTTGCTTCGATCCCGTCGGTGACGACCCGGCTGCGCGGCTTGACGTCGATATCAGGCATGGGTGGAGTCTAGGACGATTTGGGATACCAGTTGCGCAACAACATGCGTACGCATGATGAAGGGCGGTCGGGAGGCCCGGGGCACCCTGGTCAGCGCGTGGCGCGGAGCCTCGCCAGCTGCTTCAGGACCCCGGTCAGGGCCGCGGGGTCGGCGATGCGGTACCCGGCCCGGGTCTGGCCCGGTCCGACCTTCACCCCGACGTCGCCGTGGCCGAGCGCGCGGAAGGCGTCCTCGTCGGTGACGTCGTCGCCGGCGAAGAACACCGCGTCGGCGCCGTGCAACTCGCGGAGCCGGGCGATCGCGTCGCCCTTCGTGACGTGGCGCACCGCGAACTCGACGATGTCCTTGCCGCCGCGCTCGAGCACCTCGGGGTCGGCGTCGTGCGCCGCACGGCTCGCCGCCGCGTTCGCCTCGGCAGCGACCTCGGCGGAGACGCGGCGCGTGTGCACCCCGTGCCCGGCGGGCTTGTGCTCGATGACGACGCCCGGGAACCGTTCGCCGACCTCGTCGAGCGCAGCGCCGATCCGTGCCACACGACCGACCTCGTCATCGGACAGCGCGGCCTCGGCGTGGCCGTCCACGCGCCACTCGACACCGTGCGAGCCGACGAGCGCCATGTCCTCGGGTGCGTGGGTCACCGCGGCGAGGCTGCCGAGGGGACGCCCGGACACGAGCACCACCTCGGTGTCCTTCGCACGGTGCAGGGTCAGGACCGCGGCCCACGAGCCGGGCAACGCGCCGACCTGCGAGGGGTCGTCGGCGAAGGGCGCCAGCGTACCGTCGAAGTCGAGGGCGACGATCAGTCGCGGCGCAGCCGCGAGCGTCTCGAGGGCCGCGTCGATGGCGGTCTGGTCGGTGGTGGTCTCAGTCATCACGTGCCTCCCGGGTGTCCTCGGCAGCCCTGGCGGACTGGGCGTCCTGGTCGAAGATCGACATGTTGTCGGTCTGCGCCTCACGGTGCTGCTCGCGCGGGTCGGCGGCGGACGGGTCGATCTGGGCATTCCGCGGCGCGTGGCGGTCGAGCGCCTCGAGGAACGAGCGCGACCAGCGCGCCACGTCGTTGTCGCGGACGCGCTTGCGGAGCGCGCGCATGCGAGTCGACCGCTCGCGACGCGGCATCTGGATGGCGCGCTCGATCGAGTCCTTGAGCGCCCCGATGTCGTGCGGGTTCACGATCACGGCCTGCTTGAGCTCGTCGGCGGCACCGGCGAACTCGGACAGGATGAGCACCCCGTCGTTGTCGAAGCGGGCGGCGACGTACTCCTTCGCGACGAGGTTCATGCCGTCGCGCAGTGCAGTGACGAGCATGATGTCGGCGGCCAGGTACAGCGCCACCATCTCCTCGCGCGGGTAGCCGTGGTGCAGGTACGAGATCGGCTGGTGGCCGATGACGCCGAGGTCGCCGTTGATGCGGCCGACGCTCAGCTCGATCTCGTCGCGGAGCGCAGCGTACGAGTCGACACGTTCGCGACTCGGGCTCGCGACCTGGATGAGGGTGGCGTCCTCGACCGCGATGCGGCCGTCCTCCACGAGCTCACCGAAGGCCTTGATGCGGTGCCGGATGCCCTTGGTGTAGTCGAGCCGGTCGACGCCGAGCAGCACCGTCTTCGGGTTGCCGAGGCTCTCGCGGATCTCGCGCGCACGCTCCTGCACCTCGGGCTTCCGCGCGATCGCCTCGAAGCTCTCGGCGTCGATGGAGATCGGGAAGTGCCTGGCCTCGACGTGGCGGACCGTGATGCCCTTGCGGCTGCGGGGGGCTGCCGGGTCGTCCACCGGGACGTCGATCGTGGTGCCCTTGGTCGTGTAGCCCTTGATGTGCCGGACCGCGCGCAGGAAGTCGCTGGCGTCGTCGTGGCGCTGGAAGCCGATGACGTCGGCGCCGAGCAGCCCGTCGAGGATCTGCGCACGCCACGGCAGCTGCGCGTAGATGCCGACCGGCGGGAACGGGATGTGGTTGAAGAAGCCGATCGTCAGGTCGGGACGCTTCGCACGGAGCAGGGCCGGCACGAGCTGCAGCTGGTAGTCCTGTACCCAGACGATGCCGTCCTGCTCGACGATCTCGGCGATCTGGGCGGCGAAGCGCTCGTTCACCCGCTTGTACGCGTTCCACCAGTCGCGGTGGTAGCTCGGGTGCTCGATGACGTCGTGGTACAGCGGCCAGAGCGTGTCGTTGCTGAAACCCTCGTAGTACTCCTCGACGTCGTCGTCGGAGAGCGGGACGGGGACGATGTGGATGCCCTCGTTGTCGAACGGTGCCACCTCGACCTCGGCCTGCCCCACCCAGCCGACCCAGGCTCCGTCGTTCGCGCGCATCACGGGTTCGAGGGCGGTGACGAGGCCGCCCGGCGAGTGCCGCCAGCCCTCGTTGCCGTCCTGGTCGACGACGCGGTCGACCGGGAGTCGGTTGGAGGCGACGACGAACGAGTAGCGGATCTGTTCGGTGCGGTCTGCAGGCATGGGGTGGTGAGATCTCCGTTCCGCCCGGCCGGGGCCGGGTGCGTCGGTGCGTCGGGTGCGACGGGTGCGACGGCCGGCGTGGTGCGCCGGGCGCGCTGCCGAAACTACCAGCGTGGGGACAGCGCATTCACGGCGGATCGGCGGTTCCGCTACGCTGCAGGCACGTGTCGGGGGGACACGGGTGCTGGAGTGCGGCGCCGGCCTCCCGGTCGGAGAGGACCCCCAGCCGTGAGCGACAACCCGCCCGACCAGCCCGTCCCGCCGTCGCAGCCCGGTCCGGGTCAGCCCGGTTCCGGCCAGCCCGGTTCCGGCCAGCCCGCCTGGAACGGCCAGCCCGCCTGGCAGCAGCATCCCGGAGGCCAGCAGCAGTGGTCGGGTCAGCCCGCCCCCGCCGCGCAGCCGTCCGATGCGTTCGGTCGCTTCCTGCGCTCCGTGTCCGGTCGCGACTGGCTGGCGGCCGTGCTCGCCGCCGTCGGCGGCTGGGTCGCGGCGTACGTCGTCGCCGGGCTCTCACTGCTCATCACCGTCGGGCTGCTCGCGTCCGGCGGCAGCGGGGCGGCCGCTCCGTCCAGCGGGTCCGGCACCGACCTCGGCGCGGGCTCGGCCCCCGACGTGGAGTCCCTGCTCTCCGGCGTGAGCGTCCTGCTCGGTGCGCCGGCGCAGCTCGTGGCCCTCGCCGACCTCGGCCGACTGCACCTGTCCGGGTCCATCGGGTTCCTCGGTTCCGGTTCGGGCTCGCTCGCCGTGGTGCCCGTGCTGGTGCTCGCCGCGCAGGTCGTCCTGGCCGTCGTGCTCACCCGCCGGATCCGCACGCGTGGCCTCGGTCGCACGCAGGTGCTCGTCACCGCGGTGGTCTCCGGCCTCGTCACCACCGTGCTCACGAACGTCGCGGCCGCCCTGTTCGCGATCCGGTTCCCGTCGGTGTCCGGCGCGGTCATCGAGCCGGTGCACGCCGTCGGTGTCGGCAGCATCCTCGGCGCGTTCGTCATCGGTGCCCTGGCGGCGCTCCTCGCCCGGCCCTCCGTCCTCGCTGGTGGCAACGTCTTCGCCGCCCGGCTGCTCGGCACACTGCGTGTCGCCGCGTCGCAGCTCACGGTCCTCGTCGTGCTGGTCGCCCTCGTCGTCCTCGTCGTCGCCCTCATCGCCCAGCCGTCCTCCGGCTCCGCGTTGCCGCTGCTGCTCGGCAACGTCGCGGTCGGGCTGACCGCGCTCGGGTTCTTCGGTGGTGTTGGGACCTCCGGCTTCGGGTCCGCCAGCGACACCGCCTCGGTGTTCGGCGGGGCCGGCGGCTGGACCTGGCTCGTCGTGCTGTTCGTCGTCGTCACCTCGGTCGTGGCCGGACTCGCACTCGCCGTCCGTCGCAACGACCGGATCCGCACCACGCTGGACTGGGTCGTCACGCCGCTGGTGTGGTTCGCACTCGGTCTGCTGTTCTTCGTCCTCGGCACCGGCGTCGCCTCGTACCAGGTGAGCAGCACGAGCTCCGTGGACGCGTCGGGATCGATCGGCGTCGCGCCGTGGACGCCGATCGTCTTCGCCCTGTGGGGCGGCGTGATCGAGGTCGTCGCCCGGTACCTCGCTCCGGTGCTCCTGCCCCGCCTCGGTGGTGCCGCGGTGCTCCGGACGTCGCGTCTGGTCGGGGCGGACCCCCGCCCCGTCGTGCCGCCGGCGTTCCCGGCCGGGCCCGTCGCCGGTTCGGGCACCCCCGTGGCGCCCACCGCCCCCGTCGGCCCGGCCGCTCCCGGTGCTCCCGCTGCGCCCGGCGCGCCTGTCGCCGCCGACGCTCCGGCCGCCGCTGCGTGGAACACTCCCCCGGCCGCCGGCCAGCAGGCGCCGTACCCGCCGACCGGCTCTGGCCGGGAGCCCGCGGACGGCGTGCAGTCGATCTCCGGCGTGCAGCCGCCCTCCGGCACACAGCCCCCGTACGGCGCACAACCCGCCTCCGGGTCGCAGCCGTTCATCGGCGGTGGCGCCCCCGCTCCGGCCCCGATGTCCCCGCGGTCCAGGAAGATCCTGGTCCGTTCGCTCATCGCCGGCGGCGCCGTGATCGTCGTCGTCATCGCCGGCGCGGTCACGACGAGCGTCCTCCGCGCCGGCGTGTGGGGTCCGGCCCCGACCGTCGAGTCCTACGTGCAGGCCATCGCCAGCGGTGACGCCGACACCGCCGCCGACCTGAGCGAGGTCCCCGACGACGCCGCGATGCTCGACTCGACGGTGCTCGGGAGCGCGAAGGACCGCCCGTCGGACATCCGCGTCGGCCGGGTCGCCCGGACCGGTGACACCGCGATCGCCACCCTGAGCTACACGCAGGACGGCAAGAACCGCTCCGGCCAGGTGTCGTTGCGGCGCACGGGCACCTCGTTCCTGGTGAAGGACGAGTGGCGCGTCACGCAGCCGCTCGCCCAGCAGGTCACCCTGACGGCCTCCGACGTGCTCGAGGGTGCACCCGTGACCGTCGGCGGCAAGGAGATCGGGAAGATCAGCGAGGGCACGTTCACGTCCCTCGCCTACCCCGGCACCTACCAGGTCTCGGTCGGCGGGACGAAGTACTTCACCGGCGGCACCGAGAAGGTCTCCGTGGGCGCGGCCACGTCCGGCTACGTCGACTTCACACCGAAGGCGACCAAGGCACTCGAGCAGGACGCCGAGCAGTACGTGACCGACCTGATCGACGACTGCGCCGAGAAGACCGAGCTCCGGGCCCTGAGCGGTTGCCCCTGGTACGGCCCCTACGACGCCGACGGCGGCGTGCAGTACGACGTCACGTCGATGCCCGAGCTGGAGGTCGAGGCGTCCCGCGCCGGCACCGTGATGGTGACGAGCACGAAGGACGGGAGCGTCTCGTACGCGTACACGTCGTACCTCGGTGACGAGAAGCGCGGCGAGGACTCGTTCGATGTGAACCAGTACCTGAAGGTGGAGGACGGCAAGCTCGTCTCCGCCTACTGAGCAGGAGCCGACTGAGCGGTTCCGCAGCACCACGACGGCCGTCCCGGGATCTTCCGGGTCGGCCGTCTCAGTAGGCTGACGAGCATGGTCAGGACACGGGCGTGGTGCAAGGGCGACACGGTCGAGCGGGACTTCCCCGTCGACCGGATCTCCGACCTCGTCGCCGACCCGGACACCTTCGTCTGGATCGACTACACCGACCCGACGCCGGCCGACCTCGAGCAGATCGAGGAGGAGCTCGGCATCCACGCGCTCGCGGTCGAGGACGCCGTCGAGCACGGACAGCGCCCGAAGCTCGACCGGTACCGGGACAGTCTGTTCCTGGTCGTCTACGACGTGGGCGGCACGGACGACGAGGGTGACCTGATCACGCACGAGGTCAAGGCCTTCGTCACCGAACGGGCCCTCGTCACGATCCACGGGTCCGACGTCGACACCACCCCGATGGAACACCGACTCACGGCGAACTCCGACATCGCCGAACACGGCGTGCCGTGGCTCGTCTGGGCGCTGCTCGACGCCGTCGTCGATCGGGCCACCGACACCGTCGAGGACCTGGAGCGGCAGATCGACGCGCTCGAGGACGACCTGTTCGAGCCGGGCGACCCCCGTGAGCAGCAGATCCAGCGGCGGTCCTTCCGGCTCCGCAAGACGCTCGGGGTGCTCCGGCGACTGGTCGTCCCGACGCGGGACAGCGTCGCCTCGTTGCTGCACGGTGACGCGGAGACGATCTCGAACGGCATCCGGCCGTACTTCCGCGACGTCGAGGACCACCTGGTCTCGATCGCCGACTCCGTCGAACAGCTCCGCGACGCCGTGTCGAGCGTGCTCGACACGACCCTGAACCTGGCGTCGAACCGCCAGAACACCGTCATGAAGAAGGTCACGAGCTGGGCGGCGATCATCGCGATCCCGACGGGGGTGACGAGCTTCTTCGGGCAGAACGTCGAGTTCCCGGGCGAGGGTGCCTGGAGCGGGCTCTGGGCATCGCTCGCGATCATCACCGCGTCGTCGCTCGTGCTCTACCGCGTCTTCAAGACCCGCGACTGGCTCTGACCGCGCGCACGGCTCCGGCACCCGAACGGTCCGAGGCCCCGCCGACGTCAGAGCGCGAGCGCCAGGACCCCGGCGACGACGGTGAGCGGCGCGACGACGCACCCGAGCGCCATGTACCGGCCCCACGACAGGTGCACGCCCTCCGCCGACAGCCGTGCGTGCCACAGGAGCGTCGCGAGCGAGGCCCACGGCGTGATGAGACAGCCGGCGTTCACGCCGATGAGCAGCGCCGCGTACCGCACGGCCTCGTGCCCGGCGGCCGGTTCGAGCACCAGGTACGCCGGCAGGTTGTCGATGCCGTTCGCCGCGACCGCGCCCGCACCGCCGAGCAGCAGCAGCGGGCCGGTCCCGGTGCCGCTCTGCAGCGCGTGCACGATCGGGTCGGTGATGCCCGTCGTGTGCAGCGCCTCGACCACCACGAAGAGCCCGGCGGCGAACAGCAGCGTGGACCACGGCACGCGGGACACCCGGAGTTCGGACGGGGACCGGAACGCCGCGACCACGACGAGCACCACGGCGGCCAGGACCGCAGCGATCCACACGGTCACCCCGGCCGTCAGGGCGACGACCAGCGCGACGAGCACTCCGGAGGCCGCCCAGAAGAACACGGGGTCGCTCGGCGTACGGACGGACACCGGCGAGTAGCGACCGAACAGCTTGCTCCGGAACACCACGAGCAGGACGACGCACGGCACGACCACCCCGGCGACCGCGGGCCAGGCCATCAGCCCGGCGAACGGCAGCGGGCCGCCGAGCCCCATCCGGTCGACGGCGAGCAGGTTCGTCAGGTTCGACACCGGCAGCAGCAGCGAGGCCGTGTTCGCGAGCCAGACCGTGGTCAGGGCGAACGGCATCGGGGGCAGTCCCACACGCCGTGCGAGCGAGATGACGATGGGGGTGAGGAGCACCGCGGTCGTGTCGATCGACAGGAAGACGGTGCAGAGCACGGCGAGCACGACGACCGCACCCCAGAGACCGATGGTGCGCCCGCCACCGACCCGGGCGGCGACGTCGGCGAGGCGGTCGAACACCCCGGCGTCCGCGGCCAGCTCGGCGACGATGGTCAGCCCGAGCACGAACCCGAGGACCGGCAGGACCCGGTCGGCGAGCACGGCGAGGTCGTCGAGGGGCAGCAGCCCGAACACGACGCAGACCGCGCCGACCACGAGCAGGGCCGCTCCGATGACCGCTTGACGCACGAACACTCCTCCGGCAGACACCGCGCCAGGGTGACCGGCGGCGCTCCAATGTACGGGCCGGTAGCGTTGTCAGCACGACGACAGGAGGCCTCTGTGCGCAAGTTCATGTTCAACGGTGCGGTGTGGAGTTCGCTCATCAGCGGCTACAGCGTGCTGCAGACCACCCGCCAGGGACCGCGTGACTGGCGGCTCGCGCTGACCTGGGTCGCGTGGCTCGCCACGACGATCGTGGCGATCGGCACGGTCGTCGAGGACGACCGCGCGGTCAAGGCGCGCCAGTAGGTCGAGACGCAGGCGGTCGTCGACGCGACCGGCCTGACGAACGGGAGGCACGGTGCCAGCTGGCACCGTGCCTCCCGTTCGTCGTCCTGGCCGGGCAGGGCACGCCGCTCCCGTCACCGGGTCAGCGCTCGGACTCCGGGATGCCGGAGGTCTGGATCGGTCCGGTGAAGAGCGCACCGCGCTCGTCGTCGCCGAACAGCTGCGAGTCCCCCTCTGACGGGCGTCCGCGTCGGCGCGGTGCCGTCGCGCTCTGCTCGGTGAGCTGCACCCGCTGGACCGGCAGGGCGTCCGGGTGGGTGCGCTGGAGCCACTCGACCATCTCCTCGCGGACGTAGCAGCGGAGGTCGAACAGCCCGCCGGCGTCGGGTGCCGTCACGAGGATGCGGACCCGGACCAGTCCCCCGACGGCGTCCGTGACCTGGAGCACCTTGACCCGGCGGTCCCAGATCGTCGAGGTGTCGAGGATCCGGTCGAGCTCCGCCCGCATGTCGGCCGGGCTCACCCGCCAGTCGAGGTCGAACTCGACGGCGCCGAGCAGTTCGCTGCCGGTCCGCGTCCAGTTCTCGAACGGCGTGCTCGTGAAGTACGTGGACGGCAGCACGAACCGACGGTCGTCCCACAGGTGCACGACGACGTAGGTCAGGGTGATCTCCTCGATCCGGCCCCACTGCTGCTCGACAACGACGACGTCGTCCACCCGGATCGACCCGGAGAAGGCCAGCTGCATGCCGGCGAACACGTTGCCGAGCGTGGACTGCGCGGCGAGGCCCGCGACCACGGAGATGAGGCCGGCGCTGGCGAGGACGCTCGCGCCCGCCGCCTCGACCCCGTCGAAGGTCAGCAGGATCGCGCCGACCGCGATGATGACGAGCAGGGCGACGGTGAGCCGCCGGATGATGAGCACCTGGGTGCGGATGCGACGCGCCTGCCGGTTGTCGGGCACGTCGATGCGGAAGCGGTGCAGCCCGAGGTCCTCGAGGAAGATCGCGACCTGGCACGCGAGCCAGCATCCGGTCGCGATCGTGACGATGAGGAAGGCGTGCACCACCTCGTCGCGCCACGGGTAGGCGTCGGCGTTCCCCGGGATGCTCGACGTGAAGGCGATCCAGAGCAGGACCACCAGCAGCACGGTGCGGAAGGGGTGCCTCGTCCGGCGCGAGAGCACGCCGGCCCAGCGTTCCCGGCGTGCGATCGCCCGGAGGACCAGGTGCAGGACGAGGGCGACGACGGCGGTGACGAGCAGGGCGAACCCGATCGCGACGAGGAGTCGGAGGAGGATGTCCATCCCTCCATGCAAGCAACGGACGACGGTCGTCGTTCAGGATCGGGCCGCCGTCGGCTGTGCGGACGTTCAGCAGCTGCGGTTCGATCGAACCGGGGTTTGCGTGACGGCCCGGTCCGGTGCGCATGTAGGTTGTCGCGCATGACAGCGCAGAACGACACGGGTGGCAGCCGAGCGCCGGCGAACGACTTCTCGCACGAGCAGGAGGGCTACCAGCACGGTCTGAAGCCCCGGCAACTGCAGATGATCGCGATCGGCGGCGCGATCGGTACCGGCCTCTTCCTCGGTGCCGGTGGACGCCTGCACACCGCGGGCCCCGCGCTCGCGCTGACCTACCTGGTCGCCGGGATCTTCGCCTTCTTCATCCTGCGGGCCCTGGGCGAACTGGTGCTGCACCGCCCGTCCTCGGGGTCGTTCATCTCGTACGCCCGCGAGTTCTACGGCGAGAAGTTCGCGTACGCCGCGGGCTGGATGTACTTCCTGAACTGGGCGATGACCTCGATCGTCGACACCACCGCCGTCGCGATCTACCTGCAGTACTGGTCGGCCTTCACCGCCGCACCGCAGTGGCTGCTGGCGCTGATCGCCCTGGTCGTCGTCCTCGCAGCGAACATGGTCGCCGTGAAGGTGTTCGGTGAGCTCGAGTTCTGGTTCGCCCTGATCAAGGTCGCCGCGCTCGTGGCGTTCCTCGTCGTCGCGATCATCTGGCTCGTCTTCGCGTTCCCGGTCGAGGCCGGCGGCGAGGCCGTGCGCACCGGGTTCACGATCTGGGGCGACAACGGCGGGCTGTTCCCGAACGGGCTGCTCCCCGCGGTCATCGTGATCCAGGGTGTCGTGTTCGCGTACGCGGCCATCGAGCTCGTCGGCACCGCCTCGGGCGAGACGCAGAACACCGAGAAGGTCATCCCCCGCGCGATCAACTCCGTCGTCTTCCGCATCGCGGTCTTCTACGTCGGCTCGATCATCCTGCTCTCCCTGCTGCTGCCGTACACGGCCTACAAGGAGGGCGAGAGCCCGTTCGTGACGTTCTTCTCGTCGCTCGGCAACCCGCAGGTCGGGTCGATCGTCGGCGGCATCATGAACTTCGTCGTGCTCACCGCGGCCCTGTCGTCCCTGAACGCCGGCCTGTACTCCACCGGACGAGCCCTCCACTCGATGGGCATGAACGGTTCGGCGCCCAAGTGGACCACGAAGATGTCGAAGGGCGGCGTGCCCTACGCCGGCATCCTGCTCACCGCGGCGTTCACCGTCGCGGGCGTCGTGCTGAACTACTTCGTGCCGAGCCAGGCGTTCGAGATCGCCCTGAACATCGCCAGCCTCGGCATCATCACGGCGTGGGGCACGATCATCCTGTGCCAGATGCGGCTGCGTCAGTGGGCCAAGCAGGGGCTCGCGAAGGAACCCTCGTTCAAGCTCCCCGGGGCGCCGGTCACCGCCTGGCTCACCCTGGCGTTCCTCGCCTCGGTCATCGTGCTGATGGCGATCGACTACCCCGTCGGCACGTACACGATCGCGTCGCTCGTCATCGTGATCCCGCTGCTCATCGTCGGGTGGTTCCTGCAGCGTGACCGCATCCTGCGCATCGCCGCCCTGCGCGAGGGCGTCACGGGGCCCTACCCGATCGGTGTCCGCGACCCCGCCGCCTCGGTGCGACGCGACGGCGACGGGAGCTGACGCTCCGCTTGTCCCCGGAACGCAAGGCCCTCAGCGCCGAACACGAGCGGTCCGGCACCGTCGCTACCATCAGCGGGTGCCGGACCGTTCTGCTTCTCCCACCCTCGACCTGCAGCTCAGCTGGCGAGGTGCCTACGGACGCCTCCGGGTGTTCGCGGATCGTCTCGAGGCCGAGACCGACTACCAGCGCGAGACGCGCACGGCGGTGCCGATGGACGCGGTGCAGGGGTGGCGCCTCGGACCGTGCGACGAGGACGCCGTCTGCGTCGAGTTCCTCGCCGGGCCGGACACCTACCGGGTGCTGCTCGACACCCCGGACGAGCAGCTCGCTGCGCTGGCGATCCGGAAGGTGCTCGGCCCGCCGCTGGAGTCCTGAGGACGCCGGTGCCGGGCCCACGGGGACCCGGGTCAGTCGTCGGTGTCGACGCGGTCGGTGACGACGTCACCGGAGCCGGCATCGATGCGCACGCTGTGCTTGGTGCCGGACGAGTCGAGCACGTCGCCCTCCCAGACGACCGTGCCGACGTGGTCGTCGAGTCCGAGTTCGGTCACGGTCCCCGCGTGCAGGTCCTGGAATGCGTCGACGGCCTGCTTGACGCTCAGGTCGGCGGCTGCGACGAAGCGCTCGTGCTCGGCCTTGTCGTCCGCGTCGGCGGCCTCGGTCTGCGGGGTGCCGGCGACCGAGGTGCCGTCGGCGTTCGTGTGCACCTCGTGCTCGGTGCCGTCCTTCGTCACGACCAGGACCTCGTAGGCGGAGGCGCCCTGTTCCTGCTCGACCGAGATGACGGTGCCCGAGCCGACCTCGCCGCGCGCGGTGGCGACCGCTGCGAGCAGGGCCTTGTTCGAGCCGGCGGACGCCGCGCCGGACGCACCGGCCGAAGACGAAGCGGAGCCCGACGAGTCCGTCGCCGACGAGCCGGCCGAGCCGGTGTCGTCGTCCGAGTCGTCGCTGGCGCAACCGGTGAGTGCGAGCGCCGCGACGATCGGCAGGGCGGCGAACGCGGCGATGCGGCGGGCGGAGGGCTTCTGGTGCTGGGTACGGAGGTTCATGTGGACGAGCATCGCGTCGGGGTGCTGAAGCAGCCCTGAAGCCGCCTGTTCAGCCGCCGAGTGCGATGCGGACGACGAAGCGCGCGCCGCCGAGCGGGGACGTGACCACGGTCGTGTCGCCGCCGTGAGCCCGCACGGCGTCGCGGACGATGGCGAGGCCGAGCCCCGCGCCGCCGGCGTCCCGGCTGCGGGCCTCGTCGAGACGGACGAACCGCTCGAAGACGCGCTCGCGCTCGTCCTCGGGGACGCCGGTGCCGTCGTCGTCGACCGTGAGCACCGCGGACCCGTCGTGTTCGGTGAGCGACACCGTGACGCGTGTGCTCGCGTGCCGGACGGCGTTGTCGACGAGGTTCCGGACCACCCCCGCCAGCACGCGCTCGTCGCCGAGGACCCGCGCTGCGGAGATCGCCGAACCGTCCACCCGGACCGCCGGGGCGTCGCCGTCCCGCGCGGGCGCGACACCGGTCGTCGACCGTGCCCGCGCCACCGCGTCCAACGCCAGGTCGTCGAGGTCGACGGGGCGCCGCGTGCGGATCCCGCCCTCGTCGAGGCGGGAGAGCTCGAGCAGCCCGGTGACCAGGTCCTGCAGGCGCACCGCCTCGGACCGGATGACGTCGGCGAGGTCGGCCACCTCGGTCCGCTCCGGGTGCGCGACGGCGACCTCGGCGTGCTGCCGGATCGACGCGATCGGCGACCGGAGTTCGTGGGAGGCGTCGGACACGAACCGCCGCTGGCTCTCGGCGGACCGTTCGAGGCGGTCGAGCATGGCGTTCATGGTGCTCGCGAGCCGGGCGACCTCGTCGCCGGTGTCCGGCACCTCGACCCGGGCGTCCGGACGGGCCGTCCGGATCGTCTCGACCTCGGTGCGCATCCGCTCCACGGGCCGCAGCGAGCGTCCGGTGACGGCCCAGGTGACCGCGACCAGCAGGAGCACCAGTACGGGCACCCCGACGGCGAGGAGCACGACGGCGGTGCGGACCGCGGTGTCGGCCTGGTCGAGCGTGGCACCGTAGACGAGCGTCGCCTCGCCGCCGCCGGGCAGGTCCACGTCGTCCGCCACGAGCAGCCAGCGTTCGCCGTCGTGGGTCCACCGGGACTCGTCGGCGGTGGGCAGGGCAGCGCCGTCGGCGTCCTCGCCTTGCGCCAGGACCGCCCCGCCGTCGCCGATCACCTGCACCAGGACGTCCTCGTAGCCGGTCACCGCGGCCGCACCGTCCGCCTCGACCCGGGAGGACACCTGCTCGAGACCGGCCTCGGCCGAGGTGCGCACGCCGTCGAGCAGCACGAGCCGCAGCACGACGACGAACGCGACGGCACCGATGACCAGGGTCGCGAGGACGACGACCCCGGCGCCGAGGGTGGTGCGGGCCCGGACCGACCGAGGGCGCCGTGGCCTTCCTCGTGCGGCCCCGCTCGCACGGGGGTTCGGCCGCTCAGCCACCGTCCGCCGCCAAGCGGTACCCGGCGCCGCGGACCGTCTCTATCGCGGCACGCCCGAACGGCCGGTCGAGCTTCCGGCGGAGGTGTCCGACGTACACCTCGACGATGTTCGGGTCGCCCTCGAAGTCGACGTCCCAGACGTTCTCGATGACGTCGCGCTTCGACCGGACCTGTCCCGGGTGCCGTGCGAGGTACTCGAGCACGGCGAACTCGCGGCTGGTCAGCTCGACGGGGGTCTCGCCGCGCGCCACGGTGCGCGCCGCGGGGTCGACCACCAGGTCGCCGAGGGTCAGCACGGTGGGGCGCTCGCGGGCACCCCGTCGGACGAGCGCCCGCAGCCGTGCCACGAGCACCGGGTGCGAGAACGGCTTGGTGACGTAGTCGTCGGCCCCCGCGTCGAGCGCCTCGACCTGGTCCCACTCGCCGTCCTTGGCGGTCAGCATGAGCACGGGGGTCCAGTCGCCGTCGGAGCGGAGCTGCGCGCACACGGCCCAGCCGCTCAGGCCGGGCATCATCAGGTCGAGCACGATCGCGTCGTAGCGGAACTCACGCGCGTGCCACAGACCGTCCACGCCGTCGTGCGCGACGTCGACCGCCCATCCCTCGGCCTCGAGGCCGCGGCGCACGCCGTCGGCGAGCCGGACCTCGTCGTCGACCACCAGCACCCGCATGGGGTCGATCCTGCCGTGCCCCGCTGAAGCAGGGCTGAAGCGGCCCGCGAGCGCGGCTCGCGACGGTGACCGGGGGCGGACGGGAGGCCCGTGGCGGCGGCGCCACGGGCCTCCCGTCCGGTGGCGGTCCGGACCAGAGCCGCGCCGCCTCGGCCGGCTCAGACCAGCAGCAGGATCCCTGCGATCACGGACGCGACGGCGATCGCGAGCGCGACGAGCAGGAGCACGAGGTGCACCGTGTAGAACGTCGTCGGCTTGCCTGCGGCGTCGCGGGCACGCGAGTCCTTCGCGACGCGCTGGAAGAAGCGCGGCCAGGTGACGACGTTGAAGACGGCGCCGATGAACAGGACGACTGCGGCGAAGACGAGCACGGGACGATCCTAGTGAACGCCGGGGGCGACGATGCTGGTACGGGGTTGCCGGGCGGGTGGTGCTCGGCCGCCCCCAACGCGGCCGAGTCCCGACCCGGCAGGCCACAGGATCTGTAGCACCTGCTACAGACTGTACACGGCCTGTTCGGCAGCGTCGAGGGACTACGCGGTCTCGAGGGCGGCCTCGGCGTCGGCGAGGGCGACACGCTCGGCGTCGGTCAGCGACGCCCGTGCACCCCGCACGCCGTCGTTGATCTCGACGATGCGGCGACTGAGCCGGGTCGCGGGGTCGTCGGTCGGCGGGTAGGCGTTGTCCACACCGATCCGGTCGTGCAGCGGCGCCAGGCGGCGCAGCGCATCGTCCACGAGGCGGGCCCGGCGTCGGCGGGAGATCCGGTGCCCGACGACGAGCAGGAGCATGCCGGACGCCACGCACAGCACGGCTCCCGGCGTGGTGACGTCGTAGGGCAGCGAGAGCGCGTGCGTGACGTCCAGGTCACCGGCGACGTGCGCGACGTCCATCACGACGACCACGACCATGCGGACGACCCCGAGGACCCCACCGAGGACCAGGACCCACAGCCCCACCAGGTCGGTGGTCGTCCGGGCTTCGCGCAGCCGGAGCACGCAGATGAACCCCGTCGCGCCGAGGGCCACCCCGAGGTAGACGGTCTGCGCGATCGAGTAGACGGTGGCCGCCGGGTGCGAGCCGGCGTCGAGCATGAAGGTCGTCGTGGTCGCGGGCTTGTCGAGCACGGTGAACGCGACGACGACCACCACGACGACCACGGCGAAGGACACCACGACCGCGTTCCGGAGCCAGGGCCGCGCCGCGCCGACCGCCTTCGCCACGCCCCACAGCAGCGTGCTCGTGCCGGCCACCATGAGGCAGTCGCTGATGACGGTCACGACGTTGTACCCGCCGAGCAGCGGGTCGAGCCACCGGTACAGCGGGTCGACGTTCGTCACGATGGTGGCGGCGAAGAGCAGGAACGTGAACGCCAGCGTGCGGTCCTGCCCGCGTTGCAGGACCAACAGCACGATCGTCCCGACGATGAGCAGCACCGCCTGGACGACGGCGATGATCACCCGAAGACCCCTCGGAAGGCGCTCGGGCGGCCGCGGTGCTGGCGGATCACGGTGGCCAGGCGGTCGGCGAAGACCTCGGCCTCGTGCTCGTACGTGTTCGAGAACATGCCGCGGGCCAGCGCACGCTCGACCTTGTACTCGGGCAGGTCGGGGATGACATCGCGGATGTACGCGCTCTGCGGGGCGTGCTCCTGGTGCCGGTGCAGCACGTGCCCGAGCTCGTGGCCGATGACGAACGACCGGAACGTCGGCGAGGCTGTCGGTGAGATCATCACGAGGTGCGCGTGCTCGAGCGTGGCCACGAAGCCGCAGACGGGCTCGGCGGCCAGGAACGACTCCTCGCGCACCACGATCGGCTTGCCGACGACGTCGGCGGCGGCGGCGACGGCCTGGTCGACGTCCGACCACCCCTCGGCGGCGCCACGAGCCCAGAACGCCTCGACGAGGGCGTCGGTCATGCGACGCTCCCCCGCTGCGATTCCTCCTCGAGCACCTCGGCGATGCGCCGCAGCGCGTCGGGTGAGAGTTCACCGGGGAAGGTCCGGGCCGCGAAGCCGCTCACGCGGGCGGAGCGCAGGGAGCGGACGAGGGCGAGCTGGGCCCCGATCCGTTCCGGTACCTCGCTGTCCTCGAGCAGGAAGCGTTCGTCGACCTCGAAGTACCCGGCCAGCAGGCGCAGGAGCTCGGTGTCGCGGTTGCGGCGGCCGTCGCCCGAGAGCATGTAGGTCCACTTCGCCCGCGACAGCGACCCGCCGTGTGCCGCGACGTACTCCTCGATCGAGGAGAACGGCACCGGGGCGCCACGCTGCGACTCCTCGAAGTCGAGGAGCAGGTTGAGGCGGCGCGCGAGCTCGGCGGCGTCGAGCGCCCCGCCCTTCAGATCACCCGTGTCCATGTCGGACTCCTCCCCAGCCGTGTCCGCGCGAGGTGTGGGTCCGGCGCGTGGACGCCATGCTAGCGCGGGCGCCCGACACCCGCGCCGCTACCCTCGTGGGCATGCCCCGCCGCTTCCCCGCCACCGTCGCGGCACCGGTCGAGCACGAGATCGTCATCACGAAGTCGCGGTTCATCACCACCGTGGCACCGGTCTCCGGCGTCGAGGACGCCGACCGCGTGATCACCGAGGTCCGGCGGCGGTACTGGGATGCCCGGCACAACTGCACGGCGATGGTCACCGGCGTGCTCGGCGACCAGGCCCGATCCTCGGACGACGGCGAGCCCTCCGGCACCGCGGGCGTCCCCATGCTCGAGGTCCTGCGACGCCGCGACCTGACCGACGTCGTCGCGGTCGTCACGCGGTACTTCGGCGGGGTGAAGCTCGGTGCGGGCGGACTGGTCCGGGCCTACTCGACCTCGGTGTCCGAGGCGCTCGACACGGCGGTCCTCGTCCGCCGCGAGGCCCTGACGCAGGTGCGCTTCGACGTCGACCACGCCGACGCCGGACGGCTCGACAACGTGCTGCGCGACTGGGTCCGGCACCACCACGCGACGCTCGGTCCGACCGAGTACGGGCAGTCGGCGACCTTCGAGGTGTGGGTCCCCCACGAGGCGCTCGGAGCCCTGACCGCCGACCTCGCCGCCGCGTCGGCCGGTTCGCTCGAACCCGTCGTCGGCGAGGAGCGGATCGTCGACGTCCCCGTGGACTGAATTCCGCGTGGACTGACGTCCGCGCGGACCGACGTCTCCGTGGACCGGATTCCCCGGTTCGACGCACCCCGGGCGTGTCTCGACGTCGACGCGTCCACACCCCCGGAACGCACGAACGCCCCGACTCGATGAGCCGGGGCGTTCGTCCTACGGTGCACCCCCTCGGACTTGAACCGAGAACCCACTGATTAAGAGTCAGTTGCTCTGCCAATTGAGCTAGAGGTGCATGTTCCGGCTTCCGTGCCGCAACGGGAATCAACAATAGCATGGGTTTCGCGCGCCCACGACCACTCGTGGGCGCACGACGCGAACAGGAGCACCATGACCGACCGTCTCGTCCCCGGCGACACCGCCCCCGACTTCACGCTGCCCGACCAGGACGGCGTCCGGCACTCCCTGGCTGCCCTGCGCGGCAAGAAGGTCATCGTGTACTTCTACCCGGCAGCGTCCACCCCGGGCTGCACCACCGAGGCCTGCGACTTCCGCGACAACATGTCCTCGCTGCAGGCCGCCGGCTACGAGGTCCTCGGTGTCTCGAAGGACGAGCAGGCGAAGCTCAAGACGTTCCAGCACGAGCAGGCGCTGACGTTCCCGCTGCTGAGCGACCCCGACCTCACCGTGCACAAGGCCTACGCGGCCTGGGGCGAGAAGAACAACTACGGCAAGATCGTCACCGGCACGATCCGGTCCACGATCGTGGTCGACGAGGACGGCGCCGTGCAGCTGCCGCTCTACAACGTCAAGGCGACCGGTCACGTGGCGAGCCTGCGGAAGAAGCTCGGCCTGGTCTGAGGACCGGCCACGCACCGCAAGGCCCGGTGCCGGTTCTCGGAACCGGCACCGGGCCTCCAGTGCGTCCGGACCAGACCGTCTACTCGGCCGGGCGCGCGAGTGCGGCCGTCACCGACCGCGACAGCACCAGTGTGATCCCGAGCAGGGCCGGGACGAGCAGCAACCAGCCGACTGCGGCGACCCGGAAGACGCCCTGGAACGCCCCGATCGCGATGGCGCCCTGCAGCACCTGCCAGACGATGATGCCGGAGCGCACCCACGCACGGCCCTGCCACAGGCCGTTCAGCAGCGCACCGAGCCAGAGCGCAGCGATGGCGACGAGGACGGTGAGGGCGATGCCGGAGGCGATGCTCGTGGCCGGGGCGACGAGCAGTTCGACGACCAGGACGACCGTCACGACCACCAGCGCGAGGAACTCGAGGCCGACCACGGCGAGCAGCCCCAGCATCGCCGGCGACCGGCGCGCGACGGGTGCGGAGGGATCGGCGTCGTTCGGGGTGTCGTCGTGCACAGTGATCCTCCAGCATCGGAACCCTTGATTTGGCCCTACCAGTATGGAACGATATTGGAGGTCGTTTGGACGGCACGATGTGGTGTGCGTCTCCCGTGGTTCATCGCTCCTCCCCCGAGCGTCTCGCGGGCGTCAGACACGCTTCCTGCGGACTCCTCCCCACAGTTGTCCCCTCCATGCCGCATGCATGGTCAGCGGTCCGATCCCCCGAACCACGGCCCCGGCCTGCCGTTCGAGCATCGACATCAAGGAGCACCACACATGGACTGGCGTGACAAGGCTGCCTGCCTCACCGCAGACCCCGAGCTCTTCTTCCCCGTCGGGAACACCGGGCCCGCCGTCGACCAGATCGAGAAGGCCAAGTCGGTCTGTGCGCGTTGCACGGTCACCGAGATGTGCCTGCAGTACGCCCTCGAGAACAACCAGGACTCGGGTGTGTGGGGTGGTCTCAGCGAGGACGAGCGTCGTGCGCTGAAGCGTCGCGCCGCCCGCGCTCGCCGCGCGTCCTGACCCCGGTCGTCTGACACCACGACGCCCGTCGTCCCCCCGGGGGCGGCGGGCGTCGTCGTGCGCGCGGGGCCGATTCTGCAAGACACCGGTGTTCACGCGTCGAACACCGGAACGCGGGTGTTCGACCGGCGAACACCGGTGTCTTGCGATCTCGGAGCGGGCGTCAGGCGGGGGCGGTCAGCCAGCGGAACGGGATCGTGATCGTCACCTCGGTGCCGCTGCCCGTCAGGGTGTGCCAGTCGATGGTGCCGCCGAGCTCGCCCTGGATGAGCGTGCGGACGATCTGCGTGCCGAGGCCCGAGCCGACCTTGCCCTCGGGCAGGCCCACGCCGTTGTCGCGGACCTCGATCTCCAGGTGGTCGTCGAAGCGGCGGGCGACGATCTCGACCTCGCCGTCACGGCCGTCCAGCCCGTGCTCGACGGCGTTCGTCACGAGCTCGGTGAGGCCGAGGGCGAGCGGCGTCGCGGCCTCGGACGGCAGCACCCCGAACTCGCCGGTCTTCTTCGGGTGCACGGTCGTGTTGTGCGACGCGGCGACCTCGGTGACGAGCTTGAGCACCGAGTCGAACACCTCGTCGAAGTCCACCGTCTGGCTGAGGCCGCTCGACAGGGTGTCGTGCACGACGGCGATGGCGGCGACGCGGCGCATGGCGTTCTGCAGCGAGGTCCGCGCTTCTTCCGAGTGCGTTCGACGCGCCTGGATCCGCAGCAGTGACGCCACCGTCTGCAGGTTGTTCTTCACGCGGTGGTGGATCTCGCGGATCGTGGCGTCCTTGGTGATGAGCTCGCGCTCCTGGTGCCGCAGCTCGGACACGTCCCGGCAGAGCACGATGGCACCGATGCGCTCACCGTGGTCGCGGAGCGGGATCGAGCGGAGCGACACCGTGACGCCCTTCGACTCGATGTCCGCCCGCCACGGTGCACGACCGGTGACGACGAGCGGCAGGGACTCGTCGACGTCGAGCTGGGCGCCGATGAGCTCGGTGGTGACCTCGGCGAGGGACTTCCGCTCGAGTTCCCCCTCGAAGCCCATCCGGTTGAACGCGCTCAGGCCGTTCGGGCTCGCGAACGTGACGATGCCGGCGGTGTCGAGCCGCAGCAGGCCGTCACTGGCACGGGGCGCACCACGACGGGGGCCTGCCGGTGCACCGAGGTCGGGGAAGTCACCGGTGGCGATCATGCCGAACAGGTCGTTCGCGCTCGCGGTGAAGTTGAGCTCCTGGCGGCTCGGGGTCCGCATCTCGTCCTGGTTGGAGTGCCGGGTGACGACGGCGATCGGCCGCTCGGTGGTCTCGGCGCTCTTCGCGCTCAGGCGGCGGAGCACCGGGATCGCGCGGACGCGGGTCGGGGTGTCCTCGTACCAGTCCGGCTCGGCGGAGTCGACGACCCGTGATCCGGCGAAGCTCTCGGTCACCTGGCCGCGCCACTCCTCGCGGATCTCCTGCCCGACGATGTCCCGGTAGAACAGCGTCGCCGCGGAACTCGGCCTGGCGTGTGCGACGGCCACGAACGAGCCGTCCTCGGCGGTCGGGACCCAGAGCACCATGTCGGCGAAGGACAGGTCGGCGAGGAGCTGCCAGTCCCCCACGAGCAGGTGGAGCCACTCCACGTCTGCTTCCGAGGAACGGCCTTGCGCGAGGACGAGGTCACTGAGGGTCGACACCCAGCCAGTCTAGGTCCGACGCCTTGTGGAGAACGTCGCCCTCTCCACAGGGTAGACCCGTGTGTATTTTGTATGTTGCACGCCCCATACGCTCGCTCCAACGACGGAAGGGGCAGGGGTGGCAGAGCAGGCACGCCGCATCGATCACGAGACGACGACGGCGCATCCACCGCCGTTGCGGGTCGTCGAACCGCCGCCGGAGCCCGCCACGGCGACCGGCCCCCCGGACCCGGCGACGACCGCACGAGCGCTCGGGCTCTGCGTCGCCGAGGTACTCACCGGCGCGCGGGAGGTCGACAGCATCGCCCGGTGGATCAGCGACGACGTGCAGCGGCACCTGCAGCAGCGGGCCGCGGTGGCAGCGCACGCCCGGGGCTCCGGTCGGCGGGCACGCGGGCGTCCGGTACTCCGGGTCGGCAGCGTCCTCGTCTGCCGCCCGGCGGCGGGGGTCGCCGAGGCGACGGTGGTCGTGCACACGCGCAGCCACGCGCGAGCGGTCGCCATGCGGCTCGAAGAGCGACACGGACGGTGGCAGGCGACCGCGATCGGGGTCCTGTAGTCGGCTGGCGGACAGACGGGAGGCACGGTGCCAGCTGGCACCGTGCCTCCTGTCCTGTGTGGACGCTAGTTCTTCTTGGCGGCCTGGCGACGCTCGGCGCGGTTGCTCGCCGCGGCCTGACCGGAGGCCGTGGCCGCGTTGCCGAACGCGGAGCCCTGCTCCGGCTCGGCGGCCGCTTCGGCCTCGGCCTGGGCGCGCTGCGCACGAGCGGTCGCGGCCTGCTCGAGGCGACCCTTCTCGTCGCGGACCTCGACCTCGCCGTCGATCGACGGTGCCGAGTACTCGAGGCCGGAGACCTCGTCCTCGCCGAGACCCTTGGCCTCGATCACCGCGTTCTCACCGTCGGACTGCACCTGGACCTCGAGGTTGAACAGGTAGCCGACCGACTCTTCGCGGATCTGTCCCATCATCGTCTGGAACAGGGCGTAGCCCTCGCGCTGGTACTCGACCAGCGGGTCGCGCTGCGCCATGGCGCGGAGGCCGATGCCGTCCTTCAGGTAGTCCATCTCGTACAGGTGGTCGCGCCAGCGGCGGTCGATCACCGAGAGCACCACGCGACGCTCGAGCTCACGCATCGCCTCGTCGCCGAGGAGCTCCTCACGCTGCTGGTAGGCCAGCTTGGCGTCCGAGAGGATCTCGCGGGCCAGGAAGTCACGCGACGCCTTGCCCTTCGAGCCGGCCTCGGTGATGACCTCGTCGATGGAGATCGAGATCGGGTAGAGCGTGCCGAGCTCGGTCCACATGGCGTCGAGGTCCCAGTCGTCCGGGGAGCCTTCGCCGGTGTGGCTGTCGATCACGTCGTCGATGACGGCCTTGAGGAACGACTGCGCGCGGTCGTGCAGGTCGTCGCCCTCGAGGATGTGGCGACGGTCGCTGTAGATCGCCTCGCGCTGGCGGTTCAGGACGTCGTCGTACTTCAGGACGTTCTTGCGGATCTCGGCGTTGCGGCCCTCGACCTGCGCCTGGGCGGACCGGATCGCACGGCCGACGAGCTTGTTCTCGATCGCCAGGTCGTCCGGCACGTTCGAGCGGCCCATCAGGCTCTCGGCGGCACCGGAGTTGAACAGGCGCATCAGGTCGTCGGTCAGCGACAGGTAGAAGCGGCTCTCGCCCGGGTCACCCTGGCGGCCGGAACGACCACGCAGCTGGTTGTCGATGCGGCGCGACTCGTGGCGCTCGGTGCCGAGCACGTAGAGGCCGCCGACGGCGCGGACCTTGTCGCCCTCTTCCTCGACCTCGGCCTTGACGCGGGCGAACACGTCGTCCCACGCGGCCTCGTACTCGTCGGGGGTCTCGGTCGGTGACAGGCCCTTGGCGTGCATCTCCTGCACGGCGAGGAACTCCGCGTTGCCGCCGAGCATGATGTCGGTACCACGACCGGCCATGTTCGTCGCGACGGTCACGGCGCCGAAGCGACCGGCCTGGGCGACGATCGCGGCTTCACGGGCGTGGTTCTTCGCGTTGAGGACCTCGTGCTTGACGCCCTGCTTGGCGAGGAGCTTCGACAGGTACTCGGACTTCTCGACGCTCGTGGTGCCGACGAGGACGGGCTGGCCCTTCTCGTGGCGCTCCGCGATGTCCTCGGCGACCTGCTCGAACTTCGCCTTCTCGTTCTTGTAGACGAGGTCCGTCTGGTCGATGCGCTGCATCGGCTTGTTCGTCGGGATGGGGACGACGCCGAGCTTGTAGGTCGACATGAACTCGGCCGCCTCGGTCTCGGCGGTACCGGTCATGCCGGAGAGCTTCTGGTAGAGGCGGAAGTAGTTCTGCAGCGTGACGGTGGCGAGGGTCTGGTTCTCGGCCTTGACCTCGACGCCCTCCTTCGCCTCGATCGCCTGGTGGATGCCCTCGTTGTAGCGGCGGCCCATCAGGATGCGGCCGGTGTGCTCGTCGACGATGAGCACCTCGCCGTTCATCACGACGTAGTCCTTGTCCTTCTTGAACAGGGCGACGGCCTTGATCGAGTTGTTCAGGAACGAGATGAGCGGGGTGTTCGCCGACTCGTACAGGTTCTCGATGCCGAGGTAGTCCTCGACCTTCTCGATGCCGGGCTCGAGGACACCGACGGTTCGCTTCTTCTCGTCGACCTCGTAGTCCTCGCCCGGGGTGAGGCGCTTGGCGATCGAGGCGAACTCGGTGAACCAGCGGTTGGCCTCGCCCGAGGACGGACCGGAGATGATGAGCGGCGTGCGGGCCTCGTCGATGAGGATCGAGTCGACCTCGTCCACGACGGCGAAGAAGTGGCCGCGCTGCACCATGTCCGAGGCCTGCCACGCCATGTTGTCGCGCAGGTAGTCGAAGCCGAACTCGTTGTTCGTGCCGTACGTGATGTCGGCGGCGTACTGCTCGCGGCGCTCGGCCGGGCTCTGGTTGGCGATGATGCAGCCGGTGGTCATGCCGAGCGCGCGGAAGACGCGGCCCATGATCTCGGACTGGTACGACGCCAGGTAGTCGTTGACCGTGATGACGTGCACGCCGCGCGACGGGATCGCGTTGAGGTACGCGGCGGTCGTCGCGACGAGGGTCTTGCCCTCACCGGTCTTCATCTCGGCGATGTTGCCGAGGTGCAGCGCGGCGCCGCCCATGAGCTGCACGTCGAAGTGCCGCATGCCCAGGGTCCGCTTCGCGGCTTCACGCACGGCGGCGAACGCCTCGGGCAGGAGGTCGTCGAGGGTCTCGCCGTTGGCGTACCGCTCGCGCAGCTCCTTGGTCTCGTCGTGGAGTTCCTCGTCGGTGAGGCTCGAGAAGTCGTCCTCGAGGTCGTTGATGGCCGAGGCGTACGCCTTCAGCCGACGGAGGGTTCGTCCTTCGCCGATGCGGAGGACCTTCTCCAGCACGTTTGCCACGTGAACTCCTTACGAGGTCGTCGCGCGCGACCTGCGCGCCCGATCGACCAGTCATGCTAGCAACCCGCGAACGCACGGCGCTGTGAGCGGCGCGGCTCTCGCGGACACGGGTGTGCGCGGCCCGCGAACGGACCGCGCACACGGTGCGGGACCGGAGGTCCCGCGTCGGATCAGGCGATCGCGGCTGCGCGCTCCGCGTCGGTGTCCGCGTCGACCGAGGCCGGCGCCTGGCCGGCGGGCACCTCGTCGATGCCGATCACGCCGTAGTCCCAGCCCTTGCGTCGGTACACGACACTCGGACGGCGGGTCTCGGCGTCGAGGAACAGGTAGAAGTCGTGCCCGACGAGCTCCATGTAGTACAGGGCGTCGTCGACCGTCATCGGGGCGGCCTCGAAGACCTTGTGCCGGATGACGACCGGGCTGTAGACCTCGTTCTCGTCCTCGGCGGTCTCCTGGTCGACGACCGGGACGGCACCGGTCGCGACGTCCTCGATGAGCTTGCCGTCGGCCGGGACGACACCCATGCCGTCGAAGCCGCTGCCGGAGGCCTCGGCTACCGAGGTGGGGCGGTGCCGGCCGTGGTGCACCTTGCGGCGGTCACGCGCCCGACGGAGGCGTTCCATGATCCGCGCGAAGGCGAGGTCGAAGGCGGCGTACTTGTCCGACGCCGCGGACTCGGCCCGCACGAGCGGCCCCGGTCCGATCAGCGTGAGCTCCACGCGGTCCTCGCCCTGGCTGCCGCTCGACTTCTCGTGGTGGCGGCTGATGCGCACCTCGAACGCGAGGGCGCGGTCGGCGAGCACGTCGATCTTCTCGGACTTCTGTTCGACGTAGGTGCGGAAACGGTCGGTGACCCCGACGTTCCGGCCCGTGATCGTCACGTCCATGTGGCGGCTCCCATCCAGTGTCGGCGCGTCGCCTCCGTCCGGCGACCCGAACGCCTTGCCGCGAGGCTAGACCCGGTGCACTGTCGGCGTCACGGGGAGACGGCGAGTCCGCCGCACACTCACCGGACACACAGAGGACACCGGGTGTTCACCGAGCATCAGTCGTCGACGCTCGCCACCGCGACGCAGCGCACCACCCGCCCGCCCGCAGCCCGCACCGCACGGACGCCCTCCGCCATCGTCACGCCCGTCGTGACGACGTCGTCGACGAGCACGACGTCGCGGCCGTCGACGCCGGTCGCACGCAGGGTCCCGACGGTCGCCGCGACGCGTTCCACCGCCGACCGCTCCTTCTGCCCCGGTCCGGATCGCCGGCGTCCGGCCGGCATGCGGACGAGCCGACCCGTGTGCCGGACACCACCACGGGCGAGCAGCAGCACCACCGGGTCGAACCCACGCCGTCGGGCACCCGCCCGGGACGGTGGCACCCGGAGCACCACGGTGCCGTCCGGTGCCGCGGCGAGCGCCGCGCGGACGAGGGCACCGAAGCGGACGCCGAGCGGACGGGCGACGTCGACCCGGCCCCGGAGCTTGAGTTCGAGGACCAGGGTGCGGACCAGCCCCTCGTACTCGAAGGCCGCGTCGAGCCGGACGCCGGCGACCAGCCGGACCCGCCGGGGCCGTGCGGCGAGCACCGCGCGGCACGGTGGGCAGAGCGCGCGGTCCGGGCGGCCGCACCCCAGGCAGGTGACGGGCAGGAAGAGCCCGAGCACGGCGAGCAGGGCGTCGCGCCACGGGCTGGAGGCATCATCAGTGGGCACGCCCACGACTGTGGTGGTGACCGGACGACGGCGGTGGGCCGGTGCGCCGGACGGTGAACGGGCCTCCGGGCCAGGTGGGGTGTGGAGGACCGTCGTGTCAGCGCTGGACGCCAAGCACGTCGGCGGTGACGCCCGTCGTGTCCCAGCCGCCCCCGGTGGACTGCAGGACGTCGCCGTTCGACATCCGGAGCAGCAGCGCGCCGCCGCTGCCCCCGCTGATCGCGGTGGCGCGCCCATCGGGCTTCGGCAGGGTGCTCGACTTGCCGCCGATGGTGGTGCGGACGATGTTCGGACCGGTGGGCGTCTGCCCGACCGAGGCGACGTCGGTGTCGTTCACCCACGCGGCGTCTACCGCGGTGCCGCTGGCGGCCTGCACCCGGACGGGGGCGCCGAACGAGGTCGGTGACCGGTCGGGACCGCGGATGATCGCCATCACGTACAGGCCGGGGCCGTCCGAGGTCTCGATGAGCGCGAGCGCCCTGGTCGAGTCGCGGGACACCTGGAACGACACGAGGTCGCCGCGCGGCAGGGTGGTGCGCACCTGGTGGGGGTCGCCGCCGAGGCCGTACGCGGTGATGTGACGGGTGTCGGAGTGCTGCCCCGCCCAGACGAAGCCGAGGTCGTCGACGGCGGGGGCGACGAGGTCGTCGCGGGCATCGACGCGCAGGCGGTCCTTGCCACGCACGACGACGACGCCGTCCCGGTTGCCGACGGCGGCGGTGGTGCCGGACGCCGACAGGGCGATCGAGGTCGGGTCGAGGCCGGCGATCGCGGCCCCGACGCCGCTACCGAGTTCGGCGACCTTGCCGGTGCCCGAGGCGGCGTAGCCGACGACGCCGTCCTCGTCGACCAGGGGTCGGGGGTCGACGTCGGGGTTCTGCTGGGCGTCCGCTCCCCCGGAGTCCGGCACCGACAGCGTGGCGCCCTCGATGGTCATCGACACCGACGAGATGGTGGCGACCGAGGCGAGGGACTTGCTGAGCTGTTCGCGCATCCGGACCTTGTCGACGGTGCTCGCGCGCAGGGCGTCGCTCGACAGGTCGACGAGGGCGGTGCCGCTGTCGATCGTCACCGCGTTGAGGGACAGCTGCGTGCCCTCGGGGAACGACGAGACGACGGCGCCCTTCAGCCAGTCGGCGGGACCGGCGAGCAGGGCGCTGGCGATGCGGGTGCTCGTGGAGGACCGGGCGAGGAACCAGCGTTGGTCGGGCACGAGGAAGCGGTAGGTCGGGTCGTAGAAGTACAGCGCGTGCGGCTGGAACACCGACTCGAAGCTGACCGGCGACAGGATGATGCCGTCCGGGGCGTAGGCGATGCGCCACTCGCCGTCCTCGCGGACGAACTGGAACGTCAGCGTCGACGAGGTCGGGCGGACGGCCTGGGTGTACTCCCCCTCGGCGTCGACCGTGGCGCTGGCCGTCATCGTGTAGGTGAGCTCGCGGTCGTCAGCGCGCTCGACGGTGCCGCTGCCGTCCCGGATCGTGACGCCCTGCCGCGGGTTCCACTGCTGGGCGAAGTCGGCGGCCAGGAACTGCCGGGCGATCGCGTAGTTGTCCTGGGCTCCGGTGGCGGCGGCGATGAACCCGCGGAGGATCGCCGTCTGGTCGGACCCGGTGATCGGCTTGTCCGGCCGGAAGTCGACGCCCGAGAGCGACTCGTCCTTGATCGTCTGCCCGGTACGCACGGCCCCGTCGGTCGGGATGGCGGCGCAGGCGGTGACCGCGAGCAGGCTGACCGCGGCGAGCGCGACGGCGAGGACGTGGCGGATCGGGTGGCGCATCAGGACTCCTCTCGCACGGCTCGGGGGCCGTCGTACGACTCGTCGAGCTCGGGCAGCGGGATGGCCGAGGTGGCGGTCGTGCCCTGCTCGTTGCGGGGCAGGGTGAGCACGAACGTCGAGCCCTCGCCCGGTCGGGACCACACGTCGATGCGACCGCCGTGGAGCTTCGCGTCGCCGAGGCTGATCGCCAGTCCGAGGCCGGTGCCCCCGATGGTGCGCTTGCGGCTCGGGTCGGCACGCCAGAAGCGGTCGAAGACGCGGGCGGTGTCCTCGGGCGGCATGCCGACGCCCTGGTCGCGGACGGCGATGGCGACGGTGCGCGCGTCGCTGTCGACGACGACCTGCACGGGTTTCGCGTCACCGTGCTCGACGGCGTTGCCGACGAGGTTGCGGAGGATGCGGCGGACGCGCTTGGCGTCGAGGCGCATCGTGGTGTGGCCGCCGGGGGTCGCGAGCTGCAGCTCGACGCCGGCGCGTTCGGCGAGGGGACGGAATTCGTCCACGATGTCCGCGGCGAGGGACGCCGGCACCACGGGCGCGGTGTCGAGCTGCACCGCCTGGGCGTCGTACCGCGAGATCTCGAGCAGGTCGGCGAGGAGCATCTCGAAGCGTTCTACCTGCGCGTGCAGGAGCTCGGCGGACCGGCCGACCGATGGTTCGAACGCGTGCCGGGAGTCGTAGAGCATGTCGCCGGCGAGCCGGATCGTGGTGAGCGGGGTGCGGAGCTCGTGCGACACGTCGGACACGAACCGCTGCTGCACGCGGGAGAGCTCGGCGAGCTGGGTGATCTGGCGGCTGACCGCCTCGGCCATCCCGTTGAAGCTCCGCGCCAGGGTCGCCAGGTCGTCCTGCCCGCGCACCGGGATGCGTTCGTCGAGGCGCCCCGCGGCGATCTTCCGGCTCGTCTCGGCGGCACCGCGGATCGGCACCACGACGAGCCGGACGACGAGCGACGTGACCAGGGCGATGAGCACCATGAGCGCCACACCGCCGATCGAGAGCGTCTGGGAGACGAAGTCCAGGGTCTGCTGCGCATCGGAGAGGTCGTAGACCAGGTAGAGCTCGTACTGGCCGGCGCTCGGGATCTGCAGCGTGGACCCGACGGCGAGCCCCGGCACCCGGCGCCCGTCGTCGTCGAGTTCGACGGGCTGCAGGCTGAGGCGACCGGTGTTCTGCCCGACCTCCTTGCGCAGGGCATCGGTGATCACCGCGTCCGGGAAGTCCTGGCTGGCGATGGTCTGCAGCGTCTGCGGGGTGGACTGGCCCGGGCTCCGCTCGATGGCGATGCTCGTACCGCCCGGACTCGTCGTGTTCGACAGGATCGCCTGCTGCGCCTCGTTCTGCAGGGTCTCCAGCTCGGACTGGTTGTTGTCCTCGGCCGCCGTCGCCGCGTCGAAGATCCCCTGGGCGACGATGGTGGCCCGGGCCGACTCGGACTCGATCTGGTCGCGGCGCTGCGAGTAGACGTTCGTCGAGATGCTCACCATGACCGCGGTGCCGATGATCGCCACCGCGAGCCCCGTCGTCATCACGGTGATGGCGACCGAGCGGAACATGAGCGACCGCCGCCACAGGTACGCGATCGGGCGCCAGGCGCGTCGGAGCCAGCGCCGCATCCGGCGACGGCTGCGGTCGACGACGCCGATCGAGACGGTGGCGCCACCGGCCCCACCGGCGCTGCCGGCCCCGCCGGCGCGGCCCGAGCCGCGTGCCGAGCCCGACGGGCGCGTCGAGCCCGACGGGCGCGTCGAGGGCGGCACGGTGCTCAGGCTCCTCCGGCGCGGTACCCGACGCCGCGGACCGTGGTGACGGTCTTCGGGTTGTCCGGGTCGTGCTCGATCTTCGCGCGGAGCCGCTGCACGTGGACGTTCACCAGGCGGGTGTCCGCCTTGTAGTGGTAGCCCCAGACCTGCTCGAGCAGCATCTCGCGGGTGAACACCTGGTTCGGCTTCTCGGCGAGCGCCCGGAGCAGGTCGAACTCGAGCGGCGTGAGCGCGATCACGGTGTCCCCGCGGCGTACCTCGTGTCCGGCGACGTCGACCGTGACGTCGCCGACGTGCAGCACGGTGGCGTCGGACGCGCTCGGCCGCAGGCGGGTCCGGATGCGGGCGACGAGTTCCTTCGGGTTGAAGGGCTTCACGACGTAGTCGTCGGCGCCGTTCTCGAGCCCGAGGACGACGTCGGCGGTGTCGCTCTTCGCCGTGAGCATGATGATCGGCGTGCCGCTCTCGGCACGGATGCGCTTGCACACCTCGATGCCGTCGATGCCGGGCAGCATGACGTCGAGCAGGACGAGGTCCGGCTTGGTGGCGTGGAACGCGTCGACGGCGTCGTTGCCGTCGGCGCTGAACTCGGGTTCGTACCCCTCGGAGCGGAGCACGATGCCGATCATCTCGGAGAGGGCCTGGTCGTCGTCGACGACGAGGATGCGCGGTGTCATGTGATCTGGACTCCGGGTGGCGTGCGGGAGTGCCGTGGTCGGCACGTGTCCCCACACGATAGCCGAGGCCCCGCCACGCGGGGTTTTCCGCCAGGATGGGGGTGGACCGCGCATCGCTGGCTCGGTCCGACACGACGAGGGGGCTGGAGTCATGTCCGATTGGCACACACCGGGCGGTGGGCAGCAGGGTGCGCCGACGCCGCCGTCGTCCGGACCGGCGCAGGGACCAGGACCCCGGCCTGGAGGCCCGCCCCGCTTCTCCGTGCCGCCGCAGCCCGCCCCGGGGCCGGGTCCGGGGCGACCGGGCGGCCCGTCCGGCGGCGCGCGTCCGGTGATCCCGCTGCGCCCGCTCGGCCTCGGTGACGTCCTGGCCGGCGCGTTCACGGTGTTCCGCCGGAACGCCCGCGTGCTGCTCCTCTGGAGCGTGCTGCTGAGCGGTGTACTCGGCCTGCTCTCGACGCTGGCCAGCACCTTCGGGCAGCAGGCGCTGCAGTCGCGGATGTTCTCGGCCCTCGACGGCGGCAGCGGTGCCGACTCGGTGGTCGCGGGCACGCTGACGCTCACGGCACTGCTCTCGGTCGTGCTGCCGTTCCTCGCCTACCTCGGTCGCGGGTTCCTGGTGGCGCCGGTCGCCGCGGACACCGGGCAGCGGGTGCTCGGCCGTCGAGCCACGTTCCGGGGGCTGTGGGCGCTGCTCGCCGGCCGTCGGTGGTCCGTCGTCGCGTGGATGCTCGTGCAGATCGGGGCCGGCGTGGTCCTCGCGATCCTGGCCGGACTCGTGTTCTTCGGGGTGTTCGCGGCCATGGGTGCCGCCGACTCCGGCACCGGGTGGTTCGTGCTGGCGCTCGTGCTGTTCGTGCTCGGGATCGGTGTCGTCGTCGTGTGGCTCGCCACGCGCTTCGTGCTCACCGTCCCGACCATCGCGCTCGAGGGCCGGCCGGTCTTCGCCGCTGCCGCCCAGTCGTGGCGCCTGACCCGCGGGGCCTTCTGGCGGACCTTCGGCATCCTGCTGCTCGTGCAGCTCATGTTCGGGTTCGCCGCGTCCATCGCGTCGATCCCGCTCACCATCGGCGCCGTGCTCATCGCAGGCACCTTCGACCCCCTCGGGCAGACGGGCGGCACGTCGGGTGCCGGTACCGGTGCGGTCATCGCCATCGTCGTCGGGAGCCTGCTCGCGATCGCGGTGCAGTGCATCACCGACGTGCTGAGCGCGTCGATCACCACGTTCCTCGCCATCGACCGGCGGATCCGCACCGAGGCCCTCGACCAGCGGATCGCGTCGCACCTCGACTCGGGGCAGCCGACCGACCCGTTCGCGCCGTCCGAGCCCGTCGCACGCCCGCCGTGGCCGCCGCAGCAGCAGTGGGCTGGCCAGCAGTGGCAGGCGCAGCAATGGCAGGCGCAGCAGCAGCCCTGGCAGCCCGCGCAGCAGCAGCCGTGGCAGCCCGGTCACCAGCAACAGCAGCCGCCGTGGCAGCAGGGTCCGGGCCAGGCACCGCCGAACGGCAGCGCGTGACGGCGGTCGACCCGGACGAGGCGCGTCGCCTGCTCGAGCGCGAACTCGACCGGTCCGCCTACGACGGCGCCCAGGCGACGTGGTGGGACCGTGCCTCGCGCTCCTTCCTCGACTGGCTCGGGTCGCTCCGCGCCGACGGCATCGACTCCCCCGCTGCGGCCCGCACCGCACTGGTGATCGCGATCGTGGTCCTCGTCGCGGTCGTCGTGCTCGTCGTCGTCGCCCGCGGGCTCCCCCGCCGGCGCGCACGGGCCGGAGACGGTGACACCGGCGGGGTGTTCGACGCGGACGACCTGCGCTCCGCCCGGGAACTCCTCGAAGCGGCCCAGGCCGCCGTCCGTCGCGCCGACTGGTCGGCAGCGGTGCTCGACGGGTTCCGCGCGATCGCCAGGGGCCTCGGCGAGCGCGACCTGGTGCCCGACGTGCCCGGAGCCACCGCGCGGACGATCGCCGCGCGGGGTGCCGTGCCGTTCCCCGCGTCGGCCGGTGCACTCGACGCGGCAGCGACCGCCTTCGACGCGGTCCGGTACCTCGGTGGCGAGGCCGACGAGGCCGCGGCCCTCCGCGTGCTCGACACCGAGCGCTCCGTCCGGCGGGCCCGCCCCGCCCGGGCCGAGGGACCGGTGGTGCCGGCATGACGACCGACACCGCCACGCGGACGAGCGCCGAAGCGACTCCTGCTCCGGCTCCGGCCGAGGGACGCCGGTTCCGCGTCGGGTTCTGGGTCGCCATCGTCCTGGTCGGCGTCCTGCTCGCCGCCCTGACCGCCCTCGTGCAGGGCACCGACCCGGACGCACCGCGCGCACTCGACCCGACCTCGACGACGGCCAGTGGTTCGGCCGCCCTGGTCCGGGTGCTCGAGCAGCGGGGCACCGCGGTCTCCGTCACCGACACGGTCGACGGCGTCGGCGGGATCGACGGCGGCACGGTGTTCATCGACGACGCCGACGGGGCGCTCGACCCCGCCGTCGCGGAACGCATCGCCCGCACGGCGCGGCACGTCGTGGTCGTCGGCACGAGCGGCGCCGGACTCGAGGCGCTCGGACTCCGGGTCGACCCGGCCGTCCAGGTCGACGGCGACGCCACCGTCTCGACGGCCTCGTGCGGGATCCCGGCGGCGGCCTCGGCTGCCCGGGTCACCACCGCCGGCTCCGGGTACACCGTGCACGACGAGGCCGCCGCGCGGTGCGCGCCGACGGGCGACCGCGGCTCGCGCGTCTGGGGTCTCGTGCGCACCGCGACGCCGGGCGGCGACGTCACCCTGCTCGGCACGACCTCGGCGTTCCGGAACGACACGATCACCACCGCCGGGAACGCCGCGCTCGCCCTCGGGCTGCTCGGCGCCGACGAGCGACTCGTCTGGTACACCCCGGCCGTCGGCACCCCCGACGCCGCTCCTACCCTCGGAGAGCTCGCCCCGCCGTGGGTCCCGAGCGCCCTCGCACTGCTCACCCTCGTCGCCGTCGCGGCCGGCGTCTGGCGGGGCCGACGGCTCGGCCCGCTCGTCGTCGAGCGGTTGCCCGTCGTCGTCCGTGCTGCCGAGACCACCGAGGGGCGCGCCCGGATGTACGCCCGCACCCGTGACAGCACCCACGCCCTCGACACCCTGCGCGTCGCCGCCGTCCGCCGCATCGGCCGGATGCTCGGACTGCCCCGATCGGCCCACGTCGACGAGGTCGTCCGGGCCGCGGCCCAGGCCACCGGCATTCCGCACACCCGTGTCGGTGCCGTGCTCGTCGGCGGGACCACCGACGACGACCGTGCGCTCGTCGACGGCACCGCGGCGCTCGACGACCTCGAACGCGCCGTGCGCCGGGCGACCTCCGGCGACCGACCGACCTCTGACCCCGACCGACCAGGAGCACGACCGTGACCGACCTGCCCCCTGCCACCACCGAGCACACCGCGCCGGAGCACGACCCCACGACCGCGGCCGGCTCCGACCTGCGCGACGCGTTCGGCCGGGTCCGCGCCGAGGTCGCGAAGGCCGTCGTCGGCCAGGAGGGTGCGGTGTCCGGAATGATCGTCGGACTCCTCGCGCAGGGGCACGTGCTGCTCGAGGGCGTCCCCGGTGTCGCGAAGACCCTGCTCGTCCGCAGCCTCGCCGCCGCGATGACGCTCGACACGAAGCGCATCCAGTTCACACCGGACCTGATGCCCGGCGACGTCACCGGGTCGCTCGTCTACGACGCCTCGACCGGCACGTTCCCGTTCCGCGAGGGCCCCGTCTTCACGAACGTCCTGCTCGCCGACGAGGTCAACCGCACGCCGCCGAAGACCCAGTCGGCCCTGCTCGAGGCGATGGAGGAACGCCAGGTGAGCGTCGACGGCGACGCCCGGGCGCTGCCCGACCCCTTCTTCGTCGCCGCGACGATGAACCCCATCGAGTTCGAGGGCACGTACACGCTGCCCGAGGCGCAGCTCGACCGGTTCCTGATGAAGCTGACCCTCGACATCCCGCCGCGCGACGTCGAGTGGCAGGTGCTCCGGCGCCACGCCGACGGGTTCGTGCCGCGCGACGTCCGGTCGGCCGGCATCACCCCGGTGGTCGGCGTCGAAGAGGTGGTCCGTGCGCAGCGTGCCGTCCGCGCCGTCGGCGCCCGCGACGACGTGCTCGCGTACATCGTCGACCTCGCCCGGGCCACCCGGCAGGCACCGTCCGTCCGCGTCGGTGTCAGCCCCCGCGGTGCGACGGCACTGCTCGCCGCCGCCAAGGCGTGGGCCTGGCTCACCGGCTACGACGCGATCACCCCGGACCACGTGCAGGCCATGGCCCTGCCGGTCTGGCGGCACCGCCTGCGGGTCGCCGCCGACGCCGAGCTCGAGGGCGTCGGCGCCGACGGCGTGCTCCAGCAGGTGCTCGAGCAGGTGCGGGTGCCGATCTAGTGGCGGTCTCCGGCCGGTTCGTCGCGCTCCTCGCCGTCGCCCTCGTGCCCACCGTGCTGCTCGGCAGCGGGTGGGCCGGTCTGGCGTGGGTCGGGGTGGTGCTGCTCGCCGCGGCGCTCGACGTCGTGCTCGCCGCCGACCTGCGACGGGTCCGCGTGGAGCGGCGGATGCCCCGGCTCGCTCGACGCGACAGCACCGCGGACGGCACCCTCGTGCTCGCCAACGACGGCTCCCGCACGGTCCGCGGTGTGGTCCGCGACATGTGGGAGCCGTCGGCCGGCCACCGTCCCCGTCGGGTCCGGATGGCGGTCCCCGCCGGGGAGCGGCGGACGGCCCGGATGCGCTTCACACCGTTCCGTCGTGGTCGACGCCGCACCACCGGGGTCGCCCTGCGGTCCTTCGGTCCCCTGGGCCTCGCCGCACGGCAGCGGGTCGTCGCGGCACCGGGCGAACTCGTCGTGACGCCGCCGTTCCGCTCCCGGCGGCACCTGCCGTCACGGTTGGCACGGCTCCGCGAACTCGACGGCGAGACCACGCTGCAGCTCCGCGGGCACGGCACCGAGTTCGACTCGCTGCGCGACTACGTGCGCGGCGACGACGTGCGGTCCATCGACTGGCGCGCGACCGCGCGGCGGCAGGACCTCGTCGTCCGGACCTGGCGCCCGGAACGCGACCGGCGCGTCGTCGTCGTGGTCGACGCGGGCCGGGCGGGTGCCGGCCGTGTCGCCGACGAACCCCGACTCGACACGTTCATCGAGTCGGCGTTGCTCCTCGGTGCCCTCGCGGCAGCCGCCGGTGACCGCGTCGACCTGGTGGTCCTCGACGACACGGCGCACGACCGTGTGCACGGCGCCACCCGCACCGACGTCGTGCAGCGCTTCGGCGAGGCACTCGCGATGGCCGAACCGGGGCTCGCCGCGACCGACTGGGCATCCGTCCCCGCGCTCGTCGACTCGATCACGACCTCGCGCGCCATGGTCGTGCTCGCCTCGAGCCTCGACTCCGTCGGCGCCTCGGGCGACCTGCTCGCCGTGCTCCCGCGGCTGTCCCGACGGCACGCCGTCGTCGTGACGAGCATCGAGGACCCGGCCGTCCAGCGGATGGCGCGCGGCGGGGTGGACCCGACCACGGCGCTCCGAACCGCGCGGGGTGGACGGGTGCCGGGCCTCCCGACCGGCGCGGAGCGCGACGTCTACCGACGCGCCGCCGCCGAACGCACCCTGCTCGACGCGGACGGTGCGGCCGACGTCGCACGGCGTTCCGGTGCCGAGGTCGTGCGCGGCGCACCGGCGGACGTCCCGCCGCTCGTCGCCGACGCCTACATCCGGGCGAAGGCCAGCGGCCGGCTCTGAACCGGGACGGACGCTAGCCGGCCACCAGGGCGGTGGAGCCACGCTCGAACTCCTCGAGGTCGCCGCGCTCTCCCGCTCGGTACGCGCGGCCGCCGAGCACCCACTGGTAGGCGAGCACCGCGACCAGGGCGAGGGTGCCGATGCCGATCTTGATCGGCCACGGCCAGTCCTGCCGCGTCACCACGCCCTCGACGATGCCGGACAGCAGCAGGGTCAGGGTCAGGCCGATCGCGATGGTGATGAGTGCGCGGCCGTCCTCGGCGAGGGCCTGGGCGCGCGTGCGTCCGGGCCCCGGTGCCACCCACGACCAGAAGATCATCAGCCCCGCACCGCCCGCGAGGAACACCGAGTAGAGCTCGAGCTGCCCGTGCGGGGAGATGTAGAGGAAGAAGTCGGCCAGGCGTCCCTGGGAGTGCATGATCGCGGCGGAGACCCCGAGGCTGACGGCGTTCTGCATGATCGAGAACGGCACGAAGACGCCGGTGATGCCGAACGCCACCATCGTCGCGGCGATGTAGGCGTTGTTCGTCCAGACCTGCGCGGTGAAGGCCCCGAGGCCACGGTCGGAGTAGTAGTCGACGAAGTCCTGCGTGGCGTACCGACGCAGGGCCTCGTCGCTGCCGAACGTCGCCGTCGCACCGGGGGTGGTGGTGATCCAGACGGCGACGATCGCCGCGATCGCCACCGTCGCGAGCGCGACCCAGATGCTCACCCAGCGGATCCGGTAGAGCGCCGCGGGCAGCTGCCGCGTGAAGAACAGGGTGACCGCGGTCAGCGGGTCGACGGGGGTGCCCGTGAACCGCAGGCGGGCGCGGAACAGCGTCAACGAGAGCCGGTCGCCGGTCACGGTGCGCGGTGCGGCGCCCCGGATGCGGGCGAGGTCGGTCGCCGCCTCTTGGTAGCCGGCGACGAGCCGGTCGACGTCCGCTCCGGACCGGTGCCGGGCACGCGCCAGACGGTCGAGCTCCTGCCACCGGTCACGGTGCACCTCGGTGTAGGCATCCAGGTCCACGTGTTCCCCCTCAGGTCGCGCGATCTCCGACAGAATGATCCCATGCCGAAGCCCCGCACGCCGCGTGACCTCGCCGACGCCCGGTTCTCGCGCGACCTCGACGAGACCGCCGACGAGCTGGTGGTGGGCGAGGGCGTCGCGCTCGACGTCCAGCCGGCCGGACTCGTGCTGCGGCTCGCGGCCGCGCTGCTGGACGGCCTGTGCGTCCTCGTCCTGTTCGTCCTCGCGCTGTTCGGCGTCTCGCGGCTCTGGCCGAGGGGACTCGAACCAGCCTGGGGCGCAGCGCTCGGCATCGTGCTGCTCGTCGTCGTGCTCGTGCTGGTCCCCGCCGCGGTCGAGACCGTGACGAAGGGGCGGAGCGTCGGACGGTTCGCCACCGGCACCCGGGTCGTCCGGCTCGACGGCGGCGCGATCGGGTTCCGGCACGCCTTCACCCGGGCGCTCGTCGGCCTGTTCGAGCTCTGGATGACGTTCGGCTCGGTCGCCCTGCTCGTCGCGCTGTTCGGCAGTCGGCCGCGACGACTCGGGGACCTGCTCGCGGGCACGATCGTGCAGCACGAGCGGCTGCCGAAGCAGCGGGAACCCGAGGTGCTGCTGCCTCCGGAGCTGACGGCGTGGGCAGGCGTCGCGGACGTCTCGGCGCTGCCGCAGCGGTTGGAGAACCGACTGGGTGCGTTCTTCCGCGGGGCTGCACTGATGCGCCCCGAACTGCGCGAGACGGCGGCGCAGGCCCTGGCGGCCGAGGTGTCCGCGTTCGCGCACCCCGTGCCGCCCGTGCCGCCCGAGGTCTTCCTGGCCGGGGTCGTCGTGCTGCGGCGTCGACGGGACGTCCGGGCGCTGGGTGCCCGCGCCGAACTGCTCACCGCCGCGGGGGCGACGGCGGCGGCACCACCGCCGGGCTTCCCGCGCTGACGCGGCGCCGGGCTGCCCGCGGCGCCGGGCTGCCCGCGGCGCCGGGCTGCCCGCGGCGCCGGGCTGCCCGCAAGACACCGGTGTTCGCGCGCCGAACACCCGCGTGCAGGGGTTCAACGTGCGAACACCGGTGTCTTGCGGGAGCGCAAGAACCAGCGCTCAGTAGCGGTAGTGGTCCGGCTTGAAGGGACCCTCGACGGGGACACCGATGTACGCCGCCTGCTCCGGACGCAGCGACGTCAGCTGCACCCCGAGGGCGTCGAGGTGCAGGCGCGCGACCTTCTCGTCCAGGTGCTTCGGCAGCACGTACACGCCCGTCGGGTAGTCCTCGCGCCGGGTGTGCAGCTCGATCTGCGCGAGCACCTGGTTCGTGAACGAGTTGCTCATCACGAACGACGGGTGCCCGGTCGCGTTGCCGAGGTTCATGAGCCGCCCCTCGGACAGCACCAGGATCGACCGCCCGGTCGGCAGCCGCCACTCGTGCACCTGCGGCTTGATCTCGACCTTCGAGACGCCGGGCAGCGCCTCGAGCCCGGCCATGTCGATCTCGTTGTCGAAGTGCCCCACGTTCGCCACGATCGCCAGGTGCTTCAGCCCGAGCATCTCGTCGACCCCGACCACGCCCAGGTTGCCGGTGCACGTGATGACCATGTCGACGGTGTCGACGACGTCCGCCAGGCGCGCGACCTGGTAACCGTCCATCGCCGCCTGCAGCGCGCAGATCGGGTCGACCTCGCTGACGATGACACGGGCGCCCTGCCCGCGGAGCGCCTCGGCCGCACCCTTGCCGACGTCGCCGTAGCCGACGACGAAGGCGACCTTGCCGCCGATGAGCACGTCGGTGGCACGGTTCAGGCCGTCGGGCAGCGAGTGCCGGATGCCGTACTTGTTGTCGAACTTCGACTTCGTCACGGAGTCGTTGACGTTGATCGCCGGGAACTTCAGCTCGCCGTTCCGGAACAGCTCGTACAGGCGGTGCACGCCCGTGGTGGTCTCCTCGGTGACGCCCTGGATGTCGGCGGCGATGCGGGTCCAGCGGTCCGACGACGTCTCGAGCGACCGCGCGACGGTGTCGAGCACGATCTTCCACTCGGTGCTCGCGTCCGGCTCGGCGACCGGAGCGGCACCGGCCGCCTCGGCGTCAGCGCCGGTGTGCACGAGCATCGTGGCGTCGCCGCCGTCGTCCAGGATCAGGTTCGGCCCGGTCCAGTCGGCACCGGCCGCGGTGGCCTCGTCGCTCCAGTCGAAGATGCGGCTGGTGCACCACCAGTACTCCTCGAGCGTCTCGCCCTTCCACGCGAAGACCGGGACACCGTCGGGGGCGTCCGGGGTGCCGGTGGGTCCGACGGCGACGGCGGCCGCGGCCTCGTCCTGGGTGGAGAAGATGTTGCAGCTGGCCCACCGCACCTGCGCGCCGAGCGCGACGAGCGTCTCGATGAGCACCGCGGTCTGCACCGTCATGTGCAGGGACCCGGCGATGCGCGCGCCGGCGAGCGGCTGCGACGCCGCGAACTCGTCACGCAGGGACATCAGGCCCGGCATCTCGTTCTCGGCGAGGCGGATCTGGTGCCGGCCCGCCTCGGCGAGGGACAGGTCGGCGACGCGGAACGCAGCAGCGGTGCGGGTTTCGGTGGGCATGCCCACCAGTCTTCCATGCCGGGAGGCGCCGATCACCAGCCGATCCCGGTCACGTCCCACGGGCCTCCGGTCCGACCACCGCGGCACGTCGCGGACGCGAGCCGTCAGTCGGTGTCGCGCGGGAGCGGCTCGCGCCGCACCACCTGCCAGCCGCGCGGGACGCGCAGGGCGGCCGCGTGGCGGGCGCAGAGGTCGTAGCCGTGCGGTTCGACCCGGGTCGACAGCGGACCGACGACCACCATGGAGTCGCCGTAGTCGTACGTCAGGGTCGACGAAGCGCTGTTGGCACACGCCACCTTGCTGCAGATCCGCACGTCCATCTCGTCAGGGAGCCTAGCGGAGCGTCCGGCGCGCACCGGTCCCCGCGTACGATGTGGGGATGCGTCGGAAGCCTCGCCTCGTCACCCCGGTCGACCGCGGTCGGGGGCGCTCCCGGCACGGCCGTGGCGGCCGTTCGAGCGTCACCGGGCCGGAGCTCGCCCCGATCATCACCCGCGCCGAGGCGTTCGACCGGATCGTCGGTGACAGCGCGCACTACCTGCTCGGTCTGTGGCCCGACGAACTGGCCGGCGTGGTGTTCCAGGTGGCGGACATGCCGAGCGACACGACCCTGCCGGACGAGATGCCGCGCTGGCGCATCGACCGCGACACCCGCCGCGTGACCGTCTTCCGGATCCCCGTCGAACGGGTGAACCGGAGCCCCGAGAAGGACGACTCGGACCGCCGCATCATCATCGAGACCGCGGTGTTCCGCGCGGTCGGCGAACTGATCGGCAAGGACCCCTGGGACCTGGCACCGGACCGCTACCGGCACTGGTGAGCCACGGCGGGTCGCCGACGACGTCCGTCGCCGCGCGTCCGCCGGGCGTCAGGGGTAGACGCGGACCGGGGTCGACACCGCGGTGGCCGGCCGGATCGGGAACCCGGCGATCCCGTCGTCCCCGAGGTAGCTGACGCCGGCGACGACGCCGTCGGCACCGGTGATCGTGAGCTGCTTCGCGGTCTGCACCGACAGGGTCTCGGTCGCTCCCGACGGCACCTCGACCCGACGCTGCTCGTCGCCCGAGCGGATCGTCACGGTGCGGTCCGACCGGGTCGGGTTGACGAGGTTCAGCCGTGCGCCGTCCCCCGGGGCGATCGAGGTGATCGCCCGGTCGCCGAGCGGCTCCGCCGACGCGAACCAGCCGAGGTCGGTGCCGTCGCCGTCCGTCGGGGTCGTCGTGCGGGCCCCGGCGACGATCGGGAGGGTCGAGGTGATGGTGAACGAGTACCGGCCGTCCGGGAAGTCGTCGAGCGGGACGTCGGTGACGACGCCCGGTTCGGCGGTGGCGTTGACGGTCGTGCCGCCACCGTCCGCCGTCGTGATGCCCAGGGTGACGCGTGCGGACCGCTCGCCGGGGACGAACAGCCGGACGATCGGCGCGGCGTCGGCGGTGTCGCTGCCGCGCTGGGCCGCCTTGGCGTTCGCGAGGGCGACCGCGGGGATCACCTGCGAGCGCGTGGGCGCGGCACCGCCGGAGACGATGTCGTAGCCGCCCGGCGTGAGCGTCCGGACGACGGTCTCCTGCATGTGTGCCACGATCTGGCCGCCGGATGATGTGACGTGCACGACGGTCGAGGCCGCGTCGGAGACGAAGCCCGAGAGCGGGACGACCTTCTGCGTGTTCGGCGCCACCACGATTCCGGTGGTGCCCGGCGCGCTGACGGTGCCGTTGCTGTCGAAGATCGCCAGGTCGACGGTGGCGTTCACGTCGGTCGGGTTCGACAGCGTGACGAGGCTGGTGCGCCCGGTCTCCGTCGAACCGCCGACGAGCCAGGTGGACTGGCTCGGGTCGTCGCACGAGGCGGCACCGGCGCCGACGAGGTCACCGTTCGAGACGCTCTGGAAGCTGCTGCCCGCGACCTGCGGCGTGGTCTCCCCCGCCGGGGCCGTCAGCAGCCGGGGGTCGCTGCCGCCGGTGGTCGAGGCATCGAGCTCGGACCGTTCGACCGTCGAGCCCGTGGTCGCGGTGGCGACGGTCGCGGTGCCGACCGTGCTCGCCTGGGTCGCGTCGTTGCCGGCGTCGTCGGACAGGCGCAGGGCGCTGCCGGCGCACACGCGCTCGGCGGCGGCGGGGACCGGTGTGACCGTGCGCCCGGCCGGGCGACCCGGCTCGGAGTCGGTGCCGTAGGCGTGCGCCGCGGTGACGGCGCCGGCGGCGACGACGACGGCGACCGCCGTGGCGGTGCCGCGGACGACCCACCGGCGGACGGAGGCGGGGGTGCGGCTCATTCGTCTCGCTCCTCGTCGAAGGTGGTGGCGGGTTCCTCGGCCTCGATGACGTTCGAGGTGGCGCGGCGGCGGCGCGGTGCCGTCGGGACCGCGAGCAGGGCTGCGGCGCCGAAGACCACGCCGAGCACGACGAGGTACAGCACGTGGGTGGCCTGGGTCGCGGCGGAGCCGGAGCGGGTGCGGTCGACCTCGCCCTCGTAGTGGAACAGCTGCCCGTTGGTGGTCTCGCCGATGCTCGTGAAGAGCGCGTTCTGCCCGATGGCGCCGGCGGCCCGGTCGTGCACCGTCTGCGCCTCGGGGTCGTCGCCGGCGTCGTCGATGAGCACGAAGCTCACGCCGAGCTCGCGGAGCGCCGGCCGCGGGTCGTACCCGCTGCGGCTCGCCAGGTTGCCGGCGAGCGTGGTCAGCCGTGCGCCGGACTCGCTCAGCCGGAGTGCGGTGGCGTCGAGGGTCGACTGGTCGTCGAGGGTGGAACCCTGCCCGCGCTCCAGCGTGACGGCGAGCGAACCGTCGTCCTGCGGGACGACCACGAGCGTGCCGACGTCGGGGTTCGCCTGGGCCTCGGCGTTCACGTAGGCACTGAGCACCCTGCCGGTGGTCGGCTCGATCGTGGCCGCGCCGAGGTAGAACGCCGCGAAGGCCGGCGCCACGGCGACCCCGGCGAGCACGGTCGCGACGAGCCCGGTGACCGGGGCGGCCTTCGGCAGCACGTCGATGCCGATGCAGGCCGCGACCACGAGGGCGAGCCAGTACACGGACAGACCGCTGCCGGGCCAGACGATGGTGGTGGTCGAGCCGACACCGGTGACGGTGACGTGGGTGGCGGCGAAGGCCGTCGCGAAGCCGAGGAGTGCGACGACGAGCGCCGAGCCAGCGACCGCCCAGCGGTGTCCGAGCATCGCCCCGATCGCGGAGACGGCCACGGGGAGCGCGAGGACGGCCATCACGATCGGCAGGGCAGCGGCGACCAGTCCGAGCCCGGAGGTGGCCGGGAGCCAGCCGCTCCAGTCCGGCAGGGGCTGCCCGATGGCCAGCTGGAGCGCGGACGGTGCCCGGGTCGCGGACGGCACACCGGGGTCGGCGAACACGGCGAGCAGGTTGCCACGTGCCGCCTGCGCCAGGATCAGCGGCAGGAACAGCACCGCGGTCGGCACCGGGATGAACACCCGACGGTGTGCCCGGCGCCAGCCGACCAGGAGCGCCACGAGCCAGCCGACCAGCAGGACCGGCAGCAGCGACGGCGCCGAGGCGGCGACGACGGCGAACAGGAGCGAGGCGCCGGAGGCCCACGCCCACGAGCGGTGTGCCTCGAGCACGGCGACGAACAGCCACGGCAGGACCAGGTGCGCGATCACGGCGCCGAGGTGCCCGGTGGTCACCGCGCCGACGAGCGACGGGGCGATCGCGTAGAGCGACGCACCGATGACCGGCACCCACGTGCGGGTCGTGACCTTGCGTACCGCGAACCAGGCACCCAGGGCGGACAGCGGGAACGCGACGAGCATGACGAGCACGACCGCGGTGGACGGCGACCAGAACACGATCGACCCGAGCACGGCGAGCACGGCGGCGAAGGGGTCGGACGGGCCGGTGAAGCCCGTGCCGAGCGAGTGGAAGCCGTAGCCGACGTTCTGCCAGAGCTGCCCCGGGGTCGCGGAGAGCGGCAGGAGTCCCCCGCCGGTCAGGGCCGGCGACCCGAGCAGCGGGTAGAGCGTCAAGACGCTGAGCACCGCTGCGGCCAGGACCACCCAGATGCCGCCGTCGCTCAGGAACGACGCCCGTGCGATCGGGGCGTCCTCGACCCGTGCGAGTTCGACGTCGCGCGAGGTGGTGCGGTGTTCGTGCACCCGCCGCCAGCTCACGCGGAGCGGTTCGACGGCCGCCCAGCCGAGCTTCTTCGTGCGGGCCAGGTTCTTGCGCGCGCGCCCCGTGCCACCGCCGAACGCGACGGCGAACGCGGCGGAGAGCTCGGGGACCACGGCGGCGGGGTGCTTCGCGACGAGGTGTCCGAGCGCGCGGCCGATCGCGAACGGCACGAGCGTGAGCCAGTGCAGCCAGACCAGCGCGGCCGGCGCGTAGGTCATCCTGCGGTGCAGCTGCGCCTGCCGGTGCATCCGGACGCGCCGCCCCTCGGACACGCGCTTGCGTCCGAACTCCTCGATCGGCCCGGCGCTGGTGACCTTGGCCTCCGGCACGAGGGCGACGCGGTGTCCGGCGAGACGGACCCGCACCGAGAAGTCGAGGGCCGCGTCGACGTCCGGCAGCGCCGGGTCGAAGCCGCCGAGTTCGTTCCAGACCGAGCGGCGCACCAGCATGCCGCCGGCGGCGACGGCGAGCACGTCGGTGTTGCGGTCGTGCTGGCCCTGGTCGAGCTCGTCCTGCACCAGCACGATCGACCGGCCGAAGCGGGTCATGCTCTCGCCGAAGGCACGGATGAGCGAGGGGTCGTCGTCGGCGACGAGCTTCGGACCGGCGACGACGACCGACGGCGCGATCTCGACGGCGGACAGCAGGTCGGCGAGCGCGGTCGGTGCCGGCGCGTTGTCGTGGCCGAGGATCCACAGCCACTCGTCGACCGGCTCGTCGGTCGCTGCGGGCGGCGCGCTGCGCTCGCCCTGTCGGACGGCGTCGCCGAACGCCCTGCCCGCGGGGAGCCGGACGAGCTGCGCGGACCCACCGAACGACAGTTCGGCAGTCGATCCGTCGGTCGTGCCGACGTCGACGACCACCAGGTTCTCGGGGTGGCGGGTCTGGGCGGCGAGCGCGTCCAGGGTCCGGTCGAGGTGGGCCGCCCCGTTGGCGGCGACGAGGATCGCGGTGACTCTGGGCTGCATGACGGGCGTCACTCTACGGTCTGGAGGCGCGGTGTCGGCTGCGGACGGCGGCGCGCCGTGAACCTGTGGGCGCGCTCACCGCACGGTGCGGGACGGTGCGGGACTGGCGGAAAACGGCTGGTCCCGGCGTCCTCGTCGCAGGCTCCTCGGCGCACCTTCGCACGGCGCTGGCACGCCGTGACCGCTCAGGCGCGCTTCCGCAGCTTGCGGCGTTCGCGCTCGGAGAGGCCGCCCCAGATGCCGAAGCGTTCGTCGTTCTCGAGCGCGTACTCGAGGCACTGCGCCCGGACCTCGCACGAGGTGCAGATCTTCTTCGCCTCGCGCGTGGAGCCGCCCTTCTCGGGGAAGAACGCCTCGGGGTCGGTCTGCGCGCAGAGCGAGTCGACCTGCCAGGCGAGCGGGTTCTCCTCGTCGTCGGACTCCGGACGTCGGACACCCGGGACGCCGAGCGCCACGGGATCGACGTGCCAGTCCTCCGGAACTCCGGCGTGGAACTCGGAACCGTTCACCCTGATCACCCCTGCCGCCTCGACAACGAACCCCAACTCTTGCGGCCGTTGCCTGTAATTACAGCGGTGTCATTCGCCTGAGTCAAGTCGCGGATCATAGAAGGCACTGACCGCTCCAGCGTGTCATGTCCCCCGTTTGGGCGTGTCGCGCCGCACGGGTGGGCCTTCCGGGGGACAACCGACGCGTCCTCAGGCGATCAGGAGGCGCTGCGACGGGCCTCCCACGCGCTCGACACCATCTCGTCCAGGGAGTGCCGCATCGCCCACTCGAGGTCACGGGCGGCGGCCTCACCGGTCGCGACGATGCGTGCCGGGTCGCCGGGGCGCCGCGGTGCGATCTCGGGGTCGAAGGCGATCCCGGTGCCCGCCGCCATGGCGTCCATGATCTGGCGGACGCTCACGCCGTCGCCGCTGCCGAGGTTGTAGGCGCGCTCGAGCGGCTCCCCCGCCTCGAGCTTCCGCGCGGCCACCGCGTGCGAGTGCGCCAGGTCGGCGACGTGCACGTAGTCGCGCACGCAGGTGCCGTCGGGGGTGGCGTAGTCGTCGCCGTTGATGCGCGGGGTGCGGCCAGCGAGCAGCGCGTCGAAGACCAGCGGGAACAGGTTGTGCGGACTGGCGTCGTACAGGTCGGGCTCCCCCGAACCGACGACGTTGAAGTACCGGAGCGACGTGGTCGTGAAGCCCGCGGCGACCTCCATGTCGCGCAGCAGCCACTCGCCGATGAGCTTCGACTCGCCGTAGGGCGACTCCGGGTTCTTCGGGGTGGACTCGACCACGGTCTCGACGTCCGGCGTGCCGTAGACCGCAGCGCTCGACGAGAAGACCGCCTTGGTGACGCCGGTCTCCGCCATCGCGCGCAGCAGGGTCGCCATGCCGGTGACGTTCTGCTCGTAGGTGTGCAGCGGACGCTCGACCGAGACACCGGCGTACTTGAACCCCGCGACGTGGACCACGCCGGTGACCTCGTGCTCGCGCAGAGTGCGTGCGACGAGCTCGCCGTCGAGGATCGTGCCCTCGACGAACGGCACGTCGTCCGGGACGAACGCGCGGAAACCGCTCGAGAGGTCGTCGAACGCGACCGTGTCGATGCCGGCCGAGCGCAGTGCTCGGACGACGTGGGACCCGATGTACCCGGCACCGCCGGTGACCAGCCAACTCATGCTCGCCACGCTAGCGGACGTCGGCGACGCCCCGGTGGCGGTGCCGGTCCGGCCCCTAGGCGCCGGTGGCGATGAACACGGTCGACGTGATGCCGTCCGACGAGTCCGCCTCGACCGTCACGTCGCCCTCGTCCGGCGTGATGAAGCACGACTCGCCCTTGCGGAGCAGGGTGGCGGACTGCGCGCCGACCAGCGTGACGACACCCTCGGTGCACACGGCGATCGACGGGCCGACCAGCGGGGCGACGCCGCCGGTGCTCAGTCCCGCCGGGCGGCCGTCGCCGTCCACCCGCAGCAGCGCGAACCCGACGCCGGCCGGCGCGAACCGGTCGACGCCCGGGGCGATGCGCTCGGGCTCGAGGACCGGGGCCGGGTACGCGGTGAAGTCGAGCACCCGCAGGAGTTCCGGCACGTCGACGTGCTTCGGCGTGAGCCCGCCGCGCAGCACGTTGTCCGACGGTGCCATCAGCTCGATGCCGAGCCCGTCGAGGTAGGCGTGGACGTTGCCGGCGGGCAGGTACATGGCCTGCCCCGCGGCGAGCGTCACCCGGTGCATGAGCAGGGACACGACGATGCCGGGGTCGCCGGGCCAGCTGGTCGCCAGGTCGCGGACGGTCGCGGTGTTCGGGGTGAGCAGGTCGTCGTCGAGCGAGACGGCCAGGTCGCTCGCGGCCTGCACCACGGCGAGCGCGGACTCGTCGGCGGTCTCGAGCCAGCGGACGGTGTCCTCGAGCCCGTGCAGCAGGTGCACCTCGAGCGGACCGAGCCGTCCGGTGCCGGCGTCGAGCACGCGCACCTCGGCCAGGGTCTCCTCGACGGGGCGGAAGCCGCTCAGCGCCTCGAAGCGCTCGCTCAGCGCGACGACGAGCTCGGGCTTCGGGAACGGGTCCTTGTAGTTGCGGGCCGGGTCGTCGAGCGGGATCCCCTCGCGCTCCTCGCGGGCGAACCCCTCCTCCGCCTGCTCCGGGGTCGGGTGCGCCTGCAGCGAGAGCGGTGCCGCCGCCGCGAGCACCTTGAGCAGGAAGGGCAGGCCGGTGCGGTCCGGACCGAGTGCGGTCTCCGGCTCGTCGGCGATCCAGTCGCGGAGCGTGTCAGCTCCACCGACCATGGCCGGGTTGACGACGACACTGGGGCTGCCGGCGTGGGCGCCGAGCCAGAGCTCCGCCTGCGGGGCACCCGTGACGGTGCGGCCGAGGAGCTCCGGGATCGCGGTGACCGAGCCCCAGGCGTAGTCGCGGGGGGTGTTCGTGATGCCGAGGAACATGGGCCAGAGCCTACCGGCGCGGCGCGCGACACTAGAATCTCCGCGATGTCTGCAAGCACGGTGGAGCCGCCGACCCGAGGATCCCTCCGCACCTCGTCGCCCCGATCGACCGACCCGACTCGGTGGGACATCCAGGGGCTCCGTGCGTTCGCGGTCCTGGCGGTCGTGCTGTACCACCTCTGGCCGGCACGTCTGCCCGGCGGGTTCGTCGGCGTCGACGTGTTCTTCGTCATCTCGGGTTTCCTCATCACCGGACACCTGCTCCGCGAGCTCACCGCCACCGGCCGGATCGGGCTCGCCGGGTTCTGGGCGCGCCGGGCGAAACGGCTGCTGCCCGGGGCGTTCATCACCATCGTCGCGACCGGCTCCGCCGTCCTGCTGTGGGTGCCGAGCGCGCTCTGGGGGCAGTACGGACGCGAGCTCATCGCGTCGACGGTGTACGTGCAGAACTGGCAGCTGGCGGCCGACTCGGTCGACTACCTGGCGCAGGGCAACCGACCGTCGCCGTTCCAGCACTTCTGGTCGCTGTCGGTCGAGGAGCAGTTCTACATCGCCCTCCCGCTCCTCCTGCTCGCCGCACTGTGGGCTGCTCGCCGCATGCGCCGATCGGGTGCCGACCCGGTCACCGTCACGCGGGTGCTCCTGGGGGCCGTGGTCGTGCTGTCGCTGGCGTGGAGCATCATCCAGACGCAGACGGCCCCGGGTGTCGCGTACTTCTCGACGGCGACCAGGGCGTGGGAGTTCGCGCTCGGTGGCCTCGCCGCGACCCTCCCCCTGACGGCACCACGGACGACGCCGGCGCGGTCGGTGCGCATCGTCGGCGCGTGGCTCGGCGCCGCGGGGCTGGTGGTGTCGTTGTTCGCCATCACCGCGTCGACGCCGTTCCCGGGCATCGCCGCGGCCCTGCCCGTCGTGTCGGCCACGCTCGTCGTGCTGTTCGGCGGGCACTCCGGCCTGCAGCGCGTCGGCCGGTCCGCCCCGGTCGCGTTCCTCGGCCGGATCTCGTACGCGGTCTACCTCTGGCACTGGCCCGCGGTCGTCCTGCTGCCGATCGTGCTCCGCCACGACCTCACGACGAAGGACCGGGTCGCGATCCTGGTCGGCTCGGTCGTGATCGCCGCCGTGACGACGCTCGGCATCGAGGAACCCCTGCGGTTCTCCGCACGGGTGCGGTCGCTCCGCCCGCGTCGGGTCGCGCTCTACGGCGTCGTCAGCACCGCCCTCGTCGTGGCGCTCGGCGCCGCGTCGCTCACCGCCCTGCACGTGCAGCAGGTCCAGGCGGCCGAGTTCCAGGAGCGCCTGAGCACCGGTGACGTCCGGTGCTTCGGCGCTGCCGCACTGATCTCGTCGTCCGATCCCTGCGTCAACCCGGCGCTCGCGGAGGTCCGCGTCCCCGCTCCCGCGAACGCCCTGGAGGACGACTCGAACCGGCCGGCGTGCTGGTCGAACGACTCGAGCGCGTTCAACGTCTGCGCGCTCGGCCCGAAGTCCGGCTACACGAAGCACCTCATCGCGATCGGCGACTCGCACAACAACGTCTTCGTGGACACCTACGAGAAGATCGCCGAGGCGCGCAACTGGCGCATCGACGTCGCCGGGCACCAGAGCTGCTACCTCACCACGGCGGTGCAGGGTGCCAGCTCGCAGAAGCAGGTCGACGACTGCAACGCCTGGAAGCAGAACGCGATGGCGTACCTCCGCTCCCACCAGGACCTCGACGGTGTGATCGTGACGCACTCGACCGGCAACGGGCCGGTCGTGCCGGCGGCCGGCGAGTCCGACGAGGACGCCGTCGTCGGGGGTCTGGTGCAGGCGTGGCAGGCCGCGGCCGACGTCGGGATCCCGATCGTGGCGCTGCGCGACAACCCGGGCGCGCGACCGGACGTCGTGGCCTGCGTGGGGCAGATGTCCGGACCGACCACCGACGAGTGCGACTCCAGCCGATCGGTCGGCTTCACCCTGTTCGACGGCTCCGAGCAGGCGGTCGCCCGGATGCCGGACAAGGCGCGCCTGATCGACCTGTCGCGCTACTACTGCACCGACACGATCTGCCCGGCGGTCATCGGCGGAGTGCTCGTGCACCGCGACAGGACCCACCTGACGAACACCTTCGCGGTGACCCTGGCCCCGTACCTCGGCGACGAGATCGCCGGCGCACTCGACACGTTCGGCGGCGACGGCCGTCGATGAGCACGTACCCTGACGTCGTGACGAACACCTGGCCGCTGTCCCGCGGGACCGTCCCCGAGCGCGAGGCGTTCTCCTTCGGGGCAACCCTGCTGTTCGTGCTCTTCGCCGGGGACGCCGTCCCCAACACGCTCACGTGGGTGGGAGGGGCGGTCCTCTGGGCGCTCGTCGCCGCGTGGGGTGTCTCGATCCTGGTCCGGGCGCGTCCGCCGATCGTCCGGACGCCCTGGGCGCTCTGGTTCTTCCTGGGCTGGTGCCTGGTCTCGGTGGCGTGGTCGCACTGGCGCCTCGCGACGCTCGCCAGCATCACCGCGCAGGTGATCTGCGTCGCGGTGGCCTTCGCCGTCGCGTCCACCCTCACCTGGCGCCGGATCCTGGACGCGCTGAGCCTCGCCCTGCGCTGGGTGCTGCTGGTCTCGCTGCTGTTCGAGGCGTTCGTCGCCGTGGTCGTGCGCCATCCGATCGTGCCGGTCTGGACCGACTACGGCGACCGGGACATCCCGGACGCGTTCTACTTCTCGCGGGCCGAGCTCCTGACCGGCGGACGGATCCAGGGTCTGCCCGGCAACGCGAACCTGCTCGCCATGGTGGCCCTGCTCGTCGCCATCGCCGTCGCCGTGCAGTTCGCCGAGGGGCGCATCCGGCGGAACCGTGCCGTCGGCTGGCTGGTCCTGGCCGCCCTGGTGCTCGCGCTCACGCGGTCGTCCACCGTGCTCGTCGCGGCGCTCGTCGTCGTGGTCGTCTTCGTCGTCGCGCTGTGGATCCGGAGTGTCCCGACCGAGCGGCGGACCCCGCGGTACCTGGTCGTCCTGCTCGGCGCCGCGGTGGTCGCCGTGGTCTCGTCGGCGGCGAGCGGAGCCGTCTCGGAGATGCTCGGCAAGGGTGCCGACGCGACGGGCCGCGGGCTGATCTGGGACCGCGTCCTCGGTCTGGTCGATCAGCACCCGGTGCTCGGGTGGGGCTGGATCGGGTACTGGTGGCCGAGCATCCCGACGCTGGCCGACCTGGCGCACCGGAAGGGTGTGACGTACCTGCAGGCCCACGACGCGTACCTGGACGTGTGGATGCAGACGGGGTTGATCGGGCTGGTCCTGTTCGCCGTGTACGTCCTGACCACCCTGAACCGCTCGTGGTCGTCGGCGACCCGCATCGGGTACGAGGCGACGCAGGTCCCACGGCCGTTCGACCCGGTGTCCCTGCTTCCGCTGCTCGTCGTCGTCGCACTGCTCGTGCAGTCCGTCGCCGAGTCCCGGTTGCTCTACCAGGGCAACTGGGTGCTGTTCGCCCTCATCGCGATCAAGACGCGCATCGTCCTGGTCGGCGAGGAACCCCACTCCACGGGCGACGGCCCACGCACCCCGGCCGCACGACGCGAGTTCCGGCTGCCGAGCGGGCGCTGACCGCGCCGTCGGACGCTGATCGAGTGCACCGGGGCCGTCAGCGCCCGAGCAGTCGCCCGCACGGTACTCGCGACGACCACGGCGCCTTCCGGACGGCGACCGCGCCCGTCGGGTCCCCGTCGCACGCCGCGACCGCCGCCGGGATCTGTGTCGCCCAGACCGGACCATCGCTCCGGCGGGTCGGGCCCGGCCCGACGTTGCCCAGCGTGGCGACGACCACCACCGCGACGACGCACCAGCCGGTCAGGAGGCGGACGAACCGGGTCGGTGCCGAGCCCGGGGCCTTCCGCCTCGGCTGGTCCCCCAGCAGGACGCTCGCCGCGACGACTGCGCCGGCGAGCAGCAGCAGACCGGACGCCGCGGCGTAGCGCAGCGGCGGGACGGCCGCGAGGGTCACGGTCGGCGCCGCCCAGGGCTGCGCCTCGCCGCCGTTGGCGAGCAGCGCCGCCCACCACAGACCGCCGGACGCCACGGCGAGCGCGATGATCATCCACCGGGCTCTCCAGTGCGCGACCACGACGGCGGCGACGAGCACGGCGGTCACGAGCAGGACGGGGACGACCACGACGCCCCAGCCGTGCGTCACCACGGAGCGGACGGCGGCTCCGACGTCGGGGTTCCAGATGCCGGCGACCGGCTGCAGCGCCCAGCCGGCGATCACGTCGGCGATCGCCGGCGTGCCCGCGGTGCGCGGCCGGTGGTCGGTGGACGCCGTCACGAGCTGTGCGACGCCGCCTGTCAGGGCGACCACCGTGACCGGGACGGCGCGGGGCCACGCCCGGGCTCCGGACGGATCACGCGGCGGCCACCACGCGAGCCCGAGGAGCGGGAGGAACAGCACCGCCTGCAGCTCGGAGAGGACGACGAGGCCGGTCAGGACGGCGACGACGGCGGAGCCCCACCAGGTCCGTGCCCGGTACGCGAGCAGCCACGGCACCGCGAACAGCAGGAACCAGTGGAGGTTCGCGGCGTTCCCGGCGATCTCGAACGGGGCGAGCGGCAGCAGGGCGGGCACCGCGGCGAGCAGCGCACGGAGCGGCCACTGCGGCACGACACCGCGGGACAGCACGAACACGGTCGCCGCCACAGCCCCGACGACCAGGCAGGCGCCGACCGACAGCGCCCGGGCGTACTCCTCGACGGGCAGCGACCAGGCGACGTCGACGAGCACCCGCGGCACGAGGTGCAGGTACCCGGCGTACGGGTGCAGGAGGGAGTCGACCGGGCCGAGGGCGAGGCGTTCCCGGAGGAACACGCCGCCGTCCTCCGCCCACACGGTCCCCCGGGTCGCCGGACCGAGTCGCCACCACGTGAGCGCGGCCACGGCGACGCCGACCAGGAGTGCGGCGCCGACCACGCCGAGGGCGTGGAACGGGCGGGAGGTCGTGCTCGCGGGGCGCTGCATCGTCGGACGACGCTAGCCGGTTCATCGCGGATCAGCGATATCGACGCTCCGCGATGCCCGGCTCCGAGGTGCGTGCGCCAAGATGGTCGGGTGACGGACGGACGGTTGACGAAGCGTGTGCTCGCGCGCCGCTACCTCTCCGCGTGGGTCGGGTTCTCCGCCGGTGGACGGTTCAGCCAGGCGCTCGCGACGGTCATCGTCCTGTTCGCCTTCGGCCAGCCGACGGTCGAGGCGCTCGTCGGCCGTGCCGGGGTCTGGGCCGTGCTCGTCGCCCTCGTCGTCCTCGCCGGGCTCAGCCTGCTCGGCCAGCGCTACCGCATCGAGTGGCACGGGGTCCTCCCGCTGTCGCTCCTGGCCCTCGTCGGCTACTGCGCCCTGAGCGTGCTCTGGAGCGAGTACTCGTGGGTCGCCCTGCGGGGGCTCGTCAGCACCGTCTGCTTCATCGGCCTCGGCCTGTACCTGGCGCTCGGCCGCGACCTGGTGCAGCTCATCCGGGCGTCCGGCGACGCCTTCCGCATCCTGCTCGTCGCCGCGCTCGGCCTCGAGGTCCTGTCCGGGCTCGTCCTCGACCTGCCGATCCCCGCGTTCGGGATCCAGGGCACCATCGCCTACGGCGGCCCGATCCAGGGCATCGGCGGCACCCGCAACTTCATGGGGTTCATCGCGGCGATGGCGCTCGTCACCTTCGTCGTCGAGTTCCTCACCCGCTCGGTGACCACCTGGCGGGCGATCGGGTCCGTCGCCCTCGCCGTGATCGCGCTGATGCTGGTGCAGTCACCCATCACCGGTCTGGCGATGATCGCCCTCGCGGTCACCGCCCTCGCACTGTGGTCGCTGCGGCACGCCCGCCCGACGACACGGCCCGTGGTCAACGGCGTCCTGGGCGGGACGGTGCTGCTCATGATCGCCGTCGCCGTGCTCGCCCGGCACCGGGTCCTCGCCGAGATCGGCGCAGCGGGCGGCACCGCGACGCGGCTCGACCTGTGGTCGCAGATCCGGGTCTTCATCGGCCAGTACCCGATCCAGGGCTGGGGCTGGGTGGGGACCTGGCCCCGGGAGGCGGTCGTCCCGTACGTCACCTTCATCGACCCCGCCGGGCACCGGTTCACGTCCGGGTTGAACGCGTTCATCGACGCGTGGCTGCAGATCGGTCTCGCCGGCACGATCATCCTCGGGCTGACGGCCGTGCTCGCGTTCGCACGCGCCTGGGTGACGGCGACGACGTTCCCCGGCGTCGCCTACGTGTGGCCGGCCGCCGTCCTGGTACTCCTCGCGGTCACCAGCACGGCGGAGAGCTACCTGCTGCACGGCGCGGGCCTGATGGTCTTCGTGGCCGTCCTCGTCATCGCGGCACGACGTCGGTCGTGGCGTCGGCACCTGCCCCGCACCTGATCGGCGGGGCGTGTGCCGATGGACACACCACTGCACCGTCGAACGCGCTCCCGTCACCGGGTGCCCCTAGACTGCCCGGGACCGTCAGGGGGACGGTCCTCGTCGTCAAGGAAGCACCACATGCGTCTGCACCGCCGCCTCGCTCTCGTCCTGACCACCGCGCTCGCCGCCACCGGCATCGCCGTCGTCGCACCTGCGACCGCGGCCGACGCCGCAGCTCCGGCGACCGGCCGCTACACGCCGATCGACACGACGCGCGTGTGGTCCGGCGGGCTCAGCACCACGCCGAAGGCCGTGAAGATCGCCGGTTCGGCCGGGGTGCCGACGAACGCGACCGCCGTCGTCGTCAACGTCGAGGTCGCGAAGCCGACCGCCGCCGGCTACGTGCGGGTGACGCCGGCCGGCAAGGACGCCACCGTCGCCACCCAGGACTTCGCGGCCGGTCAGACGATCGCGAACCTCGTGACCGTCCGCCTGGTGAACGGGTCGATCCAGGCGAAGCTCTCAGCGGGCACCGCGAACGGGTACTTCGACGTCGCCGGCTACTACGCCGACGGCGCCGGCGCGACGTACACACCGCTGGACGCCGCCCGCGTGTTCAGCGGCCCGGTCGGCACCACCCCGGTCCCCGTGCCGCTCGCCGGCCGCGGCGGGATCCCCGCCGACGCCACGGCCGTCGCCGTCAATGTCGAGGTCAGCGGGCCGACGACGGCGGGGTACGTCCGGGTGACGCCCGCCGGGCAGGACCCACAGGTCGTCACGCAGCTGTACTCGGCCGGGCAGTCGCTGTCGAACCTCGCGATCGTGAAGCTCGTCGGTGGTGCGGCGCAGGTGAAGCTCTCGAAGGGCTCGGGGACCGTCTTCATGGACGTCGCCGGGTACTACTCGAACGCGTCGACCGGTTCGGTGTTCGTGCCGATCGACACCACGCGCGCCTTCGCCGGAGCCGTGTCGACGACCGCGGGCACCCTCCGGCTCTCCGGCGTGGCCGGGGTCCCGGGCACCGCGACCGCCGTCGTCGCCAACGCCGAGGTCACGAAGCCCACGACGGCCGGGTACCTGCGCGTCACGCCGGCCGGACAGGACCCCCAGGTGGCGACGCAGCTGTTCGGCGCCGGACGGCCCGTCGCGAACCTCGTGATGGCCAAGGTCACCGGGTCGAGCGTCGACCGCCGGGTGCAGGCCAAGGTCTCGCGCGGCTCGGCACAGCTCCACCTCGACGTCGCCGGGTACTTCCTGGACGGCTCGAGCGGGACCGGCTTCGGCGCCGACGTCTCGTGGCCGCAGGGCGGTTCGCCGTCGGACTACCCCGTCGGCCAGGCGTTCGGGATCGTCGGTGTGAACGGTTCGCTGCCGAACCAGACGAACCCCTCCCTCTCGCAGCAGCTCGCGTGGGCCGCGGCGTCGACCGGCGGGACCGCACAGCCGAAGACGCAGCTCTACGCACTCGCCGCGAACCCCGGCAGGGACGCCTCGGTGTGGCCCTCGTCGAACACCGACCCGGCGGGCCGTACCGTCACGAACCCCTACGGCACCTGCACGAAGGGCGCCTACAACAGCGCCTGCTCGTACATGTACGGCTACACCCGTGCGTACGAGGCTGCGAACACCCGTGGTGTCCCGAACCCCGCGTCGTACCGCTGGTGGATCGACGTCGAGACCGGGCTGTCGTGGCTCGGTGCCGCAGACGCGAAGGACCACCAGACGCAGAACCGTGCCGACGTCGAGGGCATGGTCGCCGCGCTCCGGTCCGCCGGCGTCTCGACCATCGGCATCTACTCGACCGCCTACCAGTTCGGGCAGATCGTGGGGACCGTCCCGACGACCTCGACGCTCCGTGGGTTGCCGAGCTGGATCGCCGTCGGTACAGACGGCGTCGCGGCCGCCCAGAAGGCGTGCTCGGCCGGCGGCCTCACCGCGGGCAGCCAGGTGCGGATGGCCCAGTACGTCGTCGGGAGCCAGGACTTCAACGTCAGCTGCGTCTGAGACGCGGCCGGCGACGGACGGGAGGCGCGGTGCCAGCTGGCACCGCGCCTCCCGTCCGTCGCACCGGTGCGTCAGCGACACGTGCCCAGGTCTCGATTGCCGCTGCGCTCGAACAGGTGCCACCGCGGGTCCGTCGACGCGGTGTCGCGGACCCCCCCGGCCGTGCCGTCGGGGCTGCCGTCGTCGACCACCAGGACGTGCGCCGTCGGCACCGCCCGGAGCACGGCCGCCGCGGCGGCACGGACGTTCTCGGCCTCGTCGTACGTCGGGACGTCGACGAGGGCCGAGGCCGGTGCCGGTGCCGGTACCGGCGTCAGCGGTTCGTCAGGCGCCGCTTGATCTTGCCCGCGACGCTGCGCGGACCCTCGGTGCGGAAGTAGTGCACAGCACGGCCGACGTCGTAGCGGACGCCCGACAGCGGCTTGCGCTCGGGCACGCGCACGCGCATCTGGTGCGGTTCGACGGCCGAGACGGTGTCGCGCACCGACTTGTCGGCCGCGCGGACGGGGTTCCGGCAGAACTCGACGAGCGGCGCGAGGACGTTCTCCCACGTGAACTGCTCGCGGATGCGGTCGACGTTGCCGATGAACTCGGCGCGGGCCTTCTTGTCGAAGAGCGCGGTCTCCAGCGCGTCGGCGAGGCCGTCGACGTCCTGCTCGTGCACGGCGATCCCGAGCTTCTCGGCAGCGACCAGGTCACCGAAGGAGTCACCGGCGGTCGTCACGATCGGCAGACGGGCCCACAGGTAGTCGAGGATCCGGGTGCGGAACGAGAACGTCGTCTCGAGGTGCTCGTAGTGTGTCGAGACACCGGCGTCGGCCTCGAGCAGGTAGGCACCGCGCTCCTCGTACGGGATCCAGGCGTCGTTGAAGAAGACGTTCGTGCCCGTGAGTCCGAGGGCGTCGGCCTCGGCACGCACCTTGGCGACGATGTCCATCTCGGGGACGTCCGGGTTCGGGTGCTGCACGCCCATGAAGAAGAGCTTGACGTTCGGCTTCCGCTCGGCGAGCCGGCCGATCGAGCGCACGAGCGTGATCGGGTCGAACCAGTCGTAGATCCCGCCACCCCACACGACGAGCTTGTCGGTCTTCCCGATGCCCGGCACCACGCCCTTGACCCGCTGCTGGTCGTGCACCGGCGGCGTCGAAGAGAGGCCGAACGGCACGACGCCGATGAGCGAGCGCAGGTCGGGGTCGCGCGAGTACGTCCGGGCGTTCACCCGCCCGGACCCGGCGAGCTGGCCGAGCCAGAACATCCGCTGCCGTTCCGAGGCGCAGATGAAGTAGTCGCCGAGCTCGAGCTGGTGGTTCAGCGTGTCCGAGGCGTCGAGGATCTGACGGTTCCACTGGTCGACGTCGTCGCTGCGCCCCTGCTCGAGCTGCTCGAGGTGCAGCGGGTCGTAGACGTCGACGACGAGGATCTTGCGCGTCGACTCGAGCACCGGGAACAGCCGGAGCGCGTGGCCCTGGACGATGATGACGTCCGCCCACGCCTCGTGCTCGACCATCTGCCGCGGGTGACGGTGCGGCACGGTGACGACCTCGTACGACGGGTCGATCTGCGACGAGCGCGTGAGGCTGATCACGCGCACGTCGTGCTCGTTCGCGAGCTGCTTCGCCATCTGGGTGGCGCGGATCGCCGGTCCGGCCATCTTCTCGCCGATCGAGTCGCCGGTGATGATGAGGACGCGACGACGGGTCCCGACCTCGAGCACGCCGAGCGAGTGCACGATCTTGTCGTAGCCGGCCAGGTAGTTCTCGATCGGGTACGCGGGCTCGTCGCGGTTGCCGAACAGGCGGAGGAGCTCGCGGTCACTGCGGACACGGCTCGCCTGGATCGCGCGGCGCGACTCGGTCATCGAGGGCAGCTGCTCGACGAACTGGTCGACGCCGTAGATGCCCGCCATGCTCGTCTTCGGCACCGGGATGGTCGGGACGCTGTCGTCGCCCGGGTTGCGGAGGTCGAGCTCGGTGGAGTCGAGTTCACCGCGGCCGACGGCACGGCGGACGGCCAGCGCGAGCGATCCCGGCAGCGCCGCCGCGAGCTGCTCGTCACCGAGGTTCTTGTACAGGGTGAAGAGCGCGTTGCGCTCGAGCAGGTACGTCTCGCGGAAGTCGCCGAACTTGTTCATCGACGCGTGGTGCTTGTGGAACGCGACCGACTTCGGCTGGTAGCGGAAGCGCCACCCGAGCAGGTTGAGCCGCCATCCCAGGTCGACGTCCTCGTAGAACATGAAGTAGCGGTCGTCGAACCCGCCGAGCTGCTCGAACAGCTCTGCGCGGATGAACATCGCCGCACCCGTGCCGAACAGCACGTCGGTCTCGGATTCCCAGCGGCCGGTGTCCGGCGACCCGGCGAAGGGCTTGTAGCCCATCCCGTACCAGGTCATCGCGGCCTCGGTGAAGTCGACGTTGACGCCTTCCCAGTCGAGGACCTTCGACGCCACGGCACCGATGTCCGCGCCGGCGGCGAAGGTCGCCATCGCCTCGCGCACCCAGCCGGTGTCCGGACGGGCGTCGTTGTTCAGGAACGCCACGATCTCGCCGGAGGAGTGCTCGACGCCGAGGTTGCAGCCGCCCGTGAACCCGAGGTTGGCACCGGAGTCGACGAACGTGAAGTCGAGGTCGGAGGCCTTGAGCCGTCCGACGTGCTCGGGGCCGGAGCCGTTGTCGACGACGATGACTTCGAGCCGGTCCTGCGGCCAGTCCTGCTTCCGGAGCTCGGCGATGCTCGTCAGTGTGTCGTCCGTGCCCTTGTAGTTCACGAGAACGACGGACACGACTCCTGGCTTGCGCTCTGTCACGGCGAGTTCCTCCAGCTGCAGCCGCGGGCGCGGCACGGGTCGGTGATCCGGCCGTCGAGGATGCCCGACGGCCGACAACACCCTACAAGGCGCAGCACGGCGCTCGGCGGAGGTCGCGCCCGGGTCGGGCACAATGGGCACCGTGACGCACCACTCGATCCCCACGGCCCCCGCTCCGTCCCCGCTCGCCGCCGAGTACGACGCGATCGCTCGTGGCGACCAAGCGACGGGCAGCAGGGGGACGATCCGCTTCGCGGTGTCGACGGACGACACCACCGAGGGCAAGGGCGACCTGTTCGTCGCGCTCGGGCTCGCCCGTGCGCTGCGTGCGCACGGCTGGGGCGTGGACCTGTGGCCGATCCGCCGCTGGGCGGAGGACGTCCCGGACGACACCACCGTGCTCGTCAGCATGATCGAGTCGTTCGTCCCCGGGCTCGTACCGTCCCGGACCGCCACGGTGGCGTGGGTGCGCAACTGGACGGCGCAGTGGGCATCGTCGCCCTCCCTCGCCGAGTTCGACGCCGTGTGGGCGTCGTCCTCGATCGCCCGCGACGCCCTGTCCGAGGTGGTCGACGTCCCCGTCGAGGTGGTCCCGATCGGCGTCGACCTCGACCTGTTCCGGCCCGACGTGGACGGGACGCCCGGCCCGCGGACCGGACGCACCGTCACCACCGTCAACTTCTGGGGTGCCAGGCGCGGCGTGCAGGACGTGCTGCAGCAGGTGGCACCGGCCGAGCCCGTCGTCTGGTTCGCCGCCAACGTGGAGCACGTCGACGCCGCCCCGGGCGTGGAGCTCCGTCCGGCGGTGTCGTACTTCGCCCTGCCCGAGGTCTACCGGGCTGCCGCGTTCGTCGTCGACGACGTCATCGCGCCGGCCGCCGAGTTCGGCACCCTCAACTCACGCCTGTACGAGTCGCTCGCGTGCGGCGCGCTGCCGGTGACGAACTGCGCGCTCGGTCTCGACGAGCTCGGCCTGGCCGACGTCCCGGTCTTCACCGACGCCGCCTCGCTCGAGCGCGCGATCGCCATGCCGGCCCACGAGCGCGACGACCGCGCCGAACGGCTCCGGAACGTGGTCGTGGAACGCCATTCGTACGCCCGACGAGCCGAACAGGTCGCCCCGTCGCTCGACGCCGCGCTCGAGCGTGCAGCGACCCGCTCGGGCACGCGGCACCCGCTGCTGCGGTGGGCGACGCTGCAGCGCGAGGTGCTGCGCGCGACCGAGCAGGAGCGCGACGTGCACCGCGCCGGGGTCGACGACATCAACCGCCGGCTCATCGTGTCCGAGGAGGCGGTCGCGGTCCTGGACCGGGCCCGACAGGACGCCGAGGCGGCGCGACGGCGCGCCGAGGCCGAGCGTGACGCGATCGCGACCCGGTACGACGCCCTCACCCACTCCGCCGAGTTCCGTGCCCTCGACCGGCTCGGCGGCGTGGCACGAGCCCTCCGGCGCCGCGGCTGACACCGCTCCCGCGGCTGCGTGCGCCCCGGACGGGACGACGACGGAACGGGAGGCGCGGTGCCAGCTGGCACCGCGCCTCCCGTTCCGTCGTCCCGGACCCGCTACGAGACCGTCACCGTCTTGGTGCCGAAGTCCTTGTAGGCCCCGCCCGGCAGCTCCTGGTACCAGATGCGCACGGTGTGCTTGCCCGGCTTGACGCCGCTGAGCGTCGTCGCCAGACCGACGTCGGAACCCCATCCCGGGTGTGCCCGCTCCACGTCGGTCCGGACCGCGTTCGCACTGCCGGAGGCCGCGCCGACACCGTCGAGGTGGATCTTGTACTTCACCGGGGCGAACGTGTCCGGGTCGATCGCCCAGCCCCTGACGGCGACGGTCCCCCGGCCGCCGGTCGCGGCGTCGTAGGCGCCGTACACGGCTCCGGTCTTGCCGGTGGGTGCGGGGACGGCGTCCTTCACGGTCACCGACTTCGTGCCGAAGCTGACGTAGTTCCCACCGGGCAGGTCCTGGTACCAGACCGTCACCGTGTGGGTGCCCGCCTTGACGCCCGTGAGGGTGACCGCGAGCCCGACGTCGTCACCCCACCCGGGCTTGGCGGCGGCGATGTCCGCGCGGACCGCGTTCGCGCTGCCCGCGGCGGCACCGACGCCGTCGAGGTGGATCTTGTACCTGACCGGGTCGTAGCGGTCCGGGTCGATCGCCCAGCCCTTCAGGGCCACGGTGTTCGGACCGGCGGTGGCCTGCTCGAACGAGCCGGTGACGGCACCGGTCTTGCCGGTGGTGCCGGTCGACGGCGGGGCCGCGACCGTGACGGTCTTCGTCCCGGCGCTGACGTAGGTGCCGCTCGGCAGGTCCTGCCACCAGAGGGTGACCGTGTGCTTGCCGGGCGTGAGGCCGGTGAGCGTGGTCGCCAGGCCGTGCGACGATCCCCACTTGGGGTAGGACTTCGCGACGTCGCTGCGCGCAGCGCTCGCACTGCCGGCCGCCGCTCCGACACCGTCGACGTGGACCTTGTACCGCACCGACGCGTACGTGTCCGGGTCGATCGCCCAGCCCTTCAGCGCGACCGAACCGATGCCGCCGGTGGCCGACTCGAACGAGCCCTTCACGGCGCCGGAGGTCCCGGTCGACGCCGTGACGGTGACGGCCTTCTGCGCCACGCGCACCCAGGTCGCACCCGGCTTGTCCTGTGTCCAGAGCGACACCGTCCGCGATCCCGCCGCGACGTTCTGGATCGTCCTGGAGAAACCGACCGTGCTGCTGGCACCCGGGTACTTCGCGGCGATGTCGGTCCGCTGGACGTCGGCGGTCGCCGAGATCGCGCCGACACCGTCGACCTGCACCTTGTAGGCGGTCGCGGCGGACGAGTCCCGGTCGAGCGCCCACCCGCTCACCGCGATCGTGCCGGTGCCGCCGGTGACGGTCTCGAGGCTGCCCACCGGGGCCGCGGCCGGGACGGTGACGTCACCGCAGTTGAGCAGCGTGTTCGCGCCCGCGCCGACGTTGATGCCGAAGACGCACACGGTGTGCTTGCCCGGCGTGATGCCCGTGAGCGTCGTCTGGAAGCCGTGTGCGGTGTTGCCCGAGCCGAGGCGCGAGGCCAGGTCGGTGCGGTTCGCGTTCGCCATCACCGAGGCCTTGCCGACGCCGTCGACGTAGAACTGCGCCCTGATCGCGGCGGTGGTGTCCGGGTCGGCCGTCCAGCCGCGCACGGTGATGGTGCCGCCCACGCCGCCGGACTGCGAGTCGACGTGCCCGATCGGCGAGGACCCACCGGTGGGCGATCCGAACCAGTCGGTGTACATCCGCCAGAAGTTGCGGTTGCCGTAGGCCGAGCAGGAGTCGCCGGTGCCGTAGAGGTTCGACATCGCCGCCGTGTTCGGCGTGTACGGGGTGTAGATGTACAGGCCCGCCGTCGCCTGGTTCTTGATGTAGACCGTCTTGCGCCCGCACGCCGCGTTCGGGTTGTAGAGGATCGAGTTGTTCCGGCCCGCCTGGTACGCCCACGACGTCGGCGACGCCTGGTAGCGCTTGAACTGCAGTGCCGCGGCGTAGACCTGCTGGCCGAAGCCGTAGTACGCCGGGTCGCACGGTGCGGTGTCCGGGCAGGCGAAGCCGGTGGCGTGCAGGTACATGTAGCTCGTCGGCGAGTTCGTCGCGACGATGCCCTGCTCCTTCTGCAGCAGGACCAGCAGCACCTTCTGGCTGATCCCGCACGCGGCACCCACCTGGGCGATGACCGTGGCGGCGGACTTGTTGCCGCCGGGGATCGCCGAGCACCGGTTCGGGACGACCCCGATGGCGCTCATGTTCTGCGTGAAGTCCTTCAGGCAGGCCGGGCCGCCGGAGGCGCGCTTGCAGTTCGGGGCGACGCTGTTGAGGAACGACTGGACGGCCGATCCGCTCATCGCGCCGCCGTCGTAGAAGTTGGCGTCGCTGATGATGTTGCCCGGGTCGAAGTTGGCGGCGACCGCGGCCGAGGCCGGTTCGGTCGTCGTCTGCTCGGACACGATCGTGCCGATGGTCAGGCCGCTCACCGCGATCGCCAGGGCAGCGGTCATGCCGAGCACCGCGCGCAGGGGTCGACGGCGACCGCCACGGTCGAGGATGGAACGCATCACGGCACCTCCGCCGTCATCGGCTCGGACGTGGTCGACTTCGACCCGACCGAGTACTGCAGGGTGATGGACCACGTGCCGGTCGACACCTGGCTCGCGGGGAACGACGCCTGCGCGCAGTTCACGGACGAGGCGCTGGCCTGGGCCGTGCTCGTCGCGCTGCGGGTGACGCCGCCCTTCTTCGCCTGGAAGGTGCAGGTCCCCGAGGCGTCGGTCGTGCCGGACACCAGGCCGCCCGCCTGGAGCGTCTTGCTGCCGGCATCCCAACCGGAGAACGTGACGACCGCCGTCGCCGGGAAGTCACCGGGGTCGACGTCGGGCTGCGGGGTCTCGCCGCTGCCGGGGAACGCCGTCGGGACGTCGTCGTCGGACGGCTCCGCGGTCGGCTGGGTCGACACGGGCGTCGAGGGGGTCGCACTCGGCGACGTCGTCGGGGTCGCGCTGGGCGTCCGCGACGCGCTGGGCGCGGGTCGGGGGTCGTCGCCGGAGGAACACCCCGCCGCGAAGAGACTGAGAGCACCGACCACCGCGAGCGCAGCGATCGACCGTGGAGCAAGCTGCATGCTGACGGGCCGTCCTGTGGTTGTTGACAAGGGTCCGGGTTGCGTCAACGGTAACCCCAAAGTGAAGGTTGAGAGTTGTTCTCGCGCACTTTGGCCCCCGCACGGGGGCGGAGTCGCGAGGGGTTCCGCGCACGGGACGCGCGGCGTTCCCCCGCTGTGCAATGAGTATGCTGTTCCGGTCCTGCCCCCACGAACGAAGAGACGTATGGTCGACCAAGCCCGCATGACGGCGCTCGCCAAGGAGCCCCTCGTCGTGATCGGCGCTCCGACGAGCGCCTTCAAAGGCACCTGGAGAGAACTGCGCGACGTCTTCCGTCAGCGCGAGATGCTCGGGATGCTCATCCGCCGCGACCTGAAGGCGCGGTACAAGGACTCGGCCCTCGGGTTCGTGTGGACGCTGGTGCGTCCGCTGACCCAGCTGATGATCTACTACTTCGTGATGGGCAAGATCCTCGGCTCGTCACGAGCGATCGACAACTTCGCGATCTACGTGTTCACCGGCCTGACCGCCTACACGCTCTTCAGCGAGATCGTCGCCGGCTCCACCGGGTCGATCGTCGGCAACAGTGGACTGATCAAGAAGGTCTACGTGCCGCGCGAGGTCTTCCCCCTCGCCAGCGTGGGGGCCGCCCTGGTCAACTTCCTGATCCAGTTCGCGATCCTCATCGCCGCGACCGTCGCGCTCGGGGTCTTCCCCTGGCACGAGGGGTTGATCTACCTCATCCCGTCGCTCCTGGTGATCCTGGTCTACGGCGCGGCCATCGGGCTCGTGCTGTCCGCGCTCAACGTGTACCTGCGCGACGTGCAGTTCGTGATCGACGTCGGCCTGATGGTGCTGCTCTGGGCATCGCCGATCGTCTACTCGTACTCGATGGTCGTCGCCGAGCTGAAGGTGCAGTGGCTGTTGGCGGTCTACACGAACAACCCGCTCACCCTGTCGGTGCTCGGACTCCAGAACGCGATCTGGCTGCACCCGACGCCGGTCGACTACCCCCCGCACCTCATGATGCGCCTCGGCATCGCCCTCGTGATCGGGCTCTTCTGCCTGCTCGGGGCGCAGCGGGTGTTCTCCCGGCTGCAGGGCAACTTCGCGCAGGAGCTCTAGACCATGGCCATCAGCACCCCCGTCGCCCCGGCGACCTCCGGCGCCGACACCGACCGCCCGGACGTCATCGTCATCGACCACGTCCGCAAGCGGTTCGTCGTCCGCAAGGACAACACCATCCGCGAGCGGATCGTCACCCTGGGCCGTGCCGGCCGGAAGCACCGGCAGGACTTCTGGGCGCTCGACGACGTCACCGTCTCGATCCAGGCCGGCACCACCGTCGGGCTCATCGGGCAGAACGGTTCCGGCAAGTCGACCCTGCTGAAGGCCATCGGCGGGATCATCCAGCCGACGTCCGGCACGGTCGCGCGCCGCGGTCGTCTGGCAGCGCTGCTCGAGCTGGGCGCCGGGTTCCACCCGGACCTGTCCGGCCGCGAGAACGTGTTCCTCAACGCGAGCCTGCTCGGCCTGACCCGGAAGGAGACCGAGGAACGCTTCGACGACATCCTCGCGTTCTCGGGGATCGGCGACTTCATCGACACCCAGGTGAAGTTCTACTCATCCGGCATGTACGTGCGGCTCGCCTTCGCGGTCGCCGTGCACACCGACCCCGACGTCCTGCTGGTCGACGAGGTACTGGCCGTCGGTGACGAGGCGTTCCAGCGCAAGTGCCTCGACCGCATCCGCTCGTTCCAGGAGCAGGGCAAGACGATCATCATCGTCACGCACTCCCTCAGCCAGGTGCAGGAGATGTGCGACCGGGTCGTGCTCCTGAACAAGGGCAAGGTCCTGCACGACGGGGACCCGATCGGTGCGGTCAGCCTGTTCCGCGACGTCCTCGAGGAGCGCCGGGCCGGTGAGCTCAGCGCCGACGTGGCGGTCGGCCGCGGCACGGTCATCGCGGCCTCGGTGCACGCCGACGGCAAGGGCCAGCGCGACGGCGTCACGCCGGGCGACGACCTGCTGGTCGACATGGAGTTCGAGCACCTGGACGGCGTCGAGGACTGGGAGGCCGCGGTCCAGATCAACAACACGGCCGGACAGGTGGTGTACGGCACCACCACCGGCATCATGGGCATCCACCTCGACCCGCTGCACGGCCGCAAGAAGCTCCGCCTCCGGATCGCGGACACGAACTTCGGCACCGGCAAGTACTTCATCAACGTGTCGATGATGGACTCCGCGGGTCGGCACCTGCACGACCTGCCCGAGTGCGACTCGTTCGAGGTGCCGTCGTTCGGCGACGCCGTCGGCAGCGTGTACGCGAAGCCCTCCATCGAGGAGCTGGCCTGACGATCCCCGACGGCGTGACCAGCACCGCGGTCGTCGTCGTCAACTGGAACCGCGCCGACCTGACCACCGCAGCCGTCCGCGCCGTGCTCGCCGAGGGCACCGCCGACGACGTGATCGTCGTCGACAACGGATCATCCGACGACTCCGTCGCCGTGCTCCGCCGCGACCTGCCGGACGCCGTCGTGATCGCGCGGGACGACAACGGCGGTTTCGCCGCCGGCGCGAACACCGGGATCCGGCACACCGACGCCGACGTCGTCGTGCTCCTGAACAACGACGCGGTCCCCGCGCCCGGCTTCGTCGCGGCGCTCCGCGACCACCTGGAGCAAGCGGGGCCGGAGGTCGCGGCGGTGACGGGCCGCATCGTGCTCGCCGGACGCTGGACGGGCCTCCCGGCCGGTGCGGAACCCGCCCCCGACGCGCGCGTGCTGCGCGACCACGACGGCCGTCCCTGGACGCCGTCGGCGGACGGCGAGGTCCGCCTGAACTCCACCGGCGTCCGCGTCGACCGCGACGGCAACGGCATGGACCGGGACTGGTTCGCGCCCGTCGACCGCGTCGCCGACGTCGACGTCTTCGGCTTCTCCGGCGGCGCGTCGGCCCTGCGGCGGAGCGCGCTGGACGACGTCGGCCTGCTCGACGAGTCCCTGTTCATGTACTACGAGGACACCGAGCTCGCCTGGCGGCTCCGCCGACGTGGATGGCGCGTCGAGCACGCCGCCGGCGCGGTCGTGGAACACGACCACTCGGCGTCGTCCGGGGTGCAGAGCGACCTGTTCCTCTTCCGCAACGCCCGGAACCGGATGGTCGTCGCGCTCTGGCACGCACCGTGGCCGACCGTCCTGCGGGCGAGCGCCCGGACCCTCTTCCGCGGTCTGCGCGGACTGCTCACCGCGTCCACCCGCCGGGAGGCCCGGCTCGTCCTGGCAGCGTTCGCGGACGTCGTCGGGGCGCTCCCGTCGCACCTCGCGCGCCGGCTCCGCGAGTCGCGGCGCGCATCCGTCCCTCGTCGCAGCGTGGACCCGGGCGCATGAGCGCGGAGGGATATCCTGGTCACTCCCCCGCCGACGGACCCGACCGTGGCGCCCCCGTTCGGAAGGACCCACGCGTGCCGCAGCTCACCGTCCTCGTCGACGGGACCGCGGTACCGCGCGAACTCGGCGGTGTGGGCCGGTACGTCGACGGCGTCGTGTCACACCTGACCGACCCGGCGCTCGACGTCCACCTGGTCGTCCGACCCGTGCACGCCGAGCACTTCCGCGCCGTGGCGCCGCACGCCACCGTGCACACCGCGCCGGCGTGGACCGACTCCGTGCCGCTGCGGTTCCTCTGGGAGCAGACCGGCCTGCCGGCACTCGGCCGCAGGGTCGGCGCGCGGGTGCTGCACTCCCCGCACTACACGTTCCCGTTCGGGTGGCGCGGCGGATCCGTCGTCACCCTGCACGACGCCACGTTCTTCTCGAACCCGGAGTGGCACTCCCGCCTGAAGCGCACGTTCTTCACCTGGTGGAGCCGTCGCTCGCTGCGCACCCGCCCGGTCGTCATCGTGCCGAGTGCGGCCACCGCGACCGAGGCCGCGCGGGTCGTCCGCGGGATCCGCGCGGACGTCCGGGTCGCACCGCTCGGCGTCGACCGTGCCGTGTTCCACGAGCCGTCGATCGCCGAGGTCGAGGACGCGCGGATCGCGGCGACGCTGCCCGAGGGTGCACCCTGGATCGCGTTCCTCGGCACCATCGAGCCCCGCAAGAACGTCACGACGTTGTTGGACGCCTACGCCACCGTGCGGGCGTCGCGAGCGGCCGCCGGTTCGGACACCCCGTGGCTCGTGCTCTCCGGGGCACGCGGGTGGGACGAGTCCGCGATCGCACGGCTCGACGCCCTGCAGCCGGACGACCGCGTCATCGAGGCCGGCTACCTGCCCCTCGAGGACCTGTCCGGCTACCTCGGCGGCGCGGAGTTCGTCGTCTACCCGTCGCTCGGCGAGGGCTTCGGCCTGCCGGTCGTCGAGGCGATGGCCTCAGGCGCCTGCGTCCTGACCACCCGGCGGTTGTCGCTGCCCGAGGTCGGCGGGGACGCAGCCGTGTACACCGAGCCGTCCGCTCCCGCACTGGCCGAGGCGATGGCCGCGCTGCTCGACGATCCCGCGCTCGTGGCGTCGCACCGGGCGGCGGCGCTGGCGCGTGCCGACGTGTTCACCTGGCAGGCCACCGCGGCCGTGCACGTCGACGCGTACTCCGCCGTCGCCGGGGGTGCACGGTGATCCGGGTCGCGGTGCTGACGGTCACCTACAACACCGGTGAGACCATCCGGCCGTTCCTGGCGAGCGTCGCCGCTGCGTCGTCCGAGCCGGTCGCCGTCGTGATCGCGGACAACGGGTCGGCCGACCTCGACGCACTGCGGGCGATCGGCGAGTCCTACGGTGCCGTCGTGGTGTCCTCCGGGGGCAACCGCGGCTACGGCGGGGGCATCGACGCCGCGCTGAGCGCCCTCGACGACGTCCTGCCCGACGTCCGCCCCGAGTTCCTGCTCGTCACGAACCCCGACGTCGTCCTCGCACCGGGATCGATCGACGAACTCGTGCGCGCCGCCGACCGGCTGCCGACGGGCGGGTCGTTCGGGCCACGGATCCTCGACGAGCAGGGCGAGACGTACCCGTCCGCGCGCCAACTGCCGTCGCTCCGGACCGGACTCGGCCACGCGGCGTTCTCGCGGTTCTGGCCCGCCAACCCCTGGAGCCAGCGGTACTGGTCCACGACGCAGGTCGTCGAGCGTGAGGCCGGGTGGCTCTCCGGCGCGTGCTTCCTCATCCGCACCGACCTGTTCCGGCAGCTCGACGGGTTCGACGAGTCGTACTTCATGTACTTCGAGGACGTCGATCTGGGCCAGCGCGTGGGTCGCTCCGGTCGCGCGAACGTGTACGTGCCGACCGCCGTGGTCACCCACACCGGGGCGCACTCGACGTCGTCGAACCGTCGCCGGATGGAGATCGAGCACCACCGCAGCGCGTACCGGTTCCTGTCGCGGAAGTACCGGGCGTGGTGGCTGTTGCCCCTCCGTGTGGTGCTGCACGCCGGTCTGTCGCTCCGAGCCCGCTGGGTCACGCGCAAGTAGCGCGAGCCGGCGGCGGGCGTCAGGAGCCGGGGCGCAGACGCCTGCGTGCGGCGCGTGCGGCTGCGAGCAGCACCGTGGCCCGGGCGTCGAAGGAGTGCTCCGCCGCCATCCGATCGGCGACCGCAGCACGTTCGGCGGCCGCCGGCCACGCGTGCGCCGGGTCGAGCAGGGCGGCCACGTCGTCCCGCGAACGGGAGACGGCGAGCGTCGGGACGTCGAGCACGTCCCCGAGGCCGGCGACCTCGTCCGTGACGACGACCCCACCCGACGCCAGCACGTCGAACACCCGGTTCGACACGAAACCGCCCGCCGCCATGTCCGGCCAGTGGTCGTTGAGGACCACGCGGGCGGACGCGTACGCCGTCGCGACCTCGGCCCGTGAGAGTGCGACGGCCCCGAGCATCGCAGAGGGCACGACGCCGTCCCACCCCGGGCCGTGCACACGCAGGTCGGTGCCGAGTGCGACCGCGTCGGCGACCACCGGCCGGGCCGCGCCACGGGTCGACCCGACGAAGACGACGTGCCCCGCGTCCGCGCCGGACTCCGACCGGGCGGCCGGGTGGAACACCGCCGGGTCGGTCGCCTGCAGCAGTGTCCGGACCGGCACGCCGGCACGTGCGGCGGCTTCCGCAGCCCACACCGGACCCGCCGCGAACGCCGCGTCGAACGACCGGAGCTCGGTGTCCGAGACGTCGTCGGGGTGGCTGATCACCCAGAGCAGGTTCACCGACGCGGGGTTCGGCGGCACACGGTCCAGCCCGCGGATGACGAGCGTGACGTCGTCTGCGGCGTCGTCGTCCCGGACGTGCGCGTCGCGCCGGTCGACGCGGACCTGCTGGCCGAGGCCCTCGAGAGCGCTCGCGAGCTCGGTGGCGAAGTGCACGTCGCCCCACCCGTCGCCCTCGGGGCCGGCCGGGGCGGCGATCTTGACGGACCAGGACAACCGGTCGTCGTCGGATCGCGATCGGGGCGCCGGTGTGACGGGTCGCGCACCCCACGGGGGCAGCGGGGGTCCGGCTGCGACCGCTCCGTCGCCGTCCGGGGCCCGGTCGCGCCAGACCGAGAACGCATCCACCGTCGACGCGTCGACCGTCCGTCCGGCCTCCGCCGAGCGGTTCAGCGACCACACCGCGCGCACGGGTCCGCCGTCGCGGTCCGCGACCGCGCGGGTCCAGCTGGTCAGGATCATCCGCTCGTCCGGGAGGCACGGTGCCGGCACCAGGGAAGCGCCCGGCATCGAGACGGCCGGCTGGTCCGCTGCGAAGACCGGCACCACAGCGAGCGGGAAGCCCTCGCGGTCGTCCGCCTGGCTGCGGACCGGGCTCGTCGACCCGTCGTCGGACCAGGGAAGCGCTCCCGGGCGCACCAGCCGCACGCCGTCCCGCTGCGAACCGTCGGGCATCCGGATGCGGGCCTGGGCCACGCCGCCGCCGCCGGCCTCCGCCAGGACCTGCAGGTCCTGGTCGGTCACCCAGACCGTAGAGTCGACCACCAGGAGCACCCGCCCGACCCCGTCGGCGACCCCGGCGTTGATCGCCGAGCCGATGCCGTCGACCGGGTCCGAGCGGACCCAGGGGATCCCCCGCGCCTGCTTGCCGACCGGCGACGCATCGGCGACGTAGCCGACCGCGCGGGTGTCCGCCGAGGGGCCGAACGCCATCCGGGCCGCGGTGACCATCGACGGCAGCGCGTCGTACCGGTCGGACCGGCTCACCAGCAGCACCGTCACCGACCGGTCGAGTGCCGGCAGGGCACCGTCCCAGCCGACCACCCGTTCGGGGTGGTCCGGCGTCACCGACGGGGGACGGGCCTCCGAACGGGAGACCGCCGCATCCGGTCGGCGGCGACGGAAGAGTGCCATGCGAGGACCGGCCGGGGGCGACGTCAGACGGCGAGCAGTCGCTGCAGGTAGACGCCGTAGCCGCCCTTGACGAGCGGTGCGGCCAGGTCGGCGAGCTGCGCGTCGTCGATCCAGCCGTTGCGCCAGGCGATCTCCTCGATGCAGCCGATCTTGAAGCCCTGACGGTCCTCGATGACCTTGACGTACTCGGACGCCTGCATCATCGACTCGAATGTGCCGGTGTCGAGCCAGGCCGTCCCGCGGTCGAGGACCTGGACGCCGAGCTCGCCCGCCTCGAGGTAGCGCTCGTTGACGGTCGAGATCTCGAGCTCCCCGCGGGCGCTCGGCTCGATCGTCTTCGCGATCTCGATGACCTTGTTGTCGTAGAAGTACAGGCCGGGGACGGCGTAGTTCGACTTCGGCTCGGCCGGCTTCTCCTCGATGGAGACGGCGGTGAAGTCGTCGTCGAACTCCACGACGCCGTACGCCTTCGGGTCGGCCACGTGGTAGGCGAAGATGGTGGCGCCGTCGACCTCGGTGTTCTTCCGCAGGTTCGTGCCGAGGCCCGTGCCGTGGAAGATGTTGTCGCCGAGGACCAGCGCGACGCTGTCGTCGCCGATGAACTCCTCGCCGATGACGAACGCCTGCGCGAGGCCGTCCGGGCTCGGCTGGACCGCGTACTGGATGTCCATGCCGAGGGACGAACCGTCGCCGAGCAGGGCACGGAACTGGTCGTTGTACTCCGGCGTCGTGATGACGAGGACCTCGCGGATGCCGGCCATCATGAGGGTCGACAGCGGGTAGTAGACCATCGGCTTGTCGTAGATCGGCATGAGCTGCTTGCTGATGCCCTTGGTGATCGGCCAGAGACGGGTGCCGGAACCCCCGGCCAGGATGATGCCCTTCATCGCGGTGTGCTTCCTTCGTTCGTTACTTGGTCGTGCGGAGCGACTCGGTGTACGCCACGCACTCCTCGTAGGTGGGCAGCAGACCCGCGGCGGCGGCTTCCTCGAGCGTCGGCGCGCTGGTGTCCTTCTCGGACAGGACCGGCTCGCCGAGTCCGTCGGGCAGCTCGAGGCCGACCGTCGGGTCGAGGATGGTGATCCCCTTCTCGCGCTCCGGGGCGTAGTGGGCGCTGACGAGGTAGTTCACCGTGGACTGGTCCTCGAGCGCGACGATGGCGTGCCCGAGGCCCTCGGACAGGTAGACGGCCCGACGGTCGACGTCGTCGATGCGCACGGAGTCCCACTGCCCGAACGTCGGCGAGCCGACCCGGATGTCGACGATGTAGTCGATGAAGGCGCCGCGCACCGCGGTCACGTACTTGGCCTGGCTCGGCGCGACGAGGGCGTAGTGGATGCCTCGGGCCACACCGGCCGCGGAGACCGACATGTTCACCTGTCGGAGGTCCAGCGGGTGACCGACCGTCTCTTCGAGGACGTCGGCGCGGTACGCCTCGAGGAATGCTCCTCGTGCGTCGCCGTGCTGGACGGGCGTGAACTCCCACGCGCCGGGGATCTTCAGTTCGCGGATCTGCACGGCTGCACCCTACCAAGCCGCCCGCCCCTGGACCCGTCGGCAGGCCGTTCCTGCGGCGGTCCGCGGGTTCGCATAGGCTGTCATGGCCTCGCGCACCTGCCGGACCCCATGAAACGAGACACTGCGAACCCGTGAAGCTCTTCATCCAGATCCCCTGCCTCAACGAGGAGAACACCCTCGCCAGCGTCATCGACTCCATCCCGCGGGAGATCGACGGCATCGATGAGATCGAGATCCTGGTGATCAACGACGGCAGCACCGACCGCACCGTCGAGGTCGCCAAGGAGCACGGTGTCAAGCACTTCGTGCACCACACCACGAACATGGGGCTCGCCCGCTCCTTCCGGGACGGCGTCGACTACGCGCTGCTCCACGGCGCGGACATCGTCGTCAACACCGACGGTGACAACCAGTACCCGCAGGCGCAGATCGCCGAACTGGTGCAGCCGATCCTCCGGAAAGAGGCCGAGATCGTCATCGGCGACCGGCAGACGCGCACCATCGAGCACTTCTCCGGCTTCAAGAAGCTCATGCAGCGCTTCGGCTCGTGGGTCGCCAGCCGCGCCGCCGGGCTCGACCTGCCCGACGCCGCGAGCGGGTTCCGCGCGTACTCGAAGTACTCGCTCATCCGCCTGAACATCGTCACGCGCTTCAGCTACTGCATGGAGACCATCGTGCAGGCCGGCTACAAGCGTCTGGCCATCGCCTCGGTGCCGATCACCACGAACCCGAAGACCCGCGAGTCGCGGCTGTTCAAGAACATCTGGCAGCACATGTTCCAGTCGGGTTCGGCGATCGCCCGCGTCTACCTGATGTACCGGCCGATGGCGCTGTTCCTCTGGGTGGCGGCGATCCTCGGGGCGCTCGGGGCCTGGCCGCTCGTCCGGTACCTGGTGCTGCTCGCGATGCACACCGGCGGCAACCACCTGCAGTCGATCATCCTCGGCGTCGTCCTGTTGATCACGGCGGTGCTGAGCATCGTGATCGGCGTCGTGGCGGACCTGACCCGCCTGAACCGGACCCTGGCCGAGGAACAGCTCGACCTGCAGAAGCTGCAGCGGTATGGGGACTGAGCGCGGAACGTCCTTGCTCGACCGGCGGACACGCTTCGCGCTCTGGGTCCGTCGACCCGGCAGCTGGGTGGAGATCGCGGCCTGGGCTGCGCTCGCGGCGTTCGTGGTCTGGACCATCGGACCGGCACTGATCGGACACGGCACCTTCCTGAACACCGGCCTGCTCGGGCGGTACACCCCGTGGGGTGAGACGTTCCAGTCGACGACGGCGTCGACCAACATCCTGAACAGCGACACGATCGACACCGTCGCGCCGCAGAACTCGCTCCTGACCCGCCTCGCCCACGAGGGCGTCTTCGGCGCGTGGAACCCCTACGTCGCCGGTGGCGCGGAACTCGGCGGCGTGCCCGACTCGGGCGCGTGGTCCCCGCTCGCCCTGCCCTGGTGGATCCTCCCCCTGGCCGCCGCCCCGGGCTGGGTGAAGCTCCTCGAGATCGTCGTCGTCACGGTCGGCATGTCCCTGCTGCTGCGCCGCTGGGGTGTCCCCCGCGCGGGCTGGGCGATCGCCGCCCTCGTCTACTCGTCGTCAGGGTTCATGGTCGCGTGGTCGAACTGGCCGCAGACACGGGTCGCGGCCTGCATCCCCCTGCTCTTCTGGGCGATCGACCGCGCCGCGGTGGAGCTCCGCGCGCGTGACGTCATCGCCGTGGGCGTGCCGCTCGCGTCGATGCTGCTCGGCGGGTTCCCGGCCATCGTCGGCTACGCCCTCTTCATCGGTGGGCTGTACTTCCTCGTCCGCACGATCGTCGCGCACCGACGGTGGGTCCCCGTGCTCGTGAGCGGGGCGATCGCGGTGGGCGGCATCCTGTTCGGCCTGCTGCTCTCCGCGTGGCAGCTCGTCCCCTTCGCCATCAACGCCACGAGCCTGGTCGACTTCAGCGGCCGTGGGCAGAGCGGCCCGAACGGTCTCGGCACCCCGCCGCTCGTCAGCGCGTGGGTGCCGGACATCTCGTTCGTGCAGAGCACCGGCCCGGCCTGGGGCATCCGCAACCCGGTGGAGGAGTACTCCTACCTGGGGATCGCGGCCGTGGTGCTCGTCGCCGCGGCGGTCCTCATCCGCCCGGCGACGCACACCGTCGCGTCCCTGCCCGACGACGCCACACCGGCCGTCCGCGCACGGCACGACCTGGTCCGACGTCGCACCCGCGGCGTCGTCGCGATCGTCGCCTCGATGCTGGCGCTCGCGGTGGTCATCGTCTACCTCGGCGGCCCCGTCCTGTCCGCCGTCCGCGAGCTGCCGGTGTTCGACACGAACCCGATCGGTCGCGCCCGCGTCGTCGTGATGTTCCTCGCCGCCGCGATGGCCGGGGTGGGCTTCGGCCGCCTCGTGCAGCCGGAGAACCTCCGTGACGAGCTGGCACGCTTCCGCGCCGCCGGGCCCCTCCGGCGCACCGGTCGGATCGCCGCCGTCGCCGTCGTGTTGTTCACCGCCGTCGGCGTGGGGATGCAGACCCTGCTCGCGATCCCGCCGATCGCCGAACAGTACGTGCACCGCACCAAGCTCGAGATCCTCACGGTCGGCATCCTCGGCGCGGTCACCGTCGTGCTCGTCGTGCTCGTCTGGGTGTTCCGGTCGCGGGTGCTGGCGACCGTCGCGGCGGTCGGGGTCGTCGCGCTCGTCGTCGTCCCCGCCGTGACGGCCACGAAGCCCTGGTGGCCGATCGCGCCCAACTCGACGTTCTACCCGACCACCCCCGCCATCGACTACCTGCAGGAACACGTCTCCGCGCAGGACCGCTACGCCGCCACCGGCAGCGCCATGCTCCCGGGGTCGTCCTCCTACTACCGGATCCGCGAGACCACGGGACACGCGTTCCAGACGGGCGAGTGGAAGGACCTCATGCGGGCGGTCGACCCGGACACGTACCCGACGGCCACGTACCTGACGTTCGAACCCAATCTCATGCCGTCGCTCGCCCGGTCGGGGATCCTCGACCGGCTCAGCACGAAGTACCTCGTCGCCGATCCGTCGGCGCCGCTCGCCGGCACCGCCGAGGCGGGTGCGGCGCAGACGAAGTGGTCGGACCTGACCGCGGACAACCCCTCGGTGGACTCGGCCAGCAACACCGGCCCGGTGAACGGCATCACCTTCACCGGTCCACCGGCCCCCACCCTGACGCTCGGGGGCATGACCCTCGACGTGGCGATCGTCGCGGACGACTCCGGCAAGACGATCACGTCGACGTCGACCCGCGTGCCGGGCCTCGGCGGCCCGCGGAACGTGGCGCTCCAGGGCTCCACCATCCCGAGGTCGACCTCGTGGCACGTCCGCATCACCGTGACCGGGCAGGACAAGCTCGTGCCGATCGGCACCGACGACGCCGGCGACGCCGTGATGAGCATCATCCGTCCGGTCTCCGGTGACGGCGTCCGGGTGGTGCACACCGGCGATGCGACGATCTACGAGCGCGGCGACGCCCTGGACCGCGTGCGCTGGGCGTCCGACCAGGTGGTGGAGCGCACCGGACCGGCGCGCGTCCGGGCACTCGCCGACCAGTCGCTGCCGGACTCGACCGTCGTCCTGAGCGCTCCGTCCGAGCACACGGCCGACCCGGACTCGAGCGCCGAGATCACCCTGCGGGGCAGCGACGTGAACAGCACGGTCGCCGAGGTCGACGCCACCGGGAGCGGCTGGGTGGTCGTCGCCGACTCGCTCCAGCGCGCCGGCTGGACGGCGACCGTCGACGGCGAACCGACCGACCTCGTCGCGGCCGACGACGCCGGCGCCGCCGTGTGGGTCCCCGCCGGCGAGCACACGGTGGAGCTGCGGTACACGGTGCCGGGCGCCCGGACCGGGTACCTGCTGACCGGCGGCAGCGTCGTCCTCGCCGTCCTCACCTGCACCGTCGTCACCCTGCTCGTCCGGCGCCGCCGCAGGCCGGGCGACGACGCGGCACGGCTGTGACCGGCTGGTATCGTCAACCGATCCACGGTCGACCGGCGGTCCTGAACGACACGCCGACGACCGACGCACCACCGGACGGCCACCGTCGACCGGAGAACACCGATCCCAGAACCACACCGACTCCGAAAAGGAACCAGACCTCGTGAAGATCCTCGTCACCGGCGGAGCCGGCTTCATCGGCTCGAACTTCGTCCGACGCACCCTGCAGGACGCGTACCCCGGACTCGAAGGCGCCGAGGTCGTCGTCTACGACGCACTGACCTACTCGGGCAACCTCGAGAACCTCGCCCCGGTCTCGGACTCCCCCCGGTACACGTTCGTGCAGGGCGACATCCGCGACGCCGCGAAGCTCGACGAGGTGATCCCCGGCATCGACGCGATCGTGCACTTCGCCGCCGAGTCCCACGTCGACCGGTCGGTCCGCGACTCCGGCATCTTCGTCGAGACGAACGTCGTCGGCACCCAGCGTCTGCTCGACGCGGCGCTCCGCCACGGCACCGAGCGCTTCGTCCACGTGTCCACCGACGAGGTCTACGGCTCCATCAGCGAGGGGTCGTGGGACGAAGAGCGCCCGCTCGAGCCGAACTCGCCGTACTCGGCGTCGAAGGCCGGCAGCGACCTGCTCGCCCGCAGCTACCACCGCACGCACGGGCTGAACCTCTCGATCACCCGCTGCTCGAACAACTACGGGCCGTACCACTTCCCCGAGAAGGTCATCCCGCTCTTCGTCACGAACCTCATCGACGACCTGCACGTCCCGCTCTACGGCGAGGGCAACAACATCCGTGACTGGCTGCACGTCGACGACCACACCCGCGGCATCGCGATGGTCCTGACCCGCGGTCGCGCCGGCGAGATCTACAACATCGGCGGCGGCACCGAGCTGACCAACAAGGAGCTCACACAGCTGCTCCTGGACGCGACCGGCAAGGACTGGTCGTACGTCGACCGCGTCGCCGACCGCCTCGGCCACGACCTGCGCTACTCGGTCGACATCTCGAAGATCAGCAGTGAGCTCGGCTACGAGCCGCAGGTGCCGTTCGAGCAGGGCCTCGCCGACGTCGTCCAGTGGTACCGCGACAACCGCAGCTGGTGGGAGCCGCTTAAGGAACGCGCCGCCCTCTCCTGAGCCGCCGTCGGCCCAGGAGCACACCGGCGTGCTCCTGGGCCGACCCCTGCTCGACCGCCACCCCCGACACGGAAGCGACACCATGACCCGGTACCTCATCACCGGCGCCGCCGGCATGCTCGGCCACGACCTGCAGCACGCCCTGGCCGGCCGCGACGTCACCGCCCGTTCCCGTGCCGAGCTGGACATCACCGACCCCGAGGCCGTCGACGCCGCGGTCGCCGGGCACGACGTCGTGATCAACTCGGCCGCCTACACGAAGGTGGACGACGCGGAGACCCACGAGGACACCGCGACCGCGGTGAACGCGGACGGGCCGGCGTTGCTCGCCGAGGCCGCGGTGCGGCACGGGGCCAAGCTCGTGACGATCTCGACGGACTACGTGTTCGACGGCAACGGCACCGCTCCCTACGCGGAGGACGCCCCCACGGACCCCCTGAACGCCTACGGCCGGTCCAAGGCCGTCGGCGAAGCCCGCGTCCGCGCGATCGCGCCGGACTCCTCGTACGTCGTCCGGACGGCGTGGATCTACGGCGCACACGGACCCAACTTCGCCGCGACCATGCTCCGGCTCGCGGCGTCCCACGACACCGTGAGCGTGGTCACCGACCAGGTCGGACAGCCCACCTGGACCGGTGACCTGGCCGCACGCATCGTCGAGCTCGTCGACGCCGACGCACCCGCCGGCATCTACCACGGCACGAACAGCGGTCAGGGCTCGTGGTACGACTTCACCCGGGCGATCTTCTCCGAGAACGGTCTCGACCCGGAGCGCGTCCTGCCGACCGACAGCGGCGCCTTCGTCCGTCCGGCGCCCCGCCCGGCGTACAGCGTGCTCGGCCACGACGCCTGGTCGCGCGCGGGCCTCGCCCCGATGCGCGACTGGCGCGAGGCGTTGCACGCGGCGACCGAGGCCGGGATCTTCCGCGCATGATCCAGCCGTCCACCCTGGTGGTCGGCGCCGGCGGGTTCCTCGGCGGCGCCGTGCACCGGTCACTCGTCGGTTCGGGCGCAGCGACCATCGCCGCCCGCGTGCCGTGGGACGACCAGGACGCCGCCGTCGAGGCACTCGTCGACGCCTTCCGCTCGGTGCGGTCGCAGCCCGGCCGCTGGCGCGTGCTGTGGTGCGCGGGCACGGGGGTCGTCGCCACCGGAGCCGACGTCTTCGACGAGGAGCAGCGCCTGATCGCCCGGGTCCTCGACGCGACCCGGGACGACCCGTCCGGAGACGGCACGCTCTTCTTCGCGTCGTCGGCCGGAGCGGTCTACGCCGGCAGCGCCGAACCGCCCTTCGACGAGGGCACGGAACCGCTCCCGCTGGCTCCCTACGGCCATGCGAAGCTCGCTGCCGAGGCCCAGTTCCGGTCCTGGGCCGCGGAGACCGGCACGCGCCTCGTGGTGGGACGGATCTCGAACCTCTACGGACCGGGCGCGAACCTCGGCAAGCCGCAGGGGCTCGTCTCGCAGCTCACCCTCGCCCACCTCGAGGGCCGGCCGTCGTCGATCTACGTGCCGATGTCGACCACCCGCGACTACCTGTACATCGACGACGCCGTCGACATGGTGCTCCGGACCATCGACCTCGTCGAGCAGGCCCCCCCTGCGGCCGCGGTCACGAAGATCCTGGCCTCCGGACAGCCGGCGACGATCGCCGACGTCATCGACGCGGTCGAGCAGGCGATCGGCAGCCGCCTGGACATCCGCGAGGGCGCCGACCCCTCGGCCACGTTCCAGGGACTCGACCTCCGCATGCGGTCCGAGGTGCTGCCGCAGGTCGGCGACCGCACCTTCGTCCCGTTCCCGCAGGGGGTCGCGACGACCGTCGAAGCCATCCGTGCCCGTCGCGCACCGGTCGGGGCCGAACCCGCCGAGCAGTAGGATCGCCGCATGCGTGATCGCCCCGCGGGCCGCATCGGGTCGTTGGACGGACTCCGTGGCGTCGCCGCCGCCGTCGTCCTAATCCACCACGGACTCCTCGTGGTGCCGACGCTCTCCGACGGCAACAACGGCCAGCCGATCCCGGCGAACCGCGCCTGGCTGGTCGACACGCCCCTGCACCTGTTCTGGGCCGGCGGCGAAGCGGTCTTCGTCTTCTTCGTCCTGAGCGGTTTCGTGCTGACGCTCCCCGCACTCCGTCGCGCACAGGACTGGATCGCCTACTACCCGAGCCGCCTGCTCCGGCTCTACATCCCCGTGATCGCCTCGGTCGGTCTGGCACTGGCACTGTTCCTGCTCGTCCCCCGGACCCCCGAAGCCGGGGCCTCGGGCTGGCTGCTCCGGCACGTCGAACCGCTCACCGCCGGCGGCCTGCTGGGCGACCTCACCCTGGTCGCGCCGACCCGACTCAACAGTCCGCTCTGGTCGTTGACGTGGGAGGTCGCGTTCTCCCTCCTGCTGCCGCTCTTCGTGCTCATCGCGAAGGCCACGAACCGGGTGTGGTGGCTCACCGCGATCGCCGCGCTCCTGCTCTCGGCACTCGGTCGGCAGTACCGCGAGGACTGGCTGATGTACCTGCCGATGTTCCTGCTCGGGTCCGCCCTGGCAGCCGGGTGGGAGCGGATCCCCGAGATCCGGCGTGGCCCGGGCTGGGCCCTCGCCGTGCTGGCGGTGCTCGGCATCACGTTCGAGTGGTGGCTCCCCCGCTCGCTGGTCGGCATCCACGTCCCGATGGTGGTCGTCGCCTCGGCCGGGCTCATCGTCCTGCTGTGCGGGAAGTGGCTGCCGGCGGAACGCGTGATGCTCGGACCGGTCCCCCGGGCGCTCGGACGGCTCTCGTTCAGCCTGTACCTGGTGCACGAGCCGATCACGGTGTCGGTCGCCTACCTGCTGCCCACCTCGGTGCCGTGGCTCACGATGCTCGTGGCGATCCCGGTCGCCGTCGTGGTCGCCGGGCTCTTCGCCCGGCTCGTCGAGCTGCCGGCGCACCGGCTGGCCAAACGGGTCGCGCGGACCATCACGGCGCGACGCGGACGCGTCGGCGGCCCGCCCGCCCGCGCCGACGACGCACGGCTCCCGGACGACGACCGCCGCGCAGCCTGACGGACGTCAGGTCGCGGGAACGGGACGGAACGACCCTGCGGGCCCGGAGGCGCGTGACGGCGCCGCCACGCGCCTCCAGACCGCCCGTGGTCGCGTCACCTGGTCGAGGGGACGCTCCTGACTACCGGGCGCGCGCGGCGGTGAGCAGGGTGCGGTACCGGTCGCCGACGGCGCCGACGGTGTGTGCCGCGGCAGTGTCGGCCGCTGCGCGGCCGAGCCGTTCGGCCAGCGCGGGATCGGCGAGCAGGCGGTCGATCGCCGCCGCGAGCGCACCGGCGTCGCCGGGTTCGACGAGCAGTCCGTTCACGCCGTCCTCGACGACATCGACGATGCCGGGGACCGCCGAGGCGACGATGGCGCAGCCGGCCGACATGGCTTCGAGGAGCGCCACCGGCAGGCCGTCGCGGTCACCGTTGGCGGCCGGCACCGACGGGTAGAGCGCGATCGCCGCCTTCGCGTACTCGGACGCGAGCGCTTCCTTCCCCTGCGCTCCGAGGAACGTCACGGCCGAACCGGCACGGGCCTCCAGCTGGGCGCGCAGCGGACCGTCCCCGACCACGGCCACCTCGGTCGGCTGCTCGGCCATGCGGTCGAGGGCGTCGAGGAGGACGGTCGCGCCCTTCTTCTCGACGAGGCGGCCGACGAAGAGCACCCGGCCGGGCACCCGGGCCTCGCGCTCGACGGCGCGCGTGATCGGGTCGAGGTCGACACCCATCGGGACGACGTGCACCTGGTCGTCACGGGCGCCGAGCTTCCGGAGTTCGCGCGCCATGTCGGTGCTCATGCAGGTGACCGACGCGGCGCTGCGGATGACGGACCGCTTGACGGCCTGGAGGACCGGGTGGCGCAGCGCGTACAGGTCGCCGCCCAGCGTGGTCACGACGCGGGGCAGGTCGCCGAGCACGACACGGCCGACGGCTCCCTGCGGGATGATCCAGTGCAGCAGCGCGACGTCGGGCTGCGAGCGGCGACGCTCGCGCCGGAGCGCGGCGGCCATGCACACGAAGAAGAACGGGACCTGCAGCCAGCGGGACTTCTTCGCCCGCAGGTTGTCGACGATCGCGCCGTCCGCCAGGTCACGCCAGCGCGACGGGAAGTAGCCGAACCGACGGACCTCGACGTCCCCGATCCGCTGGTGGGCGCGGGCGCCCTTCGTCATCGGGGCGACCACCACCACGCGGTACTCGTCCGACAGTGCCGTCGCCAGGTCGAGCACGAAGCCGGGCGTGCCGTCGCCGGCCTCGGCGGGGAAGGTCGACGCAGCGACGAGCAGGGTCGGGCGGAGTTCCGGATCGGGTCGCATCCAGCGCGCTCCCTTAGAGTTGTCGGTCGATGGACGCACAACAGCCTACGGGGTCGGCCGCGGGGTCCCCGGACCCGCTCGACACCTCCGCCGACGCCGCGATCGGCGCCGTCCCGACGACCGGACGGCGGGCCCGTGTGCTCACCGTCGTCAAGTGGGTGGCGGCCGTCGTGGCCCTCGCGTTCCTGGTCTGGAGCATCGCGCGGCAGTGGGACGACATCGCTCGCGACTTCGTGCGGCTCGACGCCCTCACGATCGTCCTCGGCGTCGCCGCGACGATCGTCGCCCTCGTGGCGAACATGCTCTCCTGGCGGGCCATGATGTCGGCGAGCGGGTTCCGGGTGCGCCTCGCCGCGGCGTCCTCGATCTTCTTCGTCGGCCAGCTCGGCAAGTACATCCCCGGCGGCGTGTGGTCGATCGCCGCTCAGGCCGAACTCGGGCGCGCACACGGCCTGCAGCGCACCGGCAGCGCCGTCGCGGCGCTGGCGTCGATGCTCGTGAGCATGGTCACCGCGGCCGTCGTCGGGATCGTCGCGGTCCTGCTGGCCTCCTCCACCGGGTTCGCGACGTTCTGGTGGCTCATCCCGGTCATCGTGGTGGGGCTGGTCTGCCTGACCCCGCCGGTGCTCGGTCGCCTCATCGCCGTCGCGTTCCGGGTCCTGCGTCGCCCCGCCCAGGACACCACCCTCACGTGGACGGGCACCGTCATGTCGCTCGTCTGGTCGCTCGTCATGTGGCTGGCGTACGGCGTCCAGGCCACCCTCGTGCTTCGGGTCTTCGGGGCCGACTCGCCCGCGCTCTTCCCGGTGGCCGTCGGCGCGTACGCCGTCGCCTGGCTCGTGGGGTTCGTGGTCGTCATCGCCCCGGCGGGCATCGGGCCGCGCGAGGGCATCCTCGTCCTGCTCCTCGGCAGCGTGGCCGGTGGATCGGCGCCGCTCGCCCTCGCCGTCATCAGCCGGGTCTTCATGACCATCGGAGACGTCGTGCTGGCCGGGGTCGGCGCACTGCTCGCAGCGCGCCACCGCCGGAAGTCGGCCGCCGCCGCGCTGGGCGGTGGCGCCCCGGGAGCGCCCCGTGCCGACTGATAGGGTCGGCGTTCGGCCGCGCCGCGCGCACGGCAGCACCACGAGGAGGCGCACCACATGACAACGCTCCACGTCATCGTGGACCAGGTCGTCGCCCCGGTCCCCGGAGGCATCGGTCGGTACGCCGAAGAGCTCACCCGCCACCTCATCGAGCACGCCCCCGTCGGCTGCGAGGTGTCCGGGGTCGTCTCGGCGGTGGGCCGCGACGAACTCGCCCACATCCGGACCCTGCTGCCCGGGCTCGCCGACCTCGACCGGCTGCCGCTCCCCCGCCGCGAACTCTCCCTCGCCTGGCAGGGCGGGATCGTCGGCGGCCTGGCGAAGGGCATGGTGCACGCTCCGAGCGTGCTCGCCCCGTTGGTCCGGCACGACCGTTTCCAGGACCCGGGCCGGCAGACCGTCGTCACCGTGCACGACACGGTCCCGTGGACCAACCCCGAGACCCTGACGCCGCGCGGCGTCCACTTCCACAAGGCGATGGTCAAGCGTGCGTGGAAGCACGCCGACGCCGTGGTGGTGCCGACCCACGCGGTCGCGAGTGCGCTCAACGAGATCCACCGGTTCGACGACCGGCTCCGGGTCATCGGCGGAGCGCCGAGCGGGCGGCTCCGGCTGCCCGTCGACGCCGTTCTCCGCGCCGAGCGGCTCGGGCTGCCGGAGCGGTACGTGCTGGCCGTCGGCACGCTCGAGCCACGGAAGGCGCTCGGATCCCTGATCGAGGCGATGGCGCACCCCGACGCGCCCGCCGACATCCCCCTCGTCATCTCCGGCCCGGACGGTTGGGGCGACGTCGACGTGTACGGCACGGCGGAACGAGCCGGTCTCTCGCGTGACCGGGTGAAGGTCCTCGGGCGGATCGACGACGCCGACCTCGCCGTGGTCTACGACCGGGCCACCGTGTTCGTGTTCCCGAGCCTGGCCGAGGGGTTCGGCCTGCCCGTCATCGAGGCGATGAGCTTCGGCACCCCGGTCGTGCACTCGGACGACCCCGCCGTGTCCGAGGTCGCGTCGGACGCCGGCGTCACGGTCGCCCGTGGTCCGAAGGAGTCCTACCCGGAGCGGCTCGCGCAGGCCGTCTACCAGGTGGTCAACGACCCCCTGCTCGCCGGGCAGCTGGCCGTCGCCGGCCCCGATCGCGCACGCATGTACGACTGGAGCGATTCCGCCGCCGAGACCTGGCAGCTGCACGCCGACCTCTGACGGCGTGCAGCTGCCCGTCCGGCGGTCAGCCCGTGTACGAGTAGGTCGTGACCCAGTCGATGTACAGGTGGCCGAGCCCGCCCCAGTTGCCCACCTGGAACATGTAGCGGTGCGCGGTGGTCGGGACGTCCTTGGTGATCGTCTTGATGACCTTCCCGTCGAGCGAGTAGGACACGGACTTCCCGGGGATCCACTCGATCGAGTAGGTGTGCCACGAACGCCACGACGTCCCGGTGCTCAGGCTGGTCGCCGTCGCTTCACGTCCGGGCGTCATCGAGTGCTGGTGCAGCATCGGTGCGGACTCGAAGTTGGACTCCGGGTAGTCGATCTCCCCGTCCGACCACTTGTCCGACGTCGGCCACAGCATGAAGGCGGCGCCGTTCCCGTTGCCACCGGCGGCCATGGCGCGCACCGTGAACTTCCCGCCCTTGTGTCCCCACGCTCCCGTAGGCGAGCCGAACGTGCCGGCGGCCCCGCGCTTGCCGTCGAGACGGACGTCCATGTTCCCGTTGATCGCACTGATCTGCGTCCCCGAGTAGTACATCCCGCCGGTCCCGTCGGGGTAGGGCTGCCACGACTTCGCGTAGGACGCGGCGAACTTCCCCTTGGCCGCCGCGGTCGTGCGGAAGTCCTCGCGGAAGGTCTGCTTGAACTTGCCGATGTTCCCGACCGGCGCGGACGTGTTCGCTGCTGAGGCGGCGCTCCCCTGACCGAACGGCCCGGCGACCAGCACGACTCCCAGGAGCACGACTGAGAGTGCGGCTCTCGTGATCGCGCGTTTCTGCATGAGCTGTCACTCCCTGACATGACGATTCGCACCCGTTCCCGTGGGTGCCGGACGGCCGACCCTCGGCCGTCCGCGGTCCACGGTAGTTGCGTTGTCCATCCTGCGCGGGGGGTTGACTTCGCCAGGGCGTCCCCAGTACGAGGGGTGCCGGATGGTGCGGGGAGCGCAGCGGACGTCAGAGGGAGTCGCGGAGGCGCGCGGCCTTCTCCTCGACCAGGCGCTCGAGTCCTTCGGCGTACTCGGTGAGCCGCGCCGCGACACCGGGCTCGGAGGACCCGATGATCCGTGCGGCGAGCAGTCCGGCGTTCGCCGCGCCGTTGATCGCCATCGTCGCGACCGGGATGCCGGCGGGCATCTGGACGATCGACAGGAGCGAGTCGAGTCCGTCGAGCCGTGCGAGCTGGACGGGCACGCCGATCACGGGCAGCGTCGTCATCGAGGCCACCATGCCGGGCAGGTGGGCAGCCCCACCGGCACCGGCGATCACGACACGGATGCCCCGCTGGGCGGCACCCCTGGCGAAGCGGGTCATCTTGTCGGGGGTGCGGTGCGCGGACACCACGTCCGCCTCGAACGGGATGCCGAGCTCGGCGAGGATGTCGGCCGCAGCCCGCATGGTCGGCCAGTCGGAGTCCGATCCCATGATGATCGAGACGAGCGGCTGTGCTGGGGCTGCGGAGTCGGTCACACGCCGAGCCTAGCCGAGCAGCACCCGCCGCCAGGTGTCACCGTCACGGCCGATCGTCCGCGCATCGCGGACCCACCGCTCGGCCCGTTCGTCGGGCGCCCCACGCTCGACCGCGCCGCGGACGGCTGCCCGCCAGGCGTCGACGTCGTCGGGGACCCCGACCGCTCCGTACCGCCCGGCCACGGCGTACGACGGCCGGTCGGAGACCACGGCCGGCAGCCCGAGTGCCGTGTACTCCAGGAACTTCAGGTCGCTCTTCGCGCGGTTGAACTCCTCGTCGCGCAGCGGCGCGACCCCCGCGCGCCAGCGCGCGCGGTGGGCGACGAGCCAACGGGAGAACGCCGGGTAGTGCCCGTCGGGCACCTCGATCCGGCGGAACCAGTCGGCGTCACCGTCCTCGGTGACGCCGATGACCTCGAGCCGGATCGGGGTGCCGTCGGCGGTGGTCAGGTCGGCGAAGACGTCCCTGAGCAGTTCGAGGTCGGCGGCGTGGGTGAGCGTTCCCATGTACAGCACGCGGTGCTCGCCGGTCGGCCGTTCGTCGTCGTCCTCGGTCGCGCCGGACGTCCACAACCCCGGGTCGAGGGCGTTCGGCACGACCACGACGTGCCGGGCGACGGGACGCACCACCTCGGCGAGCTCCGGCGTGCTCACGATCACGGTGTCGGCGCCGCGCACCAGGGCGTCGATGGAGGCCAGGCGGTCCGGGTCGTACTCGGCACGGGCAAGCCGTGCCCGGCCGGACGCCGTGAAGAAGTCGTCGTCGACCTCGGCCACCACCCGGATCCCCCGCCGCGCCGCGGTCTCGAGGAAGGGCTGCACGACGGTGCGCGGCAGGACGTCGCGCTGCACGAGGACCGCGGTGTACGCAGTGGTGTCCGTGCCCGCGACGAAGGCCACGGGATCGACCTGTCGGACCTCGGCGGCACCGGCGGACGACAGGTGCTCCACACGGCGCACGACGCGCACGTGGGCGGACGCGGGGTGTGCACCGCCCCCGCCCGCGACGACGTACCCGAGGACCGGCAGCGGCGCGGCCGGAGTGGCCGGCGCCTGCTGCTGCTCGGGCTGACGCTCGTGCTCGGCATCGGGACGCGGGGCACCGACGACGGCGCGGCGGAGTCGACGGGCGGCCCGGCGGAGGAGATCACGCGGCATGGGTGCCATTCTCCCGCACCCGCCGGACGGTCGCGGTCGCCCAGGCAACCGCTCCGGTCGCGGTCGCGGTCGCGGTCAGCGCACCTGCACCGTCGCGCACCCCAGCGACGTGTCGCCGCCCTTCCCGATCCCGACCGCGGTGAGGCACACCGACCGCTTCCCGGACGCGACCGGCACCGACCCGGTGAACCCGTGGTGCTCGCCGCCGCCGTGGACACGGTCGACGTCACTGCGCTGCCGGTCGGCGACGAGACTGCCGACGACCCGGCCGCCGACGCTGACCCGCACCGTGACCGGACGCTGCACGGCGTCACGGTCGAACGCCCACCCCCGGACGCTGACCCGGCCGGCGGATCCCGACGACGCCGCGTCGCGTCGGCCGACCGGGGCTGCGACGGGCACCGTGATGCTCCGGCACGGGCTCGCCGTCCGGTCCGCGCCGATGTCGATGTTCCGGGCGATCGCGCACACGGTGTGCTTCCCCGCCCCCGCGGCCACGATCTCGGCGAACCCGTGCGCAGGACCGGCGCCCCAGGTCCGGTCGACGTCGGCCCGGGCCCGACCAGCGGACCGGGACGCGACGACCCGACCGTCGACCGTGAACGCGACCGTGCTGGCCGTGTCCGGAGCGTCCCCGTCGAACGCCCAGCCCGTCACGGCAACGCCACCGACCGCGACGCTCACCGACTCGAGGCCGACGTACGGGTCGTGCCGGTGGGCACGCACCCTCGCGCACCCGAGGTCGGCGTCGGACCCCGCGCCGATGTTCACCGCGGTGACGCAGACCCGGCGGAAGCCCTCGGCGGCCGGCACCGCGGTGTCGAACCCGTGGGTCTCCCCGACGCCGTACGCCGCGTCGACGTCCGGGCGGGTGCGGTCCGCGCTCAGCACGCCGGCGGAGACACCGTCCACCGTCGCCCGGACCCGGACCGGTTGCGTCGGGTCGTCCTCGTCGAAGGCCCAGCCGCGCACGCGGACACCGCCTCCGGCACCGACGACGGCCTCGAGCGCGCCGCGCGGGGCCAGGTCGGCGGTCGGCACCCCGAGCCGGGCGTTCGCGACCAGCGCCTGCGCGTAGGCCGAGAACCACTTGCCGGCGGCCGGGGCACCGTTGCAGGTGCCGTCACTCGCGCCGGGGGTCTTCACCCACAGCAGGGCGTCGAGCGCCGTGCCGTCGGACACCACCCGGGGCGAGGTGCCGAGCCCGGCGCCCGGCCCGTTGCACCAGGTGCCGCGCCAGCCCTGCCCGTTGCGCGAGGTGTCGATCACGTAGTGCGAGCCCCCGGTCGCGGCCGACACCTTCTGCGCGTACGCCTGCTCCTGGGCGGTCGGGTAGTAGTTCGCGACGTTCGTGAAGAACCCCCGGGCCTGCTGCACGCCCGCGCTGTTCAGCCGCGACGCCATCAGCGCAGGCTGCACCCAGTTCGAGTTGCCGGCGTCCAGGTAGGCGGGGACCCCGGCGGCGGTCAGCCCGGCGACCGTGCGGGAGAGGATCCGGTAGCGCTGCTCGTCGAGCGCGGTGCTGCACTTGGCATTGCTGAGCATCGCGAGCGAGTCCGGTTCGACGATGACGGCTGCGCGGTGCCCGGCGAGCGCCGCGGTGACCTGGTCGACCCAGGCGTCGTAGGAGCGCTCGTCGAAGCCGCCGGCGGAGTACCCGCCGCAGTCGCGGTCCGGGATCGCGTAGAGCACGAACACCGGGGTGGTGCCGGACTGCTCAGCCCCGGTGAGGGCGGTGCTGATGGTCTTCGTCAGCTGCGTGCCCTGGCTCCAGTCACCGAGCCAGGTGGCGACGGGGTAGCCGGCGATGGTCCCCGCCGCAGCGGCTCCGGCCGGGTCGGTGGCGGCGAGGGCGGCCTGCGCCTTCGCCGCCTCGCTCGTGGGCGACCGGTACGGCCCGGCGCCGTAGAGCGACGCGGACGTGGCCGAGCGGATGGTGGCGGCCGAGGTCGCTGCGGACGCGGTCGCGGTCGGCAGCAGTCCGGCGACGGCTGCGACGAGGGCGACGGCGGCGCCGCAGACGGCGGCACGGCGCGGGCGGCGGCGCATGGAGACTCCCTGGACGGTGGGCGCGGACCCTTCCAGGGGAACACGCGCTCCCGACCCCCGCCAGCCTCCCGAGCGGGTGGCACCCGAGGGGGTGTCCGCAGAGCGACCGACAAGTGTGTCCCGCACCCGTGACGGACGGGAGGCCCGTGGCGGCGTCGCCACGGGCCTCCCGTCCGTCATCCGGTCACGTCGAGGACGCGACCTCAGTCGTCGAAGTGCGCCGCGGCCGCACGGGCGCGGTAGACGACCTCGTCGACGTCGTCGCCGAGCACCGTGACGTGCCCGATCTTCCGGCCGGGCCGGGGCGCCTTGCCGTAGAAGTGGTACTTCGCCTCGGGGAAGGCCTCGAGCGCTGCGGGGTACCGGGCGGCGAGGTCGCCGTCCGCGGGTCCGCCGAGCACGTTCACCATGACGGACGCCGGGGCGAACGAGCCGGTGGCTCCGAGCGGCAGGTCGAGGACCGCTCGCAGGTGCTGCTCGAACTGGCTCGTGGTGGCGCCGTCGATGGTCCAGTGCCCGGTGTTGTGCGGACGCATCGCGAGCTCGTTGATCAGGATGCGTTCGTCGTCGGTCTGGAACAGCTCGACGGCCAGCACGCCGGTCACCCCGAGTTCTTCGGCGATGCGGACGGCGATCGACTCGGTCAGGTCGGCGATCCGGCCGGCGCTGTCAGGGGCCGGTGCGATGACCTCGGCGCAGACCCCATCGCGCTGCACGGTCTCGACGAGCGGCCAGGCGACGACCTGTCCGGAGGGTCGGCGCGCCACGGACTGCGCGAGCTCGCGGGTGAAGGGGACGAGCTCCTCGACCAGGAGGGCCTGGTCGCCGCCGGCCTCAGCCACGGCGATGAACCAGTCGTCGACGTCGGAGGCGTCGGAGACGACCCGGACGCCCTTGCCGTCGTAGCCGCCCCGCGGGGTCTTGACGACGGCTCGGCCACCGTGCTCGGCGAGGAAGGCACGGAGTTCGTCGGGACCGTGCACGGCGGCCCAGTCGGGCACCGGCAGCCCGAGTTCGCTCAGCCGGCGGCGCATGGTGATCTTGTCCTGGGCGACGGCCAGCGCGTCCGGACCGGGGTGGACCGCCACGCCCGCGGCGACCAGGCTGCGCAGGACGTCCTGCGGCACGTGCTCGTGGTCGAAGGTCACGACGTCGACCTGTCGGGCGAACTCGAGCACCGTGGCGGCCTCGTGGTAGTCGCCCTCGGCGGTGGCGGCGATGCCTGCGGACATGCCCGGCCCCTCGGCGAGCACCCGGATGTCGATCCCCAGTTCGACCGCGGCCGGCACCATCATCCGTGCCAGCTGTCCCCCACCGATGACCCCGACGCGCAACGCCATGCTGTGTGATCCTTCCGGCGCTCCCACCGTGCGGTGTGAACGCGTTGTCTACAATCGCTGTTCGGGTCGCGCTCTGCCCGACCGGTCACAACTCTACGGATCCTGGAGGGCTCGTGCGGCGTCTCATCGCCCAACTGGCACGCTTCGGCGTCGTCGGTGCCGTCGGCTTCGTCGTGGACACCACGGTGTTCAACGTGCTGCGGTCGACCCTGCTGAACCCGGACGACGTGCACTCGGGACCGTTCTGGGCGAAGGTGGTCTCGACGACGGTCGCCATCTTCGTGAACTGGATGGGCAACCGGTACTGGACGTTCCGCGAGCAGCGACGGGCCGTGGCCACCCGCGAGGGGGTCGAGTTCGTCGTCGTGTCCCTCGGCGGCATGGTCATCTCGCTCGGCTGCCTCGCCGTCTCCCACTACGTCCTCGGCTTCACGTCGGCGCTGGCCGACAACATCTCCGGCAACGTCATCGGGCTGCTGCTGGGCACCGTGTTCCGCTTCTGGCTCTACAAGGTGTGGGTCTACCACCCGGAGCGCGCCGGACGCACCGGACCGGACGAGCGCACCGGAGCCGACACCGTCGAGGACGCGACCGTCGCCACGACGGCCCGGTCCGAGGCGTCGGGCCACTAGTCTCGAAGCGATGCAACAGGCACCGCACCCCATCGTCACCCGGGCGGAGGCCCTGCGGACCGCGGCGCTGACCGCCGCGTTCGGTCTCTGGCTCGTCCTCTGGGCGCTCGTCGTGCCGGTGTTCCAAGCACCGGACGAACCGGCCCACTTCGACGCCGCCCTGCACGTCGCGACCGGCTCCGGCTGGCCCGACCCGGGCACCCTGCACGTGTCGAACGCCGTCGCGGCCGCGCAGCAGGAGCAGGCCTCCGCCGATGCATCGTCCTGGTCGACCGTCAGCGCGTTGCTGCAGGAGCACCCCGGCGACTCCCCGACGGTGAACCAGATGACCCAGCACCCACCGACGGCGTACCTGGCGGACGCCGCCGTGCTCCGGGTCCTGCACCACGGCTCGTTGCGCTGGGACCACGCGCTCGTCGCCCTCCGGCTCTTCGACGCCGCCCTCGTGTCCCCGCTCGCGCTGCTGACGTGGGCAGCGGTCCGCCGTGTGACCCGCTCGCCGCGCGCGGCACTGTTCGGCGCGCTCGCCCTGTTCGCCGTGCCGCAGCTGGCGTCCGTCGGCGCGTCGGTGACGAACGACGCCCCGGTGCTCCTGCTCGGCGGCACGGTGGTGTGGCTCGCAACCCGGCTGCTCACGGGCGACCTCCGCCGCCGGACCCTGCTCGCCCTCGCCGTGGCGCTCGGACTCCTCGTCGCGACGAAGGGCACGGGACTGCCAGCGATCCCCTTCGTGGCGCTCGTGGTGCTCCTCGCGGGCGCGGGCACGCTGACCCGTGGTGCACGCTCCTTCCGGACGGGTGCCGCACTCGTCGTGGCGGGGGCGATCGGCGCGTGGTGGTGGGTGCGCAACCTCCTCGTGTTCCACACGCTGCAACCCGACGGCTACGCCGCGATCCGGCCGGACCGTCCGTTCCCAGCGGGTGAGCAACCGTCACCCGGGCACTTCCTCGACGTCAGCTGGGGAACGCTCGCGCGGACGTTCTGGGGGTCCCCCGGTCAGCGGGCGCAGGTGAGCATCGGTGACACCCTGACCGCCGTCCTGACCGCCGTCGCCCTCGTCGTGCTCGTCGGCTGGGCGTTCCGGCGCGGACCCACCCTGGTGCCGGCGGTGTGTCTCGCGGTGTTCCCCGGACTCCTGCTGCTGCTGCAGACGGCGAGCAGCGCCCGGGCGTACCTGGACACCACCGAGGTGGCCGGCACCCAGGGCCGCTACCTGTTCCCCGCACTCGTGTGCCTCGTCGCGCTCAGTGCCCTCGCGTGGCGGCGGCTCACGGGGCCGGGCGCCGGACGGACCGTGCTCACCCGGTCGCTCGCCGTCGCGCTGCCGGCGGTGGGGCTCTGGGGGCTCGCCGTCGTCAGCGCCTGGTTCTGGAACGCCGCCGACGGCCCCCTGTCGGCGACGAGCGTCGGGCGGTACGCGGCCACCGGTCCGGTGCCGTTCGCCGTGGTGCTCCTGGTCGCGGTCCTCGTCGCAGCCGGGATCACGGTCGGCGTGGCCGGGGTGTGGCGGCCGTGGCCCGTCGGCGTCAGCGCTCGGCGACCCGGATGACGTCCACGGAGCAGGACTGCTGCGGGGCGCCCTTGGCGTCCGAGCAGACCTGGTACACCGGGAACGAGCCGACCACCGCTCCGATGGCGGAGTAGTCGCGGACCTGCGGGTCGCGCGGGTTCGTGTAGTTCAGGAAGTACTGCACGCCCGCTTCGCTGAGCAGGCCGACGAAGGCCGGGTCCTGGTAGTCGTACGCCTGCCCGTCCTCGCCGTACATCTGCGCACCGAGCCGGAACGCCACGAGCACCGTGTTGCGGGTGTTCGTGCCGAGGATCCTGCTGCCGGCGGGGATGACGTCGGACGCCAGGAGCGCGTCGACCAGCGGCTCGTCGGGGTCGATGACCTCGCCGAGGACCTGTCCGGCCGGGATGCCCGACGGGCGGACGTCGTACGTCGAGAACGGGGCGCGGACTCCGTTCACGTTCTGACTGTACGAAGCGACCACGACCAGCACGCAGCCGAGGACGGCGACGACCTTCCGGATGCGTCGGCCGCGCCGCACCGCGCGCCAGAACGTGGGCAGCAGGGCGCCGGCGACGAGCACCGAACCCGTGAAGAGCGGCAGGTAGTACCGCGCGTTGCCGCCCGCCGTGTCCACCGTCGCGATGCCCGCGTACCCGAGCAGGTACACGCCGGAGAACAGCCCGACGATGCTCGCGAAGACGAACCGCCGGTAGTGCACCACCCCGGCGACGGCCGCACCGACGAACACCACCCCGATGGCCAGGGTGAAGGGCGCGAACGAGCCGATGCGGGTGAAGTAGAAGGGCAGCGCTTCGAGGCGCTGCTCGACGTAGTACCGGACCTTGCCGACGAGCGTCGTCGTGTTGCTCTCGTCGGGCTCGGCCGCGACCGGTGTGCCCGCAGGCAGCCGGACCGGCAGCTCGCGCTCGGCGGTGTACACGCCGGCCTCGTACAGCGACGGGGTGCGGTCCTCGTTCGGCGACACCGCCAGCCCGTTCGGCGGCGAGGGGATGCGGACCTCCTGGTAGTCCTTGCCGGACGTGTCGGAGAACTTCTTCGAGACGTTGACCGTCAGTGACGATCCGAGCTCGATGCCACCGAACTTCGCCGACAGCGCCCCCACCCAGGGCGCGGAGAACAACACCGCCGTCAGGAGCGCGACCACCGGCAGCAGCAGCGACCGCGGTTCTCGTGCGTCCCGCCGGTCCTGGAACCACCGGACGAGCGCCCACGACGGCACCACCACGAGGAACACGGGGACCAGGAACGCCTTCGTGCAGTACCCGATGGCGCACACCAGTCCGACGACCGCCGCGGCCACGACGATGCGCCGGACCGAGCCGTGCCAGGCGCGGTCCGCCGCGAGCAACGACCACACGAAGAGCAGGCCCCACAGCAGCACGAGGGTGTCCGGCGTCTGCAGGGCGACGTTCGCCAGCATCAGCGGGGCGGTCGCCACGATCGACCACGCGGCGGTCCAGCCGTTGCCGGTCGTCCGCAGCAACAGCCACGCGCCGATGCCCATCACGGCGGTGCTCGCCGCCAGGTTCACGATCGCGAACGCCGTGCTCGGTCCGGACCCCATGACCAGGAACGGTGCCATCAGCCAGGAGACCATCGGGGACCAGTAGCCGTTGACCGCCTCGGCCCAGTGCCCGCCGGCGTACTGCTCGGCGATCGACATGTACGAGATGCCGTCGATGTTGGTCACCTCGAGCCGCGTGCGGTACGCCACGACGCCGACCAGGACCGCGGCGACGAGCAGCAGCGCAGCGTTGGCCAGGATCGAGGAACGCGACGGGTGCCGCCCCTCGTGGAACGCGCCGAACCGACGACGGTGACGCTCCCGCTCCCGCGTCCGTGGCCCGGCCGCGTGCGCGACAGCACGTGGCGGCACGGTCGTCCCCGTGTCTGTGTCCGCGATGCCCGTGCTGCCGCCCCCCGGGATGATGCTCAGCGCCCCATGCCGCGGTACGTGAAGCCCGCCGCGGTCCAGGCGTCGCGATCGAGGCAGTTGCGGCCGTCGATGACGACGGGCGACGCCACGAGCGCGGCAGCGGCGGTCGCGTCGAGCTCGCGGAACTCGGTCCACTCGGTGAGCACGAGCACCAGCTCCGCTCCCCCCAGCGCCTCGGCAGCGCTCTCGACGTAGTCGAGCTCGGGTCGCACGCGGCGCGCGGTGACGACGGCCTCGGGGTCGTACGCCGAGACGACGGCGCCGAGTTCGTGCAGGCGGGCCGCGATGTCGAGGGCCGGCGAGTCGCGGACGTCGTCGGAGTTCGGCTTGAAGGCCAGGCCGAGCACCGCGACGCGCTTGCCGCTGACGACCCCGCCGAGCAGCTCCTGCGCCAGCTCGACGACGTGGGCGCGACGGCGCAGGTTCGTGGCGTCGACGTCGGCCAGGAACGCCAGGGACTCCCCGACGCCCAGTTCGTTCGCCCGCGCCTGGAACGCACGGATGTCCTTGGGCAGGCAGCCGCCACCGAAGCCGAGGCCGGCGTTCAGGAACTTCCGGCCGATGCGGGCGTCGTGGCCGATCGCGTCGGCGAGCGCCGTGACGTCGGCACCGGCGACCTCGGCGATCTCGGCCATCGAGTTGATGAACGAGATCTTCGTGGCGAGGAAGGCGTTGGCGCTGATCTTCACGAGCTCGGCGGTGGGCAGGTTGACGACGAGTCGGGGCGTGCCGGTGGACAGTGCCTCGGCGTAGACCTCGTCGAGGGCGGCGACGGCCTGTTCGCCGGCCTCGCCGTCGGGCACGCCGTAGACGAAGCGGTCCGGCGCGATGGTGTCCTGCACGGCGAAGCCCTCACGCAGGAACTCGGGGTTCCAGACGAGGGTGGCACCGGGGACGGCCTCGCTGACCTCGGCGGCCAGGCGTGCGGCGGTGCCGACGGGCACGGTCGACTTGCCGACGACGAACTCGCCGGCGGACAGGTGCGGGGTGAGCGCGGCGACGGCGGCGTCCACGTAGGTCAGGTCTGCGGCACCGGTCGGACCCTGCGGGGTGCCGACGGCGAGGAAGTGCACGCGGGCGCCGGCGACCTCGGCCATGTCGGTGGTGAAGCGGATCCGACCGGACTCGAGGGCCTCGGTCAGGATCTCGGGCAGGCCCGGCTCGAAGAAGGGGGCCTCGCCCGCGGCGAGCCGCTGGATCTTGGTGGGGTCGACGTCCACGGCGACGACCTCGTGTCCGAGTTTGGCCATGGAGGCGGCGTGCACGGCACCGAGGTAGCCGCAGCCGATCACAGAGATACGCACGTCGAAGACGGTACCGGTTTCTCGCCGAACTCTCATCACGGCGCCCGCTGCGACGCCCACGGCGACGCTCGCGGCGGCCGGGGTCAGGCCCGCACGTCACCCCACGGCGGACGTTCCGGACCGCCGACGATCTCGTCCCAGTCCGGCTCACGGTGCCGTCGCCTGGCCTCGTACGCCTCCACCAGGTCGTGCAGGACAGCGACGACGAGGTCGGCGTGCGGCACGTCGGCGAGGACCACCGCCGGGTCGTCCCCGGGGAACACGAGCACGTCGCCGGAGCGGAACAGCCCCTGCAGCCCGCGGCGCCGCACGGTGACGTCGTAGCCGCGGGAGTGCAGGAGCTCCCGTCGGGTCCGGGTGCCGAGTCCGTTGACCACGACCAGGCGACGGGTGGTGACGACGTACCGCTCCGACATCCAGCGGAACAGCGGGACGGCACCGCCGAACACGACGAGCACCACGACGACGAGCGCGACGACGGCGTTCAGCCACGCCAACTGCGCCTGGAACACGCCGAAGCCGAACCCCCCGGCCGCGGTGACGAGCACGACGAACACCGCCGGGCGCACCAGCCGACGAGCGTGCGGTCGCAGGCGCGCGACGACACGTTCGGGCGGGGGCTCGGCGGTCATGCCGTCATGCATACCGCAGGTGGGTGACGTCTCCCACCGCGACGCCCCTGGTGACGCCCGCCTGGTCCCGGATCGTGATGCGACCGGCGTCGTCGATGCCGGTCGCGTCGGCCTCCTCGACCGTCCCGTCCGGCAGCTCGAGGCGGATGCGGCGACCGATCGTGCCGCACGCCGCACGGACGTGGGACCGGACCGTCTCGGCGGCGGGACCACCCGTGACCAGGCCGGCCACCGCCTCCAGGACGGACCGCAGGAAGGCGGACAGGACCGCGTCGGCCAGGGCGGGTGCGTCGTCGACCGCGCCGGCGAGCAGGAGCGAGGTGGACGTCGGGGTGGGCAGCCGATCCGCCGGGATCGTCAGGTTCACGCCGGCCCCGACCACGACGCTGCCGTCGGCGGCGACCTGGCAGAGGATCCCGCACACCTTGTCCCCGGCGACCTGCACGTCGTTCGGCCACTTGACGACGACGTCCGCGCCGGCGGGGAGCACCGACGCGATCGCGTCGCGCATCGCCGCGCCGGCGACCAGCGGCAGCCAGCCGCGGTCGTGGTCGTCCAGGTCCGCACGGACGAGCACGCTCGCGGCGAGCGTCTCACCGGCCGGAGCGGCCCAGGTGCGGTCGAGCCGACCCCGCCCCGCGGTCTGGTGCAGGGTCGCGACGACGCTCCCGTGCCGCTGCTCCGGGGCGCCGGCGAGCAGGTCCGCGTTCGTGGACCCGGTCTCCGCGGGGGTGGTCATCGTCGCACCCGCCGACCGGACAGCCTCGCTGGTGGCGGGGAACGACGGCGACGGGGATGTGGACATGCACGCAAATGTACGGGCAGGAACCGTGGGGGTCCTCCAACCGGCAGCGTCCCACCCGCCGGTAGGGTGAGCGGGTGACTTCAGGAGACACCCCCGATCTGTCGACGACGGCCGGCCGGCTGGCCGACCTCCGCGACCGGTACCACGAGGCCGTGACCGCCGCGGGCGAATCCGCCATCGCCAAGCAGCACGCGAAGGGCAAGGGCACCGCGCGCGAACGCATCGAGCAGCTGCTCGACGAGAACTCCTTCGTGGAGCTCGACGAGTTCGTGCGCCACCGCACCACCTCGTTCGGCATGGACGCCAAGCGCCCCTACGGTGACGCGGTCGTCACCGGCGTCGGCACGATCCACGGCCGCAACGTCGCGGTCTACGCGCAGGACTTCACGGTCTTCGGCGGGTCCCTCGGCGAGGTCGCCGGCGAGAAGATCATCAAGGTCATGCAGCACGGGCTGAAGACGGGCGTGCCGATCATCGGCATCCTCGACTCCGGCGGCGCCCGCATCCAGGAAGGCGTGGTCGCGCTCGGCAAGTACGGCGAGATCTTCCGCCTGAACACCCAGGCCTCCGGCGTCATCCCGCAGCTCTCCATCGTGATGGGCCCGGCGGCGGGCGGCGCGGTGTACTCCCCCGCCCTCACCGACTTCGTCATCATGGTCGACAAGACCAGCCACATGTTCGTCACCGGTCCGGACGTCATCAAGACCGTCACGGGCGAGGACGTCGGCTTCGAGGAGCTCGGCGGCGCCCAGACGCACAACGCGGTCTCCGGCGTGGCCCACTACCTGGCCGAGGACGAGACCGACGCGCTCGACTACGCGCGCTCGCTCATCGGGTTCCTGCCGGACAACAACCTGTCCGACCCGCCGGCCTACGACGTCGCCCCGGAGCTCGAGACCACCGACGCCGACCACGAGCTCGACCTCGTGATCCCGGACTCGACGAACCAGCCGTACGACGTCACCACGATCATCGAGCACATCGTCGACGACGGTGAGTTCCTCGAGGTGCAGCCGCTCTTCGCCCCGAACATCCTGATCGGCTTCGGCCGGGTCGAGGGCCGCACGGTCGGCATCATCGCGAACCAGCCGCAGGCGATGGCCGGCACGCTGAACATCGACGCCGGCGAGAAGGCCGCCCGCTTCGTGCGGTTCTGCGACGCGTTCGGCATCCCGATCCTGACCCTGGTGGACGTGCCCGGTTACCTGCCCGGCACCGACCAGGAGTGGACCGGCGTCATCCGCCGCGGCGCGAAGCTGCTGTACGCCTACGCCGAGGCCACCGTCCCGCTCGTCACCGTCATCACCCGCAAGGCCTACGGCGGCGCGTACATCGTGATGGGCTCCAAGCAGCTCGGTGCCGACATCAACCTGGCGTGGCCGACCGCCGAGATCGCCGTCATGGGTGGTCAGGGCGCCGTCAACATCCTGTACCGCGCCGAGATCAAGCGCGCCGAGGAGTCCGGCGAGGACGTCGCCGCGGTCCGCACGAAGCTCGCGAACGAGTACACGTACAACGTCGCGTCGCCCTACCTGGCAGCAGAGCGCGGTGAGCTCGACGGCATCATCCAGCCGCACGCCACCCGGGTCTCGGTCATCAAGGCCCTCCGGTCGCTGCGGGGCAAGCGCGCCACGCTGCCGCCGAAGAAGCACGGGAACATCCCCCTCTGATGGGGCGCCACGCAGCAGCCGTGCCCTCGGACGAGCCCGCCTCGGTGGCGGACGTCCGGGTGGTCTCCGGCGACCCCACACCCGAGGAGCTCGCCGCCGTCGTGGCCGTCCTGCAGCGCCAGGCCGACGAGGCCGCTGCCGCCGGACGCGCAGCCGTGGTCGTCGAGCCCCGCACGGGGTGGGACGCCGCCGCCCGCGGACTGCGCCGCCCGCTCGACCACGGACCGGGCGCCTGGGGCCGATCGCTCCGCTGATGTACCCCTGGCGCGCACGCGACCGGAACGGTTGCAGGGCGCACTTCCCGGTCGGTATCCCCTCACTCGGGGGACACGATCAGCGGATACGGACCGGAACTGCCGGAATTGTCCCCCATAATGACGACTGACATGCAGCTCGTGCGTGGGCATAGTAGTTGGTGTTCGGTGTCCTTCAACGAAAGACATCGCAGGACGGTGGCCGACTAGGGTACGAAGCCACCGCCCGCTGCGAGGCAGGGCGACATTCGGGTTGTCGCTCAGCCTCGGGTCGTGAACGGGCCGGTCGGTATCCGACCGGCCCGTTCCCCGTTTCCGGGGCGTGTTGCGGCTGTGGGCGGGTGTCGGAGCGGCTGCCGGGGCCGACGCGGAACGACACCGTCGACGTCGGACGACAACGACATGGTCGTGTCCGTGCCCGCGCCGGCCCGGCGCGACCACGTGACGGCCGGGAGGCCCGTGGCGGGGCCGCCACGGGCCTCCCGGCTGTCCCCCGATCGCGTCCCCCGCCGCCCGCACGCCCGGCGCACCACGTTCGTCCGCAGCGCGGTCCGCACCACGTTCGCGACGATCCACCTGTCGATCACGTGGTGCATCGTCGCGACACGCGCGCGCGCGCCGCCGCGCGCCGCCGCGTGCCGCGCGCGTGCCGCGCGCTACGCCGGCTCGTGCCGCGGGATCTCCAGCCAGAGGGCGACGGAGTCGTCCTCGTCACCGTCGTCGTCGTCCAGCCCCGCTCCGAGCGCCGCGGACTCACTGGCCGCGCCGTCGAGGCGGAGTCCGACGACGGTCACCGCGGAGTCGGATCCCTCGCCGACCGTCCGGACGATGACGTTGTCGGCGTCACGGGCCTGCCGGAGCGCCTCGGCGACGCGGGCGTGGATGCGGCGGATGTCCGGGGCGTCCAGGTCGTCGAGCCCGCCGTCGTCGTGCAGCTGGACGGTCGCGCCGCGGCGACGCAGGCGCATCACCTCGTCGCGGACGTCGTCGGACAACAGGGAGCGGCCGCGGATCTCGTCGCGGATGGCCTGCTCGAGGTGCAGGCACTCGGCACGGTCGGCGTCGTCGAGGTCGCCGCAGGAGTCGATGATGCGCTGCAGCATCGGCAGGGCCATCCGGGTGGTCTGGCTCAGCCGGAACTGCCGCTCGAACACGTGGGCGTCCTGCGCGGCCTGCCAGTCGGCGGTCTCCTGCTCGGCGACGACGAGCTCACGGGTGTTCCGGGTGGCGCGGCTCATCGCGGCGGCGAAGACCGTGGCGATCGCGACCCAGGCGACGCTGCCGACCACGCCGAGCCCACCGAGCGAGCCGAGACCGGCCCAGGCGACGGTGTACACGGTCAGGAACAGCACGCCAGCCCATGCGAAGGGTCCGCGGCCCCGCACGACGAGCACCACCATGAGCGTGCCGATGGCCGCGATCCACCACGTGGCGGAGCCCGGACCGCGTCCCTCGACGAGGACGGGGGCGGCGATCACCGGCATCACGATCGCGGTGGCGAGCGAGAAGCAGGCGGTCCAGACCGGCAGGACCCTGCCGGGGACGAACAGCGCGAGGCCGGTGGCCGCGGCGTACAGGACCATGCAGGCGATGATCGGGGCGACCTGGTCGACGCGCGGGAGCGTGGCCGCGGCGAGGACCAGGTGGTAGACGGAGAACAGCGACGCCAGGCCGAGGGCGATGCTCGCCGGCAGGGAGACCTTCATGCGGTCGTCCTGTCAGCCGGCGACCACGTCAGCACGATGCGGGTGCCCTCGCCCGGTGCGGTGTGCACCTCGGCGCGTCCGTCGACGGTCGCGACCCGCTCCACGATGGAGCGACGGACACCGAGCCGTTCGGCGGGGATGGCCGCGACGTCGAACCCGCGGCCGTCGTCACCGACCTCGACGAGCACTCCCTGGCCCTGCTGCTCGATGCGGACCCAGCGCGTGACGTCGCCGTCGCCGGCGTGCTGCACGCTGTTCACCGCGGCCTGCAGCGCTGCCGAGGCCAGCGCATCGGCGACCGACGCGGGCAGGCGGACCGACCCGGTCGGCGTCGGGACGAGGCGGACCGGGGCGGGCAACGCACCCACCCCCTCGCGGATGCGTGCCCGGAGTTCCCCGAGGGCGACCGGCGCGACGTCACCGGGACCGTCGGTGGCCGCGGCCTCGAGGTGGTCGATCGCGTTCCGGGCCATCCGCGCGGCGAGGGTCTTGGCCTCGAGCGTGTCGGCGCGGGCGGCGGAGAGCAGCGTCGTGAGCACGCTGTCGTGCACGATGGCGTCCACCTGGACCCGCTCGACCTCGGTCGCGTGTTCCCGGATGGCGAGCGAGTACCGCCGCACCGCCGTGGACTGCGCCGTGTCGACCGCCGTGGCCGCACGCCGCAGCACCACCGCGATGACGAGCACCGCGCCGCTGAGGAGCGCCGTGTACACGCCGTCGAGCAGGACGGCGAGGACCCCGACGTCGCCGCCGAGCGGGCTGAGCCGGATGACGACGTACACCGCCGGCACGAGCGCGGTGTAGACCGTCGCGCGCCACGTGGCGAAGCCCATCGCCGCCGCGGTGCAGCCGACCGTGCAGAACCACCACGGCCACGGCTGCTGCGACGAGGGGATGGGCTCCTGCACGGTCGCCGTCCACGTCACGAGCACGACGAGGAACAGCAGCGCGCAGACGATCTGCGCCGGCTGCGCCACCCGCTGCACGAAGGCCGAGACCCCGATGAACACGAACGACGCCGCGAGGGCGAGCATCAGCGTCGGACCCCAGAACGGGTCGAGGTACGGCAGCTGCTCCAGGACCGCGGGCGCGTCGACGATGCCGAGGCCGATCGCCGCCATCGCGAGGAGGATCGCGAACGCACGCTCGACCGACGCCTGCGTGATCGAGGCGCGGACGCTGCGCGCCGGATCGGCGCCGAACGGCGCCGGTTCGACGACCGTCCGCGCCGACTCAGCCGCGGTCGCCATCCGTGTCAGCGACCGTCGCCGTCGGGGTCGATGCCCGAGTCGAGCCCGGGGAGGATCCCGTCCTCGACGGCTCGACGCAGCAGGTCGACCTTCGTCGGGGCCGGGCGACCGACCTCGACGTACTTCACACGGATCCGGTCGAGGTACTCACGGGCCGTCGAGTAGCCGATGCCGAGCTGCTGGGCGGCGAGCTTGAGCGGGAGGCCCGAGGCGTAGAGGTGCAGGATCTCGCGCTCGCGGCGGCCGAGCTGCGCCTTCGCGAAGTCGCGGTCGGCGTCGATGGCGCTCGCCCACTCGAGGTTGTTGAGCACGTCACCGCGTGCGACGGTGGCGACCGCGGCCATCACGGTCTTGGTGGCCGAGGACTTCGGGATGACGCCGGCAGCCCCTGCTGCGAGCGCCTCACGCACGTTGGCGACACGGTCCGCGATGGAGTGCACGAGCACCGCCGATCCCGTCCCCTGCACGCCCTTGACGTTCTCGGTCACGGTCGAGCCGTCACCGAGGGACAGGTCGAGGACGACGACGTCGACCTCTCGCCCGTCGAGGTTCTGGACGTACTCGGGGACGCTGGCGGCGGTGAGCACCACCTCGAACCCCTCGTTCTGGCACGCTGCCTGGATCCCGAGTCGGACGGACTCGTGGTCGTCGACGATCGCGACCCGGACCGGCCTGGTGGCCGCCCCTGACGTCTCGGTGCTGGTGGGTGTCGTTCCTGCTGCCACAGTGGCCTCTCGTTCCGATGCGCGACGCCGGCCCCTGAAACCGGAGTGCCATCAACGACCCAGGATACCCAGCCCGGACTCAGGTGCGGGGCTTCTGGGCTGCGCCACGCTGGCCGGTCCGCCGATTGGTGGACACCCCGACACGCGGGGACCCTTGGTCGCGCGACCACCGGACCTCAGCGCGCGGGGACCAGGCGTGCGACGGCTTCCAGGTGGTGGGTGTGCGGGAACAGGTCGAAGGCCCGCAGTGCTTCGAGCCGGTAGCCGAGGTCGGCGAACGTCGCGACGTCGCGGGCCAGCGCCACCGGGTCGCACGCCACGTAGACGACCTGCTCCGGCTGGAGCGCGGCGATCTGCACGACGACGTCACGACCGGCACCGGCGCGGGGCGGGTCGAGCACGATCGTCCCGGCACGGAAGCGGTCCTTCTCGGCACGCGAGGCGTTCGCCACCGTGTTCGCCAGCCAGCGGTCCACGCGGCCGGTCTCGGCGCGGGCGCCGAGCCACTCGGACAGGTTCTCCTGCGCGTGCTCGGTGGCACGGGCGGCGCTCTCGACACTCGTGATGCGCGCCTTCGGGCCGACCAGGTCGCCGAGCGCGGCGGCGAGCAGGCCGACACCGCCGTACAGGTCCAGGTGGGTGCCCTCGGGGTCGAGGCGGTCGCGGTCGACCAGGTCCTGCACGGCCTCGGTGAGCACGGTCGCCGCGGCGCGGTGCACCTGCCAGAACCCGTTGTCGTCGACCTGGAACGTGCGCTCCCCCACGACCTCGGTCACCACGGTGGGCTTCTGGTCGTCGATGACGAGCCGCGCTCCCTCGGAGCCACTCGGTGCGAGGACGTCGATGACCGACGAGCCCGGCAGCGCCCCACGGCCGAGCGGGGCGCTCTGCTGCACGACGGCGGTCGCGAGCGGCAGGCCGGTCACCGGGATGACGGAGTGGGAGCGGGCCGCGAACGGGCCGGCGGTGCCCTGCTCGTCGACGTGCAGCCGGACGCGGGTGCGCCAGCCGAGGCCGTTCGCCGCGTCGTCGCCGGGCGCGGCCTCGACGACGACGTCGTGGCCGAGCACCTCGGCGAGGTCCATCCGTGCGAACCGCGCGAACGAGTCGACGAGGACGTCGTGCTTGAGCGTGCGCTGGTGCGCCAGGGCGATGTGACCGAACTCGGCACCACCCGGGCGCGTCTCGGGGTCACGCTCGAGCGCGGCCTCGGGCCAGACGTGGTCGACGCGGTGCTCGCTCGGCGTGATGACGCTGACCGTGTCGGCGCGCCAGAACGACTTCTTGCGGTCCTCGGTCACCCGGGCGACGACGCGCTCCCCGGGGATCGCGTCCGAGACGAAGACCACCCGTCCTTCGTGCCGTGCCACCGAGATGCCGCCGTGGGCGATCCCGGTGACGTCGAGTTCGAGCAGCGTGCCGACGGATTCACCCATGGTGAGATGGTCCCATGCGTCTGTACCTCGCGAGTACATCCCCCGCCCGCCGAGCACTCCTCGCCCAGTCCGGGATCGAACCCGTGCTCGTGTCCCCCGGGGTCGACGAGGACGCCGTCGGCGCCGCCGCCGCGGCATCGCTCGGCCGTGCCCTGACCGGGCCGGAGCTCGTCTCGCTCCTCGCCGTCGCGAAGGCGTCCGCAGTCGCCGACTCCGCGGTCACCGGGTCGCCGGTCGACGGGGTGGTGTTCGGCGGGGACTCGGCCTTCGAGGTCGACGGGCAGCTGTACGGCAAGCCGCACGACCCCGCGGTCGCCCGGGAGCGCTGGCGGCAGATGCTCGCCGCCGGCGGCGGGACGCTGTGGAGCGGACACTGCGTGATCGATCGACGACGCGACGACCGGCGCCGGGCTCCGGACCCGGGCACGGGACGGCCTGGAGGCGCGGCACCGGCCCGCACCGTGCCTCCCGTCCGGTCCCTGGTCACGTCCGCCGCCGGCGTCCCGCTGCTGGGTGACGTCGCGCCCGGCGGATCGGCGCTGGCCGCCGCTGGCGACCGCGTGATCGCGGTCGACAGCGCGGTGCTGACCTTCGCCGACGACGTGTCCGTCGACGAGATCGACGCGTACGTCGCGACGGGCGAGCCGCTCGAGGTGGCCGGCGCCTTCACCATCGACGGTCGGGCCGCGGCGTACATCACGCGGATCGACGGAGCACCGTCCGCCGTGATCGGGATGTCGCTGCCGGTGCTGCGATCGATGCTCCTCCGGGGCTTCGGCATCGCCTGGCACGACCTGTGGGCACTGTAGACATCCGCACCTGTTCCGGGTGGTTCTTTGTGGGTGCCAGTCAAAACGCACTCCCGCCGCACGAATACGCTGATGTGTCATGCCCCGTATCAGCAAGGTCCTCATCGCGAACCGCGGCGAGATCGCCGTCCGCATCATCCGCGCGGCCCGCGACGCGGGCAAGGCATCGGTCGCGGTCTACGCCGACCAGGACCGTGACGCCCTGCACGCCCGCCTCGCCGACGAGGCCTACGCGCTGAACGGCACCACGAGCGCCGACACGTACCTCGTCATCGACAAGATCATCTCGGTCGCCCGCCGCTCCGGCGCGGACGCCGTGCACCCGGGCTACGGGTTCCTCGCCGAGAACGCCGACTTCGCCCGCGCCGTCATCGATGCCGGGCTCATCTGGATCGGCCCGTCGCCTGCGTCGATCGAGCGCCTCGGCGACAAGGTCTCCGCGCGCCACGTCGCCGAGAAGGTGGGCGCACCGCTCGCCCCCGGCACCATCGAGCCCGTGCAGGACGTCTCCGAGGTCTTCGACTTCGTCGACCAGGTCGGTTTGCCCGTCGCGATCAAGGCGGCGTTCGGTGGCGGCGGTCGTGGTCTGAAGGTCGTCCGCGACCGTGCCTCGGTCGAGGAGCTCTTCGAGTCCGCCACGCGTGAGGCGATCGCCGCGTTCGGTCGCGGCGAGTGCTTCGTCGAGAAGTACCTGGACAAGCCGCGCCACGTCGAGACCCAGTGCCTGGCTGACGAGCACGGTAACGTCGTCGTGGTCTCCACCCGCGACTGCTCGCTGCAGCGACGCCACCAGAAGCTCGTCGAGGAAGCTCCGGCGCCCTACCTGACGCCCGAGCAGCAGACCGCACTGTACGAGTCGTCGAAGGCGATCCTGCGCGAGGTCGGCTACGTCGGTGCCGGCACCTGCGAGTTCCTCATCGGCGCCGACGGCACCGTGTCGTTCCTCGAGGTGAACACCCGCCTGCAGGTCGAGCACTGCGTCTCCGAAGAGGTCACCGGCATCGACCTGGTGCGCGAGCAGTTCCGCATCGCCGAGGGCGGCGTGCTCGACTACTCGGACCCCGCACCGCGGGGACACTCGTTCGAGTTCCGCATCAACGGCGAGGACCCGGGTCGCAACTTCTTCCCCGCGCCCGGCCCGGTGCACGCGTTCAACGCGCCGTCCGGCCCCGGCGTGCGTGTCGACTCGGGCGTCGTCTCCGGTGACGTGGTGTCCGGCTCGTTCGACTCGATGCTCGCGAAGCTGATCGTCACCGGCGCCACCCGTGCCGAGGCGCTGGAGCGTTCGCGTCGTGCACTCGCCGAGTTCGAGGTCACCGGCCTGCCGACCGTGCTCCCCTTCCACCGTGCCGTGGTGTCGGACCCGGCGTTCGCGACGGCCGACGACGAGCCGTTCAGCGTCTACACGCAGTGGATCGAGACCGACTTCGTCAACGAGATCCCGGCGTGGAGCGGCTCCCCCGAGGAGCTGCCGGCGCCGGCTGCGCGCGACTCGGTCGTGGTCGAGGTGCAGGGCAAGCGCATCGAGGTCACCATGCCGTCGATCGTCGGTGGCGGTGCTGTCGGCGGTGTCGCCGGTCGTCGTCCCACCGGCCCCTCCGCTCCCCCGAAGCGCCGTTCGTCGGCGGTCCGCGGGGGCCTGGCGAAGTCCGGGTCGTCGGTGGCGTCGCCGATGCAGGCCACCGTGGTGAAGCTCGCGGTCGCCGAGGGTGACACCGTGGTGAAGGGCGACCTGCTCGTCGTGCTCGAGGCCATGAAGATGGAGCAGCCCGTGCAGGCCCACAAGGACGGCGTCGTCACCGGCTTGAACGCCCCGGTCGGCCAGACGGTCTCCTCCGGTCACGTGCTGCTCGAGCTCGCGTAGCGCGGGCGCTCCTTCTCGCAAAACACCGGTGTTCGCCGGTTGAACACGCGCACACCGCGGTTCGACTCGTGAACACCGGTGTTTTGCTTCATCGAACACGATGCACTCCGGCTGCCTCGAGTGCCACGGGGCCGTTGCCGCCCGGCTCCACGTCCGGCCACGTCACGCGGACGACCCTGCGGACGTGGCGGTGCGCACGGAGCCGGTCCTCTCGGAGCTTCTCGTCGATGACGACGCGCTCAGGGGATCGACCAGCGCGCATCGTTCGGTCACGGTACTTGACCAGCCCGTCGAACTCCACGACGACGCCGGCGTCCTCGAACCAGAAGTCCACCCGGCCGATCAGGCCGGCCGCATCGCGGAACTCCTGCTGCAGCACCGGCGCCGGGAACCCCGCTTCCGCCCAACACAGCCGCGCCACTGACTCACCCGGTGAGTCAGCAGCCGCGTCTGCGAACTCGATCGCGCGTCGCGCGCGGGTGGACGCCCGCGGACGAGGCTCCCGACTGCGCAGTTCGGCGAGCAGCGCTACCTGCGCCACTCCTCGGGCCAGCACCGCGTCCAACACGACCACCGCAGTGCGGAACGACGCTCGGAGCGCGACGTCGACCCCGGTGACCACGAGAGTCGTGACGGGCAGTCCGCCGACGCTCGCACAAGCGATGGGGCGACCCGCCCCTCCGACCTTCTGGAGATGGGCGCGACGTTGACCGGTGGCTCGACGCGGATCGGTGGCGACGACGTGCTCCGGGAACTCCCCGAGCCACGGGAGTCCGAGCATCGCCACAGCCGACTCGTGGGAGATCACGAGGGCGGGGTGGATGTTCGGCGCGACCGCTTCGACCCGTGCACGATGGCGCTCCGCTGCACTCGCTGCTTCGAACGCGTCTCGGTCGACGTACCGGCCGGCCGTCAGGCGGATGAGGGTCCCGCGGCGAGCGGCATCCGCGAGCCGTCGGTGCGCTCTCGGATCGGGATCGCCCGGAGCCGCGCCGAACACCGTGATGTGAGCCATGGCCCCACCGTCACGGCTCCCGCACGGCCCACACGACGGCGGTCCCCTCCTTGTTGGCGGCCCTCGCTCCCCCACCCCCCTGTGGAGGAACAGCAAAACACCGGTGTTCGCGCTCTGCACCGCGTTGTGCGGGTGTTCAGAGCGCGAACACCGGTGTTTTGCGGACCGACGCCCTACGACACCAGGGGGCGCACCGAGTCGGCGAGGGCGTCGACCAGGCGCTGAGCCTCGGCGGGGGTGTCCGCGACGGTGTCGATGTAGACCTTCACCTTGGGCTCGGTCCCGCTCGGGCGGACGATCACCCGGGCGTCGCCGGACAGGTCGTAGCGCAGGATGTCCGAGGGCGGGAAGCCCGCCACCCCGTCGGAGTAGTCCGTCACCGTGTGCACGTCGAGCCCACCCAGCGTCGTCGGCGGCGTGGACCGGAGCGACGCCATGATCTCGCCGATGCGCGCCAGGTCGTCGACGCGGGTCGCGACCTGCCCCGAGGCGAACGCCCCGAACTCGGCGGCGAAGGCCTCGAGGTGGTCGGCGATGGTCGAGCCCGACGCGGCGAGCTCGTCGGCGAGGGACAGCAGCTCCAGCGCAGCCGAGATGCCGTCCTTGTCGCGGACGACCGACGGGTCGACCAGGTAGCCCAGGGCCTCTTCGTACCCGAACAGCAGCTCGGGCACCCGCGACACCCACTTGAAGCCGGTCAGGGTGTCGCGGTACCCCAGCCCGTGGCGTGCAGCCACCCGAGCCAACGCCGGCGACGAGACGATCGAGGCGGCGAGGGTGCCGGTCGCGCCGGACTCCGACGCCCGTGCGGCGGCCCGCCACCCGAGCAGCCAGCCGACCTCGTTGCCCGACAGCCGACGGAAGGAACCGGATCCGTCCGGGATCGCGAGGGCGAGCCGGTCGGCGTCGGGGTCGTTCGCGATCACCAGGTCGGCGCTCACGGCGAGACCGCGGGCGATCGCCAGGTCCATCGCACCCGGCTCCTCGGGGTTCGGGAACGACACCGTCGGGAACGCACCGTCCGGCTCGATCTGCTCCGGCACGACGGCCGGCTCGGCGAACCCGGCGGCGGCGAACACCGCGCGAGCGGTCTCCCACCCGACGCCGTGCATCGCCGTGTAGACGACCTTCGGCTGCTCATCGAGACCAAGTGCCGGAGCGGGCACGATCGCGGCCGTGGCGGCCACGTAGGCATCGAGCAGGCCCGCCGACGCCACGGTGTAGTCCGTGTCGCGCGGCAGCTCCGTCACCGACCCGGCGGCGACGGCGTCGATGGCGTCCGCGATCTCGCCGTCGACGGGCGGCACGATCTGCGAGCCGTCGTCGTCCTGACCGAGGTAGACCTTGTACCCGTTGTCCCGCGGCGGGTTGTGGCTCGCGGTGACCATGACGCCGGCACCGACGTCGAGGTGCCGGACGGCGAACGCGAGCACCGGTGTCGGCAGGGCCGAGGGCAGCAGGGTGACCTCGAGCCCGAGGCCGCGCATGACCTCGGCCGAATCGCGTGCGAAGACGTCCGAGTTCACCCGCCCGTCGTACCCGATCACGACGCTGCGCGAGCGACCGGTGTCGATGAGGAACCGTGCGAGCCCCGCAGCAGCCTGGGTCACGACGACCCGGTTCATGCGCAGCGGGCCCCAGCCGAGCTCCGCGCGGAGTCCGGCGGTGCCGAACTGCAGCCGGCCGTCGAACCGCTCGGCGAGCGCCCGGACAGCGGGACCGTCACCGTCGGCCGCCGCGTCGATCGCCGCGGCCAGCTCGTCGCGGGTCTCCGGGTCGGGGTCCTGCGCCAGCCACGCCCGCGCGGTGCCGAGCACCTGGTCGAGGTCGAGCTTCACGATGCCGGCTGCCCGAGTGCGGCGACCACGCGTGCGAGCAGGTCGGCGATCACCGGCTCGGCCTGCTTGCCGGCCTCGAGCACCTCGGTGTGCGACAACGGGGTCTTCTGGATGCCCGCGGCGAGGTTCGTGATGAGCGAGAACCCGAGGACCTCCATGCCGGCCTGACGGGCGGCGATGGCTTCGAGCGCGGTGGACATGCCGACGATGTGCCCGCCGATGGTCTTCGCCATCTGGACCTCGGCCGGGGTCTCGTAGTGCGGGCCGCGGAACTGCGTGTAGACGCCCTCGTCGAGGGACGGGTCGACGGACTTCGCGACCGAGCGCAGCCGCGCCGAGTACAGGTCGGTGAGGTCGATGAACGTCGCGCCCTCGAGCGGGCTGTCCGCGGTCAGGTTGATGTGGTCGCTGATGAGCACCGGGGTGCCCGGGGTCCAGTGCTCCTTGATGCCGCCGGCACCGTTGGTCAGCACCATGATCGAGGCACCGGTCGCCGCCGCCGTGCGGACGCTGTGCACGACCCGACGGACCCCGTGGCCCTCGTAGTAGTGGGTGCGGGCACCGATGACGAGCGCGTGGCGGCCGTCGGCGAGGCGGATCGACCGGATCGTGCCGGAGTGTCCGGGGACGGCCGAGGCGCTGAACCCGGGGACCTGCTCGGCCGGTATCTCGGACACGGTCTCACCGATGATGTCGGCGGCCTTGCCCCAGCCCGAGCCGAGGGTCAGGGCGATGTCGTGCCGCTCGATGCCGGACTGTTCGGCGATGGCGGCTGCGGCGTCCCGCGCGACCTCGAACGGGTCGGCAGCGGGGTCGTTCAGCGGGTTCTCGGTGCTCATGCCCCAACTCTAAAGGGCGGACTGAGCGCTCAGTGCTCGCCGAGCGCCCGGTCCACCGCCGCCGTGATCTCGCCCTGGTCGAAGTGGTTCGCGATGACGATGACCTCGGCGTAGGTGTCGCCGATCGCCTCGACGAACTCCTGACTCGTCAGGATCACGTTGGCGTCGTCCGAGACGTCCCGCACGGAGGCGACGTCCGCCGCGACGACGGACGCCGAGAGCCCGAGGGCGTCGAGCGCCTTCTCGGCGTTCACCTTCAGGATGCCGCTCGACCCGATGCCGGCGCCGCAGATGGTCACGATCTTCACGCGGAGACCCCCATGATCGAGCGGACCTCGTCCGCCGTGGTCGCCGCCGCGATCCGCCCGGTCACGGTGGCGTCGTTGAACAGGTTCGCGATCTCGCCGATCGACTCCAGGTGGGTGCCGACCTCGGCCACCGCGAGCCCGAGCACCACACGGACGGGGTCGTTGTGCGGGTGTCCGAACGCCACCGGCGACGCGAGCGTCACGATCGCGAGTCCGTCCCGCACGACGGCACCACCCGGCCGGGCGTGCGCGAACGCGAGCCCCGGCGAGATGACGATGTACGGCCCGTGCTCCTCGACCATGCCGATCATGGCGTCGGTGTACTCGTCGGTCGTGGCGCCCGAGGCGACGAGCGCACCGCCGACCAGGCGCATCGCGTCACGCCACGCGGGCGCGTCCACACCGAGGAGGACGGCGGTGTCCGGCAGCGGTGGCAGTCCCATGCGTCAGGCCTCCTGGTACCCGGCCGTGATGGTGGCGATGATCTCCTCGCGGTCCTCGAGCGGCAGGAACGACCCGAGCGCGGCGTTGATCTGGAACGCGGCCAGGTCGTCGAGGTCGTACCCGAACGTGCCCGCGAGCAACGCGAGTTCCTTCGACAGCGAGGTCCCGCTCATCAGGCGGTTGTCGGTGTTCACCGTGACGCGGAAGCCGAGCTGGTAGAGCACGTCGAACGGGTGGTCGGCGAGGTCGTCGCCCCACGCGGCGATCGCCCCGGTCTGCAGGTTGGACGACGGCGAGACCTCGAGCGGGATCTCGCGGTCACGGACCCACGAGGCGACCTCGCCCAGCGAGGCCAGCGTCGAGCCGTCCCCGGCGTCGGACAGGGCGACGTCCTCGAAGATGCGGACGCCGTGCCCGAGGCGGAGCGCCCGACCGTCGACGAGGGCGGACCTGATGGAGGCGAGCCCGTCGGCCTCCCCCGCGTGCACGGTGACGGGGAACAGTTCGGACGCCAGGTAGTCGAAGGCGGCGCGGTGGTTCGAGGCGGGGAACCCGGCCTCGGCACCGGCGATGTCGAAGCCGACGACCCCGGCGTCACGGTGGCGGACGGCGAGCTCGGCGATCTCGAGCGACCGGTCGGCGTGCCGCATCGCGGTGACGAGCTGGCCGACGCGGATGCGCCCACCGGCGGCGTCGACGGCTTCCTCGATGCCGGCCTGCACGGCCTCCACCGTCTGGTCGAGGGTCAGCCCACCCTGCAGGTGCTGCTCCGGCGCCCAGCGGACCTCGCCGTAGACGACGCAGTCGGCGACCAGGTCCTCGACGAACTCGCGGGCGATCCGGGTGAGCTGCGGTGCGGTCTGCATCACCGACGTGGTGACGTCGAACGTCTTCAGGTACTCGACCAGGGAGCCGGAGTTCGACTGGTCGGCGAACCACTGCCCGAGCTCGGCCGGGTCGGTGGTGGGGAGCGACACACCCGCCGAGGCTGCGAGCTCGATGATGGTCGCGGGACGCAGACCGCCGTCGAGGTGGTCGTGCAGCGAGACCTTCGGCAGGTCGTTGATGACCGCCCCGGCGTCGGGCAGGCGGTAGGTCGGGGCGTCGGCGCTCATGCCCCCAGGCTATCGGTGGTCACCGCCGCCGCGCAGGCACCTGTGCACAACCCACAGCGGAAGACACTGGAGGCTCCCCACAGGTGTGCAGGGAGCCTCCGGTCGGTCGCGCGGCCGGGTTCAGGACCCGATGCGCTCGCGCACGATCGGCCCACGTGCCGCAGTGGCAGAGTCCGCCGGGCCGATGGTCCACGCACCCTCGAGCGACTCCAGCGCGCGCGGGATCCGCGACGCGTCGTCGGAGTGCAGCGTCCAGAGCGGCTGCCCCTCGGTCACGGTGTCCCCCGGCTTGGCGTGGAGCTCGATGCCCGCACCTGCCTGCACCGGGTCCTGCGCGCGGGCACGACCGGCCCCGAGCCGCCAGGCCGAGACGCCGAACGGCAGCGCGTCCTGCTGCGTGAGGACCCCCGACGTCGGAGCGGTGACGACGTGCTGTTCGCGGGCCACGGGCAACGCGGCGGACGGGTCCCCACCCTGCGCCTCGATCATCCGACGCCAGGTGTCCATGGCGCGGCCGTCCGCGAGCGCCGCTGCGGGGTCGGCGTCGGGCAGTCCGGCCAGCGTGAGCATCTCGGTCGCGAGCGCCACGGTCAGCTCGACGACGTCGGCGGGGCCTCCGCCGGCGAGCACCTCGACCGACTCCCGCACCTCGAGGGCGTTGCCGATCGTCAGCCCGAGCGGGACCTCCATGTCGGTCAGCAGGGCCGAGGTCGCGACCCCGGCGTCGTTGCCGAGGTCGACCATGGTCTGTGCGAGCTCACGGGACGCCTCGTACGTCGGCATGAACGCGCCGGACCCGAACTTGACGTCGAGCACGAGCGCACCGGTGCCCTCGGCGATCTTCTTCGACATGATGCTCGACGCGATGAGCGGGATGCACTCGACCGTGCCGGTGATGTCGCGGAGCGCGTAGAGCTTCTTGTCCGCGGGGGCCAGGCCGGACCCAGCGGCGCAGATGACCGCGCCGACGTCCTGCAGCACCTGCATCATGCGGTCGTTCGTGATGGACGCCTGCCACCCGGGGATCGACTCGAGCTTGTCGAGCGTGCCGCCGGTGTGGCCGAGTCCGCGGCCGGACAGCTGCGGCACCGCCACGCCGAACGACGCCACCAGGGGTGCCAGCGGCAGGGTGATCTTGTCGCCGACCCCGCCGGTGGAGTGCTTGTCGACCGTCGTCTTGCCGAGCGACGAGAACGACATCCGCTCCCCCGACGCGATCATCGCGAGCGTGAGGTCCTTGATCTCGCGCCGCTCCATCCCGTTCAGGAAGATCGCCATCGCCATCGCGGCCATCTGCGGGTCCTCGACGTACCCGCGGGTGTACGCGTCGACGAGCCAGTCGACCTCGGCGGTGCTCAGGGCCCCGCCGGAGCGCTTCGTGCGGATGAGGTCGACGGTGTCGAACGGCTCGACGGCCATGTCAGTGCTCCTGCTGGTAGGTGGCGAGGGTCCGGGGCCCGAAGGCGTCCGGCAGGACCTCGTCGATGGTGCGGACACCGGAGAGCGTCTCGAGGAGCATGCCCTCGGTCGAGTGCTCGAACAGCAGCTGACGGCAGCGGCCGCACGGCATCAGGGTCGCCCCGTCGCCGTCAACGCACGTGAACGCGACGAGCTTGCCGCCACCGGTCATGTGCAGCTGCGACACGAGGGAGCACTCCGCGCAGAGCGTCACTCCGTAGCTCGCGTTCTCGATGTTGCAGCCGGAGACGATCCGGCCGTCGTCGGTGAGCGCCGCGGCGCCCACCGGGAACGACGAGTACGGCGCGTAGGCGCGCCGCATCGCGGCCGTGGCGGCGTCCCGCAGGGCGCCCCAGTCCACGTCGTCGGCCGGGAGGCCCGTGGCGGCGTCCGTCGGGTCGGTGGCGGTGACCGCCTGGTCACCTGGTTGCTGCGTGTCGGTCATGTGTCGTGCCTCCAGGCCGTCAGCTCTTGATGTAGGGCTTGCCGGACGCGGCGGGGCCGCGCGACTGCCCGACCAGGCCGGCCACGGCGAAGATCGTCACCACGTACGGCAGCATCAGCAGGAACTCGCTGGGCACGGGTGAGTCGATCGCTCCGAGCGTGTTCTGCAGGTTCGACGCGAAGCCGAACAGCAGCGCCGCGAGCGTCGCCTTGATCGGGTCCCACCGGCCGAAGATGACGGCGGCCAGGGCGATGTAGCCGGCGCCCGCGGTCATGTCCTTCGTGAACGGCCCGACCGCGTCGAGGGTGAAGTACGCCCCACCGAGACCGGCGATCGCACCGGCGAGGGAGACGTTCCAGAACCGGGTGCTCGTGACGTTGATGCCCACCGTGTCGGCGGCCTGCGGGTGCTCGCCGACCGCGCGGAGCCGCAGGCCCCAGCGGGTCTTGAACAGACCGAAGGTGACGACGGCCACGGCGATGTAGGCCAGGTAGACGACGACCGTCTGCTCGAAGAACACCGGACCGATGACCGGGATCTGGTGCAGCAGCGGGATCTCGACCTTCGGGAACCGGATGCCGATGTTCAGGGTCTCCTCGTTCGGGGAGAGCACCTGCGAGTACAGGAAGCCGGTCAGGCCGGAGATGAACGCGTTGATCACGACACCGACGATGACCTGGTCGACCAGGTACTTGATGCTGAACGCCGCGAGGACGAACGACACGAGCATGCCGGCGACGAGCGCGGCGACGAGGCCGACCCAGGGCGACCCGGTGATCGACGCGACCATCGCGGAGCTGAACGCACCGGCGAGGAACTGCCCCTCGATCGCGATGTTCACCACGCCGACCCGCTCGGAGATGACGCCGCCGAGGGCACCGAACACGAGCGGGACGCTCAGGCTCAGCGCGCCGAGCAGCAGGCCGGGGATCGGCAGGGACGAACCGGCAGCGGCCCAGGTCAGGAACCCGATGACGAAGACGACCGCGAACACCGACGTGACCCACAGCGGGACCCGGCGGAGCGCCCGCGTCTCGATGAACGCGTACACGGTCAGGATCGCGAGCAGGACGATGACGACGATGCCCGTCCCGAGCGCGGGCAGCGGGACGTTCGGCAGCGCGAAGAAGTCACCGGCGTTCGCGAGGCGGAACGTGGTGGTGCCGGAACGCGGCAGCAGGCCGAACAGCACGATCGCGATGAGCGTGAACACGCCGTACCCGATCGGGAGCTTCCAGCTCCTGGTGGACTCGACCGGACGGTCCGCGAGCGGCGACGCGGGGGCCGCGGTGGGGCTGATGGTGCTCATGCGGCGACCGCCTTCTTGCTGGTCTTGCTCGTCTTCGTGCGCTTGCGTGCACCCGGCTGCGGGATCCGGAAGATCGCGCGGACGAGCGGCGGCGCCGCGATGAAGAGGACGATGAGGGCCTGGATGACCCCGACGATGTCGATCGGGATGCCGTTGGCGGCCTGCATGGCGTAGCCACCGTTCTTCAGCACGCCGAACAGGATGGCCGCCCAGAAGACGCCCCACGGCTTGGAGCGGCCGAGCAGGGCCACGGTGATGGCGTCGAAGCCGATGCCGGCGTCGATGCCCGAGGTGAAGCCCGACGTGACGGCGCCCTGCACCTGGTAGGCGCCGGCGATGCCGACCAGGGCACCGGAGATCAGCATCACCCAGATGGTCAGCGACGGGACGCTCATGCCGGCCACGCGGGCGGCACGGGGGTTCTCACCGATCGTGCGGAACCGGAAGCCGAGCGATGACTTGTTGACGAGCCACCAGACGACGACGACCGCGATGATCGCGACGACGAACCCGAGGTCCACGCCGTACCGCACGCCGAAGAGCTGCGGCAGGAGCGCGCTCTCCTTCGTGGCGGGCGAGATCGGGTTGCTGCTGCCGGGGGCCTGCAGCAGGCCCGGGGTGCGGAGCAGGTAGCTCACCAGGTAGAGCGCGACGTAGTTGAGCATGATCGTGACGACCACCTCGTTCGCACCCGTCCGGGCCTTGAGCACCCCGACGATGCCACCCCAGACCGCGCCGCCGACGATGCCGGCGATGATCGTGAGCGGGATGTGGATCGCGGCCGGCCCGTCGAACGAGAACCCGACCCACCCGGCGGCAGCGGCGCCCATCAGGATCTGGCCCTGGCCGCCGATGTTGAACAGCCCGGCGCGGAACGACAGCGCGATCCCGAGCCCGGCGGCGATGAGCGGCACCGAGTAGTCGACGGAGCGCGTGAGCGGCCCGATCGCCTGCTGGAAGGACTCCGCGCCGAAGTTGAACACCGAGCCCTGGAACAGCGAGGCGTACGCGCCGCCGACCGCGGTGCCGACCGCCTGGAGCATGTCCGTCGGGCGGGCGAAGAAGTACCCGGCGGTGGCACGGACGTTCTCGTCCGTCACCGCGATGAGGATGCCGCAGGCGACCAGCGCGAGGACGACGGCGAGCACCGTGACGAGCACGGACCCGTTCAGGATCCCCTGCAGGGCGGCCTGCCAGCGGTCACCACCGGCTCCGTTGCGGCGTTCGGTGTCCTCTGCCGAGTCCGTCATCAGGTGCGGGGTCGACTCGACCTCCTGCAGACGGTCGTCGGTGAGCGGGGCGTCCGCGGTGCCGTGCGCAGCCGGCACCGGCTGCTGCGTGTTGTCTGGCGGTGGGGTGGTCACGCTGCCAGCTCCGTTCCTTCGGGGATCTCCCCGGCCATCATGAGGCCGAGGACGTCGCGGGGGGTGGTCGCGGGGACGATGCCGACGATGCCGCCGCGGTACATCACGGCGATGCGGTCGGCCAGGGCGACGACCTCGTCGAGCTCGGTGGAGACGACGATGACCGGCACACCGGTGTCGCGGGTGGCGACGATGCGCTTGTGGACGAACTCGATCGAGCCGACGTCGATGCCGCGGGTGGGCTGCGCGGCGACGAACAGCCGGAGTTCACGGCTCAGTTCGCGCGCCAGGACGATCTTCTGCTGGTTCCCGCCGGACAGCCGACCGGCCGCGGTGGTGCGACCGGGCGTGCGGATGTCGAACTCGGCGATCTTCTCGTCGGCGAAGGCGTCGCGTTCCGCCGACCGGATCGTACCGGCGCGGACGAACTCGGCGTGGTCGGCCCGGTCGAGCATCAGGTTCTCGGCGATGGTGAACTCGCCGACCAGGCCGTCCTCCTTGCGGTCCTCGGGGACGAAGCCGACGCCCGCGTCGAGCACCTGCTTGACGCTCCGGCCGGTGAGTTCCTTGCCGTCCAGGGTGATCCGGCCGGCGTGGGCGGGCTCGAGGCCCATGATCGCCTCGGTGAGCTCGGTCTGCCCGTTGCCCTGCACCCCGGCGATCGCCAGGACCTCGCCGCGACGCACCGTGAAGGAGACGTCGTCGACGAGCACGATGCCGGACGGGTCGGTGACGGTGAGGTGCTCGACGAGCAGGGCGTCGTCGCCGCCGGTCGAGGGTTCCTTGTCGACCACGAGCGAGACGGCACGGCCGACCATCAGGGCGGCCAGCTCGTTGTTCGTGGCGGTCGGCGAAGCCTCGCCGACGACCTTGCCGAGACGGATGACCGTGATGCGGTCGGCGACCTCGCGCACCTCGCGGAGCTTGTGGGTGATGAAGACGATCGCGGTGCCGGCTTCGCGGAGCTGGCGCATGATGCCCATCAGCTCGTCGGTCTCCTGCGGGGTGAGGACGGCCGTCGGCTCGTCGAACACCAGCACTGAGGCGTCGCGGGACAGCGCCTTGATGATCTCGACGCGCTGCTGCACGCCGACGGGCAGGTCCTCGACCTTGGCGTCGGGATCGACGTCGAACCCGAAGCGGTCGGAGATCTCCTGCACGCGCTTGCGGGCACCGGCCAGGTCGAGCCGCCCGCCGAAGGTGGTCTGCTCCTGCCCCAGCATGACGTTCTCGGCGACGGTGAACACGGGCACGAGCATGAAGTGCTGGTGCACCATGCCGATGCCGGCGCGCATGGCGTCACCGGGGCCGTCGAAGTCCTGCACCACATCGTCGAGCAGGATCTCGCCCTCGTCGGCGTCGTACAGGCCGTACAGGACGTTCATCAGGGTGGACTTGCCGGCGCCGTTCTCACCCAGGAGGCAGTGGACCTCACCCGGCTCGACGGTGAGCGAGATGTGGTCGTTGGCGACCAGGGCGCCGAACCGCTTGGTGATGCCGCGGAGTTCGAGCTTCATGTTCGGGAGTCTATTTCTGTCTCGCGCGCGCCACGCGGGCGCACGGTGTCGCGTGCACCCCGCGGATGCACGATGTGGTGTGCGCCACCCGGGCGCACGAGAACGCGGGCGAGGGATGCTCCCCCGCCCGCGTTCACCGGGTCAGGACTGGGTCTTGACCTTGATCGAGCCGTCGATGATGCCGGCCTTCACGTCGTCGAGCTCGCCCTGCAGGCCCTTGTCGACCTTGGACTCGAAGTCGTGGAACGGCGCGATGCCGACGCCGTCGTTCTCGAGGGTGCCCACGTACGGGTCCTTCGAGAACTTGTCGTCAGCCGCCTGCTCGACGACGTCCTTCACGGCCGGGCGCATGCCCTTCTCGACCGAGGTGAAGGCGATGTCCTTGTAGCGGGGGTCGGCCTCGTAGAGGTCGCTGTCCGCACCGATCAGGACGGAACCGTTGTCGGCGTCCTTGATGGCCTCGGCAGCGGACTGGTAGATCGGGCCACCGACGGGCAGGATCACGTCGGCGTCCTGGTCGAGGAGCGTCTGCGCGACCGACTTGGCCTGCGTGCCGGCCTCGAAGCCACCGGTGAAGGAGCCCTTGCCGGTGTCGACGTTCCAGCCGACGACCTTGACGTCCTTGTCCTTCTGCTCGTTGTAGTACTTCACGCCGTCCGCGAAGCCGTCCATGAAGATGGTGACGGTCGGGATCTGCATGCCGCCGAAGGTGCCGACGACGCCGGTCTTCGAGTAGGACGCCGCCGCGTAGCCGGCGAGGAACGCCGCCTGCGAGGTGTCGAACGTGATCGGCTTGACGTTCTTCGCGTCGATCGAGTTGTCGTCGATGATGGCGAAGTCGGTGTCGGGGTTCGCAGCGGCCTGCTTCTTCGTGGCGTCGGCCAGGTTGAAGCCGACGGTCACGACGAGGTTGCAGTTCTGGCCGATGAGCTGCTCGATGTTCGAGTCGTAGACGGTGGCGTCCTTCGACTCGGCCTCCTTGTAGGTGGCACCGAGGTCCTTGGCGGCGTCCTTCATGCCCTCGTAGCCGAGCTGGTTGAACGACTTGTCGTCGAACCCACCGGCGTCGGAGACCATGCAGGGGCGGAAGTCGGTCTTCTTCGCCGAGTCGGTGGTGGACGGCGCCGAGGCGCAGCCGGCCAGGACGGCGACGGTGCCGGCGAGCGCGAGGCCGCTGAGGACGACCTGTCGGGTACGAGATGTCACGGGTTGGTTCCTCCGGGGAGCGTGCCCGGACCACGTGCGTTCCGGGCGATCGTGGCGACAGTACACGACCGTCGGGCCGGTACAGGACCCGTTGCGGGGGTCCTGCGGATCGGTTACGGGATCGCGACCCCGCCGAAACGCGCCCGTAACGCGACGTCGCACACAGACCCCCAGTTCGAGGGGTTTGTCGGTGGAGCGCTACAGGACGTCGCCCCGGCCGCTGATCTTCAGCGCATCCACCACACTCTTCACCCGCTGCGCGTTCGCACTGGTGGTGACGAGCAGGGCGTCCGGGGTGTCCACGACGACGATGTCCTCGACGCCGATGAGCGAGATGAGCCGCTGGCTGTGCGAGATCACGATGCCGCTCGACGAGTCCGCCAGGATGCGGGCACCGTCCCCGAGCACGGCGAGGTTGTTCGGTCGACCACCGGACTGCAGCTTGGCGAGGGAGGCGAAGTCCCCCACGTCGTCCCAGTCGAAGTCACCGGGGACGACCGCCATGCGTCCGGCCGCGGCGGCCGGTTCGGCGACCGTGTAGTCGATCGCGATCTTCTCGAGCATCGGCCAGACGGCGTCGACGACGGCGCCGCGGGCCGAGGTGTCCCAGGCGTCGGCGAGTTCGTTGATGCCCGCCAGCAGTTCGGGCTTCGTCCGACCGATCTCGGCGAGCAGCACGTCGGCGCGCGCGATGAACATGCCGGCGTTCCAGAGGTAGTTGCCCTGCTCGACGTACGAGCGGGCGGTGTCCAGGTCGGGCTTCTCGACGAACGACTTCACCGCGTGTGCGGTCGGGGCACCCTCGATGTCGAGCGCGACGGTGTCCGCATTGATGTACCCGAAGCCGATCGCGGGTTCCGTCGGGGTGATGCCGATGGTCGTGACGTAGCCGGCGCGGGCGACGGCGACGGCCTCACGCACCGAACGACGGAAGCCGCGGGCGTCCCCGATGACGTGGTCGGCGGCGAACGAGCCGATGACGACGTCGGGCTCGCGGCGCACCAGGATCGCCGCGGCCAGGCCGATGGCGGCCGTGGAGTCCTTCGGCTCACTCTCGAGCACCACGTTGTGGTCCTCGACGCCGGGCAGCTGCGACTCCACCGCGACCCGGTGCGCACGGCCGGTGACGACCATGATCCGCTGGTCGCCGGCGAGCGGCGCCAGGCGGTCCCAGGTCTGCCGCAGCAGCGAGGTGCCGGAACCCGTCAGGTCGTGCAGGAACTTGGGTGCGTCCGCGCGCGACAACGGCCACAGGCGCGATCCGATGCCCCCTGCGGGGATGATCGCGTAGAAGTCTTCGAGAGCGTCAGCCACGCGCTCACCGTACCGGTCCCACCGGGCGGATCCTGGGTGGTCTCCGCACGATTCCCGCATGCGGGCTCCCGCAGCGTCGGCCGCCGCGTTGTTCACCCGGCGCGCGCGTCCCGTTCACGTCGTCGGCCCCACCGGGTCACGTCACGCCCGGAGCATGGGCAGCACCATGAGCGCACGCAGCGTGGAGCGCGGCACGTCCCCCCGGACCGTCGCCGTCGTGACCGAGAGCTTCCTGCCCACCCTCAACGGCGTGACCACCAGTGTCCTGGCGGTCCTCGACCACCTGGAACGACGGGGTCACCGCGCGGTCGTGATCGCCCCGGACACCCCCGGCCTCGCGCAGTTCCGGTCGCGCAGCGCCGTCGAGCGCTACCGCTCCTTCGACGTCCACCGCATCCCCGCCGTCGCCTACCGCCAGTTCCCGGTGGCACTCCCCCACCCGGTGCTCGACACGATCCTCGCCGCCTCCGGCGCCGACGTGCTCCACGCCGCCAGTCCGTTCCTGTTGGGTGGGCGCGCGATCACGGCAGCCGGGAGGCTCGGCATCCCCTCCGTCGCCGTCTTCCAGACCGACGTGGCCGGGTTCGCCCGCCGCAACGGCCTGACCGCGACCGTCCCGTTGGTGCGGAAGATCCTCGGACGCATCCACGCCGGCGCCTCGCTGACGCTCGCCCCGTCGAGCGCGACGGCCGCGATGCTCGCCGAGGAGGGCGTGCCCCGCGTCGCCCGCTGGGGTCGCGGCGTCGACACCGAGCTGTTCCACCCCGCGCGCCGGTCGACCGGGCACGTGCGGGCACTCCGTCGCCGCCTGGCCCCGAACGGCGAGACCATCGTCGGCTACGTCGGACGCCTCGCCCCGGAGAAGGAGGTCGAGCGGCTCGCCGAGCTCGGCGGTGTCCCCGGCATCCGGGTCGTCGTGGCCGGAGGGGGTCCCTCACGCGCGATGCTCGAACGTCGGCTCCGGCACCTCGACGTCACCTTCACCGGCCCCCTGCGCGGCGACGCCCTCGCCGACGCGTACGCGGCGCTCGACCTGTTCGTGCACACCGGTCCGGCCGAGACCTTCGGGCAGACCCTGCAGGAGGCCCACGCCTCCGGCCTGCCCGTGATCGCGCCGGCGTCCGGCGGCCCGCTCGACCTGGTGGCCCCGGGGCTCGACGGCGAGCTCTACGACGCCGATGCCCCGCAGGCCCTGCGGCACGCGGTCCTGCGGCTGCACCACGACCGCGCGCTGGCGGAGCGGATGGGTTCCGTCGGTCGACTCCGCGTCGAGGGAACCACCTGGGAAGCCGTCGGCGACCAGCTCCTCGACCACCACGACACGGCCCGCACCATCGGCGCGCCGCCCGTCGGACGGGGCCTCCGGGCCGGTCGGGACGAGAAGGTCAGCGCCCGCGCATAGGATGGGTCGTGTTCCACACGAACACGAACGGCAAGGGCTCGCCGATCGGGCGAGCCCGTCCTATGGAAGGACGAGCTCATGGCTGAGCACACCGGCGGGGGTACGGCGACCGCGGTGCCCGACGCACGTATCGATGGGGAGCGTATCGATGCTCCACGGGCTTCTCGGACGCCACAGGGCACGCTCTACCGCGGTTCGATCGGGATGTGGTCGTGGGTCCTCCACCGCATCACCGGCGTGGCGATCTACTTCTTCCTGCTCGTGCACATCCTCGACACGGCGCTCGTGCGGCTCTCACCCGAGGCTTACAACGCGGTCATCGGCACGTACAAGACCCCGCTCATGAACCTCGGCGAGATCGCCCTGGTGATGGCCATCGTGTTCCACGCCTTCAACGGGCTACGGATCATCCTGATCGACTTCTGGTCGAAGGGCCCGAAGTACCAGCGGGCCATGTTCTGGATCGTCATGGTCCTGTGGGCGGTGGCGATCGCGGGCTTCCTGCCCCGCCAGCTCATGAACCTCGTCGCGGACTTCAACTGAGGGGCACGAAGATGACCACGCAGATCGTCGAACCTCCCCGCTCGGCCGCAGCCGCCCGCAGCACCACCAACTGGGAGAAGTGGGGCTGGATCTACATGCGCGCCTCGGGCGTGCTGCTCGTCGTGCTGATCTTCGGCCACCTCTTCGTCAACATGGTGGCGGGCGAAGGCGTCAAGCAGATCGACTTCGCCTTCGTCGCCGGCAAGTGGGCCAACCCCTTCTGGCAGGTCTGGGACTCGCTCATGCTGGTCCTCGCGCTCATCCACGGCTCGAACGGCATGCGCACGATCGTCAACGACTACGTGTCGAAGCCCGGCATCCGCAAGACCCTCCTCGTCGCGATCCTGGCCGCCTGCGTCGTGCTGATCGTCCTCGGGCTCCTCGTCTGCTGGACCTTCGACCCGTGCCCCGCCGGCGCCGCTGCCGCTGACCTGCCGTCCTTCTGCCCGGCGCAGTAGCACCACCACCGCTGCTGCCCGCGTTCCCACCGTCTACGGAAAGACCCCTGTGACCGAGACCACCGTCCACCACCACCAGTTCGACATCGTCATCATCGGCGCCGGAGGCGCGGGTATGCGAGCCGCGATCGAAGCCGGCCCGAAGGCGAAGACGGCCGTCATCTCGAAGCTCTACCCCACCCGGTCGCACACCGGCGCCGCGCAGGGCGGGATGGCCGCGGCCCTCGCGAACGTCGAAGAGGACTCGTGGGAGTGGCACACCTTCGACACGATCAAGGGCGGCGACTACCTGGTCGACCAGGACGCCGCCGAGATCCTCGCGAAAGAGGCCATCGACGCCGTCATCGACCTCGAGAACATGGGCCTGCCGTTCAACCGCACGCCCGAGGGCAAGATCGACCAGCGCCGTTTCGGTGGCCACACCCGCGACCACGGCAAGTCCCCGGTCCGCCGGGCCTGCTACGCAGCAGACCGCACCGGGCACATGATCCTGCAGACGCTGTTCCAGAACTGCGTGAAGCTCGGCGTCGAGTTCTACAACGAGTTCTACGCGCTCGACCTCATCATGGTCGACGTCGTCGGTGACGACGGTGTCACCCGCCAGCAGCCGGCCGGCGTCGTCGCGTTCGAGCTCGCGACCGGTGAGCTGCACGTCTTCCACGCCAAGGCGATGATCTTCGCGACCGGCGGCTTCGGGAAGATGTACAAGACCACCTCGAACGCGCACACCCTGACCGGCGACGGCGTCGGCATCATCTGGCGCAAGGGCCTGCCGCTCGAGGACATGGAGTTCTTCCAGTTCCACCCGACCGGGCTCGCCGGGCTCGGCATCCTGCTGACCGAGGGCGCCCGCGGCGAGGGCGCCATCCTCCGGAACGCCTCGGGCGAGCGCTTCATGGAGCGGTACGCCCCCACCATCAAGGACCTCGCACCCCGTGACATCGTCGCTCGCTGCATGGTGCAGGAAGTCGCCGAGGGTCGGGGTGCCGGACCGAACAAGGACTACGTGCTGCTCGACTGCACGCACCTGGGCGCCGAGGTCCTCGAGACGAAGCTGCCGGACATCACCGAGTTCGCACGCACCTACCTCGGCGTCGACCCCGTCGTCGAACCGGTGCCCGTGATGCCGACCGCGCACTACGCGATGGGCGGGATCCCGACGAACGTCAAGGCCGAGGTCCTGTACGACAACACCACCGTCGTCCCCGGCCTGTACGCCGCCGGCGAGTGCGCCTGCGTCTCCGTGCACGGCTCCAACCGCCTCGGCACCAACTCGCTGCTCGACATCAACGTCTTCGGCAAGCGCTCGGGCAACAACGCCGCCGAGTGGGTCCAGACCGCCGAGTTCCTCCCCCTGCCGGAAGACCCGGCGGCCGGCGTCCGCGGCATGCTCGACCAGCTCCGCGCCTCGACCGGCACCGAGCGCGTCTCCGCCCTCCGCAAGGAACTGCAGGAGGAGATGGACAAGAACGCGCAGGTGTTCCGCACGGACGAGTCACTCGCCCGCGTCACCGAGACCCTGCACACGCTCCGCAACCGCTTCATGCAGGTCTCCGTGCAGGACAAGGGCAAGCGGTTCAACACCGACCTGCTCGAGGCCGTCGAGCTCGGGTTCCTGCTCGACCTGGCCGAGGTCGTCGTCTACTCCGCGCGCAACCGCAAGGAGAGCCGCGGAGGCCACATGCGCGACGACTACCCGAAGCGCGACGACGAGAACTACATGCAGCACACCATGGCCTACCTGACGGGCGACCCGCACTCGTCACTCGCCGACGACCACATCACGCTCGACTGGAAGCCCGTCGTCATCACGCGGTACCAGCCGATGGAGAGGAAGTACTGAGATGACCGACACCCTGGTCTCCGACGCACCCCGCACCGGCACCGTGCAGGACGCTCCTCCCGGATCCTTCTCCGTCACGGTCATCGTCCGTCGCTTCGATCCCGACGTCGACGACGAGCCGCGCTGGCAGGACTTCGACGTCATGATGCTGCCGACCGACCGCATCCTCGACGCCCTGCACAAGATCAAGTGGGAGCAGGACGGGTCCCTGACCTTCCGCCGCTCGTGCGCACACGGCGTCTGCGGGTCCGACGCCATGCGCATCAACGGTCGCAACCGCCTGGCGTGCAAGACCCTGATCAAGGACCTCGACGTCTCGAAGCCGATCTACGTCGAGGCGATCAAGGGCCTGCCGCTCGAGAAGGACCTCGTCGTCGACATGGAGCCCTTCTTCCAGAGCTACCGCGAGGTGCAGCCGTTCCTGCAGTCCTCGTCGGCCCCGACGCCCGGCAAGGAGCGCGTGCAGTCCGTCGCCGACCGCGCCCGCTTCGACGACACCACGAAGTGCATCCTGTGCGCCGCGTGCACGTCGTCCTGCCCGGTGTTCTGGACCGACGGGCAGTACTTCGGCCCCGCAGCGATCGTGAACGCACACCGGTTCATCTTCGACTCCCGCGACGACGCCGCGAACGTCCGTCTCGACATCCTCAACGACAAGGAAGGCGTCTGGCGCTGCCGCACGACCTTCAACTGCACCGACGCGTGCCCCCGTGGCATCCAGGTGACGAAGGCGATCTCCGAGGTCAAGCAGGCGATCATGCGCGGCCGGGCGTAGTCCCGGCTCCGTCCAAGGCCCAGCACCACGCCGACCGATAGGCTCCCGACCATGACGTTCGCGGACACCCGCCCCATCCTCGACCAGCTCGGCTACACGACCCGGTACGTGCAGCTCCCCGGCGAGACCCTGCACGAACCGCCGGTCGAGGGGGCGCTCCGCATCGTCCAGACCGACGCGTCCGGCTACGCGCTCGAGGTCGTCGACTACGGCACGGCTCGACGTCTCGCGCAGGCCACGGGCGAGGACGACGCGGTGGAGATGCTGCGCCGGTTCCTGAACCGTCCGTTCCCGGAGCCGCGCGACATCCCCCGGGACGAACTCGAGGGGCTCCGTGACCGTGCGGCGTCGACCTACCCGCAGCTCGCGCAGCAGGTCGCGCAGGCCGGCGAGCAGGGGCTGACCATCCAGATCCCGGCCGGCGTCCCCGTCGACCGCATCGGTGGCCCGGACGGCTACCTGCTGCACCCGCTCGACACCCCGCTGCCCAATCGGTCGCTCCCCCCGCACGTGGCCTCGTCGCCGGAGACCCACCGCTACGTCGTCGACCGGCCGTTCCTGGTGAACGTCCGTTTCGTCCAGCCGTGGTTCGAGCAGCCGGGCGGGGCCCTGCGCTTCCAGATCGCCGACCCGTCAGCCACCGTGCGTGACCTGGTCGTCGACGGCGCGCTCGTCCGTCTCCGGGTGGTCTGAGCCCTCCGACACACGAACAGCCCGCCCCACGCTCGACGCGTGGGGCGGGCTGTTCTCGTTCGTGGAGCTACCGCAGGTCGGGGCGGTCGTACTGCGCGCCGGCCGGGTTCGACGGCAGGCAGCCGAACACGATCGCGGCGGCGCTGACGAAGAGCGCGATGAGCCAGAACGGGCCTGCCAGGTTCGCATCGTGCACGCGACGCCAGCCCAGGGCGATGCCCGGCACGATCGTGGCGAGCCACCAGAGGAAGTAGAGCCCGAGCAGCACGAAGGCGAACGGAGACGGCGCGCTGCTCCCCGTGGGGTTGCCGTACTCGTCGACGGCGCCACTCGCCCCGACCGTCGCGAAGAGGACGGCGTAGAACCCGCCGAACAGCACGATGGTCACGATGGCGTTGGCGAGCACCGCGTACCAGAACTCACCCCGGCTGGCGCGGCCGTCGAACCGGGCGTACTTCTTGAAGAACCGGGTGAACGCGTCGAGGAACCCGATGCCGTACCACGGTGCCCAGAGCGGCGGGACCCCGTCGGGACCGAGCGGGATCGGCTGCGCGAACTGCGGGTACGCACCGACGTACGGCTGCGCGTACGGCTGCTGCCCGTAACCCTGCTGCTGCCCGTAACCCGGCTGCTGCCCGTAACCCGGCTGCTGCCCGTAGCCCGGCTGCTGCCCGTACCCAGGCTGCTCGCCGGAACCGGGCTGCTGCCCGTGGCTCGGCTGCCCCTGCGGCTGATCGCCGTTCGGCTGGCCCCACTGGGGCGTCCCGTCGTTGCTCATCGGTTCGTCTCGGGCCGGTCGTAGCGCGCGCCCTGCGGGTTCGACGGCAGGAGGCCGAAGACGATGCCGGCGACGCCGATGAACAGCGCGATGATCCAGAGCGCCCCGGAGAGGTTCGCATCGTGCAGACGTCGCCAGCCGAGGGCGAGCGACGGCACCAGGGTCGCGAGGCCCCAGAGCGCCAGCAGGACGAGCACGACCCAGAAGACCGGCGGAACCGGGTCGACCACGGTGATCTCGTTGCCGTAGTAGTCGACGGTCCGGGAGTTGAGCGTGGTGAGGCGGATGACCGTCCCGATGACCACGAGTGCCCCCGTGACGATCGCGTTCGCCAGGAACCACCACCAGTACTCACTCCGGCTCGCACGACCGGTGAACGTGGCGTACTTCGCGAAGAAGCGCGCGACTGCCTTCGGGAACGAGATCCCGTACCACGGGGCCCATCGCGGCGGCGTCCCCGCGGCGTCGGTCTGCTGACCGGTCTGCTGCGGGGCCGCCCACTGCTGCGTGCTCTCGGTCATCGGGCGCCCTGCGGACGGTCGAAGCGCGCACCCTGCGGGTTCGAGGGCAGCAGGCCGAAGACGATGCCGACGATGCCGACGAAGATCGCGATGATCCACAGCGCGCCCGTCAGGTTCGCGTCGTGCAGGCGGCGCCAGCCGAGGGCGAGCGTCGGGACGATGATCGCGAGGCCCCAGAGCAGGAACAGGATGCCCGAGATGACGAACAACGCCGACGGCTCGGTGACGGTCGACTGGACGCTGGTGGACGTCGAGGACGACATCGACACGGTCGAGCGCTCGGAGGTCGCGAAGCCGATGCCGTACAGGATGCCGAGGACGATGCCGACGATCGCGTTCGCGAGGTACCACCACCAGAACTCGCTCCGGCTGGCCCGACCACTGAACGTCGCGTACTTCTTGAAGAAGCGGCCGACGGCCTTGCCGAACGAGATCCCGTACCACGGCGCCCAGAGCGGCGGTTCGCCGTTCGGTCCGGTCGGCGGCTGCTGACCGTACTGCGGTGCGCCGCCGAACTGGGAGTTCGGCTGGCCGTTCGGATCCTGCGGGTACTGGTCGCTCACGTGGTCCCCCTCGAGTGTTGGCTGATGTTCACGGTCGAGTCAACCAGAACTCCTGAGGGGCCGTCAGAACCGACGCGGGCGGTACCCCTGCTGTGGGCGGTCGTACTGCTGGCCCTGCGGGTTCGACGACATCAGGCCGACGATCAAGGAGAACAGGATGCCGATCGGCGGGATCACGAACAACAGCGCGAGCAGGCCGCTGAGGTTCACGTCGTGCAGGCGCCGCACGGTCAATGCGATGAAGCCGAGCGCGCAGGCCAGGCCCCAGAGGCTGCCGAGACCGTCCGAACCGTCGTCGATGAACGGCAGCAAGTTGAACCCGTTGCCGATGATGCCCGCGGCCGCCGAACCGATCAGGTACCAGAGCGCCCAGAACCAGTACTCCGACTGGCTGGCCCGGCCGTCGAACCGCACGTACTTCTTCCAGAAGCGCAGGAACGCCTGGGGGAACGGGATGCCGTACCAGGGCGCCCAGAGCGGCGGCTCGGACCTGCCGCCACTCGGCCGCCCCGGACCGGGCTGCGCGGACTGGCCGTACGGGTCCCGGGGCGGGTACTGGTCACTCATCGTGGGGTTCCTTCCGGCGGGGCTGTCGGTCCACACAGAGTGTGGCACTCCCCCGAGCCGGCGAGCGTCATCCGTGCGAACGACTCTGGCCCCGACCGTGCACGTGACCCGACCGTGCGGTCAGGGCAGGAGCGCGAGCTTGCCCCCGGGGTGCCCTGACTCCAGCAGTTCCGCCGCCGCCTTCGCCTCGGACAGCGGGAACGTCCGTCCCACCGGGACCTCGAGCTGCCCCGCACCGGCGAGGTCGATGAGGCGCTGCCGCACCGAGTCACGGAACGCCTTGCTGGCCGGCTGCGCGCCGCCCACCGCGGCGATGCCGTCCGATGCAGCCCGCGCCTGCGCGGCGATCGTGACGATGCGTGACCGGTCCGCGACCAACGCGAGCGAGACGTCGACGGCCTCGTCGGTGCCGACGCAGTCCAGTGCCACGTCGATGCCGGAGGGTGCGAGGTCACGGACACGGGCCTCCAGGCCATCGCCGTACTGGACCCACTCGCCACCGAAGCGTCGCACGACGTCCGCACCACGTTCCGACGCGGTGCCGATGACGCGGGTGCCGAGCAGCCGCAGCTGCTGGAGCAGGCTGACGCCGACCGCGCCCGAGGCGCCGTGCACCAGGACGGTGTCGCGCCCCTCGGCACGGGTGACGCGGAGCATGTCGGCGGCGGTCGAGCCGGCGAGGAGCAGGTTGGCGGCCTCCGGGAAGCCGAGCGACGCGGGCTTCGCGAAGACGTCGGCCGCGGGCACCGTGACCGACTCCGCCCAGCCGCCGCTGATGCGGAACGCCAGGACCTCGTCGCCGACCGCTCCCCCGCCGGACGCGATCTGCGTGTCGGGGCCGACGGCGGACAGGACGCCGGCGACCTCGTACCCGACGGCGATGGGCAGGTCCGCGGGATCGCCCTGGCGGGTGTGCTTGGTGTCCGCCGGGTTCATGCCGGCGGCGCGGACGGCGATGGTGACCTCGCCGGAGGCGGGCGCCGGCACCTCGGTGTCGACGTACTCCAGGACTTCGCTGCCGCCGAACCGTGGGGCCACCCAGTGCTTCGTCATGCGTGCGACGGTACGCCGATGGCCTGCTGGCGTGACGAGCCACGATCGACTGACCGGCCTCGCGCTGCCCTTCCGGCACGACGCCGGATGGTCACGAGTGCTCGCGCCGGTCAGGGCGTGGTCGCTTCCGTAGCTCCTGGTACCAGGCGGAGCCCTCGACACGGCGGACGAAGTCTTCGACGGCCGCCTCGCGGTCGCCGCTCTCGCGAGTCGATTCATCCGTGCCGCGATCGCTGGTCGTGGACACTCGCCATCCGTACCGTTCAGCTCCGCACGCGACTGACTCATGGAATGACCACCGCCTTTCGGACAAGCGTCGGACGCCAACCGAGGTCGAATCTCCGTGCCGGGCCAGGCGCAGTGGTGCGAGTCACGCTCGCCGGCATCGCCGTCTTCGGACAGCCAGGCTCGGCGCACACCCGGGGCCGCGGAAGGACGAATCGAGTGATTCGGGACTAGATGCTTCCCACTTGTGTACCCGGAGAAGACCCACTCACGATCTCGATCACCTCGGCGAGCGAACGCTCCCGGACCCAAGCAAGCCGGTAGACCAGTGACCACTCGATGTCGGAGAGCGTTCGCACGATGTGTTCCTCACCGTCGATGTGCCACCGAAGCTCTCTGTCTGAATTGTCCTCAATCAGGTCGACTCCTGCAGGCGTCATCGCCTTCCCGTCGAACCACGGCGCATCATTTCGGGCTTCACCTTCTCGCACCAAGACGTAGCGCTCGGCGTCGGCCAAACAGCTGAACCACGCGAGAGGCCAGCTGCTCCCCTTGTCACGAATCTCGAACTTGTACCCAGAGCCGTCGGAAGCAATCCGGAAAGCGGTCTCCGGTGTGCCGTACTCGAAAACGATCCGCTCATCGCGCTTGATGCCGGGTATCGAAGAGAGGTCCGGCGGTTCATTGCCCACGAACGCTCCGAGCAGATCGGCGTCAAGTCGCCGAAGGCCAGTCCGATCAATCAAGCGTGAAAGCCCTTCTCGTCATCGACGGCAGCATTCCTTCGTCAGGTCTGCTCCGCAGCATCGTCATCGCATCGACCGGAGTTCCGCGTGAGGTCACGACCTGTACGTGCGGACCGCCGCCCGGCTGACCGAATGCCGCGTCGATACGACTCACCTTGAGCTCCCGCCCGCGATCCCGGTCGACCGCGTCGGTGGGCCGGATGGTTGGCTCCTCAACCCGTTCGGCGCGTCGTTCGAGTCGAGGCCACTCCCGCCCAACGCCTTGTCGCTCCCGTCGAGCGTGCACCCTCACGTCACCGACGGCATCGTGCTCGTGCATGCGCAGATCACACTTCCGTGGTTTGGCAGCCCGGCGGAGCGATCCGGTTCTCCATCGCCGAGGACACCGTGACGATCCGGGACCTGCTCGTCTGCGGTCAGCTCCGGAGGATGCCCGGCAGCGACTGATCAGACGGTGGCATCGGCGAACGCTGCACGGCCATCCCACAAGTGCTCGGGCTTGCCTCCGAAGCACTTCTGCCGACCGTCCGATTCGGCACGAAAGAACACTCGATCCGCACGGACCCACTTCGGATAGCTCATCGTCCTCAGTCATCTCACGGAGACAGCTCGGTGAATCTCGGTGACGTCGTTCGCCTGCAGGGAGGCCCACACTTCATCCACAGCGGAAGCGGAATCCAGCGTTTCGTCAGCAATGAGATAACGGCCGCCGTTGCCCGGCTGGACACGAACACGAGAGGTCGACGTCTGCACGATTCCAAGACGATCAGAAACCCACGTGCGCTGCCCGATTACCGGCGCGAACTTGCCTCGTCCTTCGGCTGCCACGGCAGCGTCATCGTCATAGACCGCTGCCGAATCCGGATCCCAAGCTGACACGAGGCCCCGCAGTACGCCCTCGACGAGGTCGGAGTCGATCGAGAGACGCTCTCCGTCGCGCAGTGGACCCGCGATAGTGATCTGCACCGTGTTGGAAGGCATGCGCTTCACTGCCCTCGCGGATCCGACCCGGAATCTCAGCGCAAGATGACCAGCGCTGCCCTCGCGGTACACGTTCAGGATGTACCCGCGTGCCGGGAATGCGACCCCCTCGGCGTCACGGTAGACGTGTGCGGAGAGCACCAAGGCGAGAGTTGCAGGATCCGGTAGGATACTGCGGTCATCGTCGGTGAGCGTCCACCCGTCGCCAGGGCCAAGGAATTCGTCGTACGCGGCGAGCTGGTCTGCGATTCGTCCAGCCAAGTGTCCGGGCAGCTCTTCTCGTGCGTCCCACACGGCACGAGCGTTCACCTGCGCAGTCCGGAGCCAAGAAGGAAAAGGCATCCGACAAATACTCCGTTCTCATCGGCGTCAAGATGACCGTCAGATCATCGCCGTCGTTCCCCACGCCTCGAAGAAGCCGTCGAACGGCGTCCGCTGCGTACGGATCCCACACATGCCATTCTAATCGAGCCCCTTCAGGCAAGGCGGCGATCTGGTCCTCGGCCTGCTCGATCATCTTGGGAATCCGCTTGCTCCAGTACGGACCAGACGGGTCCGCGAACGCAATTCCTCGGTCCAATGCCTTCGCATCGAAGAACACCTGCTGTAGGGGGTGTCCGCGTTCAGTCATGCCGTCGAAGTCGACGGTAGCGCCGTCTTCCGTACCGCGTGCCCGTCAGCGGTCCGGCACTACGGTCCACCGCTCCTCGATCACCGAAAAGTCCGACACCGCGAATCGCTCCACAATCTCGCGCCCTCGAGGAGCCCAGGTCGTGGAAGGTTCCGGAACGCGCCCAATCACCACAGAGACCCGAACTGAGTTAGTGCCCGAGGAACTTCTTGCGGAGCTCCTTGTGCCGGACGAATCCTTGCACACGGTTCACAAAATCGTCGACGGCTGCGGAGCGGTCCGAATAGTCGTTGACGGACTCCTCCGTGCTTCGTTCGTTCGTCGTTGAGACCCGCCATCCGTCTGCAGTCTTGTAGATGCAAGAGGTGTCCACGTCGTTGGAGGGCCGCCGCATCCAGCAGAAGGGAACACCTGCGGCTTCGGCAAGGGCGAGTTCGCGCGTGGCGTCGATGTCATCCATGAGTTCGTCCTGTTCTCAGTGCCGAAGGAGTTCGCGGAGCACGCCGAGCGCCTGGAGGATCCCGAGCGGCAGCGGCATCTCATCGGTTCAGCGCCAATCCCAGGAGAACTTTCACTCGAGCGCGTCGAGCGCGTCGAGCGCCGAGGGATCCAGGTCTGAGTGAAGTCGCGAGAAGTTCCCCTTGACCAGATCCATCCCGCAGATCAAGTCGTTGTCGACGGAGGCCCAGTCGATCTGTGACAGCGTCTCATAGTCGCGCATGACCTCCTCGAGATCACGGTGAACCGTGTCGGGAAGCGACTCCGCTTCGATCCAGGACTCACCGGGTGTCGCACTGCGCCCCTTCCCGATCAGTTGCACTACTGCTTGGCTGAGAGCGACATCCACGACCAAGTGCGGTCCTTCCGTTCAGGCCAGGTCGCCCGGGCGGGGCTGAATGCCGGATCCACCTTCACGCTCTTTGTGATCGCCGGGTTGTTCTTCAGAGGCGGGATCCGCTCCCAATCGTTCCTCCACCGCCGCCCGTACCCAATATCCGTTGTTACGCTCGTGGCATGACGTTCGAACAGCTTCGCGCTGACCTCGATGGCCGGGGCTTCGGCCTGGAGCTGGTAATCCTCCCTGGCGATCCGCCAGCCGGGCCCCCTCCCGAGGGTGCACTCCGGGTGGTGCAGGTCGGGCAGGCCTTCGAAGTGCAGTGCATCGACTACGGGCAGCCTCGGGTCGTCGTCAAGGCCCCTGACGAGGACGCGATCGGGCGAGCACTTCTGGGGTTCCTCGACCGGCCGATCCCGCCGGTGCTGACGATGGCCCCGTCGGAGGTCTCCGCGATCGAGGACAGACTCGCTCCGTACTATCCGCAGCTCCGCGAGCAGATCACGGCGAGTGGTGGTGCGAGCTTGATCCAACTCCCGCCTGGGATCCTCGTGGACCGCATCGGCGCGTTCGACGGCTGGCTCTTGACCCAGCTCAACGCTTCGTTCGAGTCTCGCTCCCTGCCGCCGACGGCGCTTCGGGAGCCTTCCGGAGTGCACCAGTTCGTGACCGAGGCGACCGTGCTCGTGCGAGCATCGATCGTGCCTGCCTGGTTCGGACAGCCCGGCGGTGCCATCCGCTACACGATCGCCGACGAGTCTGTGACCATCCGCGACCTCCTCGTCGAAGGTTCTCTTCGACGGATCTCCGTGCCTGTCAAAGCGCAGACTCCTTAGCCAAGCCGAAGCGATCGAGCGCGACTCGGGGATCGGTTTCCGGTCTACCGGACTCGATGACGGAAGCCCTTCTGGTCATCGACCGCAGAATTCCTTCCTTAGGTCTGCCCCGCAGCATCGTCATCGCATCGACCGGATTTCCACCTGAGGTCACGGCCTGCACCTGCAGACCGCCACCCGGCTAACCGAATGCCGTGCTCGTGCATGCGCAGACCACACTTCCGTGATTCGGGCAGCCCGGCAGAGCTCCGGAAGATCACCGGCAGCGACTGCTCCGACAGTGGGATCGGCGAACCCTGCGCGGCCATCAGCCGCAAGCGTTCGGGTTGCCTCCGAAGCCACTTCTCACTCGGGGAGGGCCGCCCCCGAGAATGCTCGCCGAGAGTCGACCTCGAGCGCACCCCGTTCGATGTCAGCTACGGGTACCCGCGCGACCGTTGCGAACTGCACCGCCGGGGCGATGAACCGCCCGCCTCCGAACCACGCTCGGTGAGGAGATCCGCGGACCGTCCATTCCAGAAGGTTCCTCTCGTTCTCCACACTCAGCGACATCCCATCGGGGAGTTCCTCGGGACGGTCGAGGAGCCAGTGCCCCAGCTCAAGGCCGGCCCGATAGCGAAGGGCACCAGACGCTGAAGCGGCAATCCGCCGCGCAGCGTCCTCGCCTGCTTCGAACGCCACCCCGGTCCAGTCACCGGATCCCCTGTCGCCTTTCCACGCGTGAACTGCTCCGCCTCGAACGACGTAGCGCTCCAGCGTCTCCCGATCACCGAACTCGACGAGCCCCGGCTCCGTCACGACCAGATCGTGTCCAGCGCGGCGCAGGAGGTCTTCGAGGAGTTCGAGGTGCGGGATAGCGATGCGTTCGTCCCTCACGACGGGATGCCGAGCTCGCGGAGGTCCGCAGACGAGCGGAAACTCACGGGAGGACCGGGGTCGATGAACCTGACTTGGCCCCCTTCCTGATGCCCGAATGCTGGAGCGATCTCGCTCACCTCGATCTTCAGCCCCTGCCCCTCGAAAGCAGCGGCGTCAAAGTCGTACGTCCGGTAGGCCTCGCTGAGGTTGGACGGTGGAAGGGCGCGCTGTTCGAACGAGGTCCCCGCGAACGAGAAGAAGTTGCCGGACTCCTTGCCCAGCCGGTCGAGTTTTGAGCCGTATCGCTTGACGAACCCGTGCGGATTTAACCAGTTGATGAGGTGCCCGGCGACGGCGTCAGCGTTGCCGGGGTCCTCGGGCAGGTACGACTGCCGTTCCTCGTTCCAGTCGATGTAACGGTCTTCCCAGCTGTCCCGCGTGAGGTAATTGCCGTCGGCGTCCTTACCGTATTCGTCGTATCTCCGTGCCGATCGAAGCGCAGACTGGGTAGCGACAATCGGTTCGGGCACCCGTGCGCTGAGACCGGTGACAGCAGAGTGGCCCCGAGCTGGATCAGTCACCTGACGAACGCCTTTATTGTGATCATGGGGCCAGCCCGGCTCGCGGGTCTCCTTCGAGGAACTGCGCAGCGTCGACCGCCGCACCGTCGGGAGCGATGATCTGCACCTGAAGACCGCCGCTGGGCTTGGCAAATGCGGGGTCGATCCGACTGACCTCGATCGAGTACCCGTTACCCCTGAGCGCGACGGTGTCGATGTGGAACACGGAGTCGAGTACCGCACAATGCGCTGCAGGTCAGCAGTCCGGCAGGGAGCCAAGGACTGCCTACCGTGCGGCCGAAGACGCAGCTGCGGCGAACGCTGCGCGGGAATCAGCCGCAAGCGCGCACGATTCGATCAGCGCGATGGGCACGCGCGCCACGGTGGAGAATTGCAGCGCCGATCCCTTCGGGAGCGCGCCGCCGAACCGGGCTCGGTGTTCCGTTCCCGAAGCGACCCACCGGAGGACGATACCGTCGCCGTCAGGGTGCAACGCAAACCCTTCAGGGAGCTCCTCTTCGCGGTCGAGGAGCCAATGTGCGATCGGCAAACCACGGGCCTCGCGCAGGTATCCGCTGGCGTCCGCGACGATCCACCGTTCCGCATCAGCCGCCGACTCGAACTCTGTGCCTGTCAGCGCGCCCGTCCCTCGGTCTCCGCGCCACTCGACCACCGAGGTGTCCGACACCGCGAACCGCCGCATCGTCTCGAAATCGCCGTACTGGACCCTGTGCGGCTCGACGACGACGCGGTCGTTCCCGGCCCGCCGGAGGGCACTCTCGAGGAGTTCCAGGTGACGAAACACCCCCGGAGGGTCCTTGATCATGACAGGACCCCGAACCTCTTGAGGTCAGTTACGGAAACGAACTGGGGAGGATCTCCGGGCCGGAAGAAACGCACCTGCAGTCCCCCGCCAGGATGGCCGAAGGCCGGAGCGATCTCGCTCACCTCGATCTTCAGCCCCTGCCCCTCGAAAGCAGCGGCGTCGAAGTCGTACTTCCGATAGGCATCGCTGAGGTTGGACGGTGGAAGGGCGCGCTGTTCGAATGAGGTCCCCGGGAAGGAGAAGAAATTGCCGGACTCCTTCCCGAGCCGGTCGAGTTGCGGGCCGTACTGCTCGACGAACCTGTGCGGATCCACCCAGTCGATGCGGTGCCCGGCGACGGCGCCGGCGTTGCCGGGGTACTCGGGCAGGTACGACTGCCAGTCCTCGTTCCAGTCGATGTACCGGTCTTCCCAGCCGTCCCGCGTGAGGTAGTTGCCGTCGGCGTCCTTGCCGTACAGGCCGTTCGGATTGCCCCAGTCGTCGACGAGAGCGCGCACTTCGTCGCTCATCCCCGCGCCCTTGTACGTCGGGTCGTCAGGAGCTCGGTAGTTCTCACCGAGCTCGTCGAAGTGGAGGTGCGGCTGGCCGTAGCCGGGCCGCTCGGCATCGCCCCGGGCCGACTCGTCACGCTCCCAGCCGGGACCACTGGGATCGTCGGAGAACACCGGGTCCGTCGAACGGTCGTAGTGGTGCGGGGGCGGAGTCCCGGACCCGTCGTGCCCGTCGCCGTCCGGCCGACCACCACCGGCGCCGTGATCGGCATCCGTGCCGTGGCCCGACCCACCGTGCCCGGCCGAATCGCCCCCGTGCCCTGCCCCGCCGTGCGACCCCGACGTTGAACCGCCGTCGCCTGTCGTCGTCTCACCGTGCTCCCCGCGCCCACCGGCCCCCACGAGCGCCGGCTCCCGCTCCGGCGCGTGCACCGTCGCGTCGCCGCCGTCGGCCCGCGCATTCGCGTCGCTCCCCGCCCGCACGTCCGTGTCCGCCTCGGTCCGAGCAGGCGGCACCTCGACGTCGGTGTCGCCGTGCCGTCCGTGCAGGTAGTCACCGAGCCCGGTCTTGAAGTCGGCGAGGCGCCCGGTCGACCCGACGGCGTCGTCACCGACACCCTTGGTCATGATCGTCTTGAGCTCATCGAGCCTCGGCAGCACCTTGGTCAGGCCCTTCGAGACCCACGCGCCGGCGTCGACGAGGTCGAGGTACTTGCCGGCCTTGCCGACGGCCCCCGCGACTTCGCCGACCTTGCCGACGGCGCCGAGCTTGCCCGCCTGCCCGACGATCGGGACTGCGATCGAGCCGATCCCCCACAGCGCCTGCCCGGCGGCACGACCGGGGTCCCTGCCCCATTCGTCCCAACCGACGGTGGCCTTGATCACCTGGGTCCACGCCTCACGCTGGAGGTCGGGGTCCTTCTGCATGGTCTGCGTGTTGACGCCGGTGAGGGCGAGGACTCCGCTCCACGACGTCGCCGCGGTCTCCAGGTGGAAACCCGTGCCGTCCAGACCGACGAGGGTGCCGAGCCCCTTCACGGTGCCCCAGATGCCGTCGACGACGACGGCCTTGAGCATGTTCGGCAGGAAATCGACGGTCTTCTCGGAGCACGATTCCTTGCGCTCCGACGCGGTCCCCCACGGCAGCTTCGTGCCGGCGGGCAGTTCGTCGTACCCGTATGCCAGAGCGTCGTCCGAGCCACTGCCGCTCATGGCGTGCAGCGGTTGCAGGCCGGACAGCCCGCGGATGGTGTTCGCGCAGGTGCGCTCGGCAGCCTGGTAGGCCACCACCTGGGCGGCGACGCCGTTGATGATCGCGTTGTTCTCGTCGGTCAGGGTCTCGTCCTGGTCCCAGGACTCGACAGTGGCGTTGTTGCCGTACTCGGTCGTCGCGGTCTTCGGGGTGAACGCATCGACGTCGCGGTGCAGCTGCTCGGCCCGCGTGACGTACGCCTTGAGCGCGGCGACGATCGGCGTGACCTCGGTGACGAACGTGTCGAGCGCCTTCGCAGCGGTGTCCAGGTCGTCGCCGAACGTCGTGCCCTGGGGCCCGATGGGCGTCATGACCGCGAAGAGTTCCTGGTCGCTCGGGCCCTCGTAGGAACCGGAGATGCCGCTCCAGGCGGTGACGATGTCGGCCGTGCCGTCGCGGACGGCGGACGCGACGGTTCGCAGCGAAGCGGCGCCGCTCGTGATCGCCTCGAGCTGGACGTCCGTGTACGGGATGGCTCCCGTCTTGACGACGCCGGTCACCGGTCGAACATCCCGTCGAACGCGCGGAAGTCGCCGTTGGTGGACGCCGTGACGGCGTTCGCCTGTGCCGTGGCAGCACCCATCTCGTCGTCGCCGTGGACGATGGCACGTGTCGCGCCGGCAGCGCCGTACAGCGACGCCTGGATCCGGTTCTGGATCCCCGTCAGTGTGGCCTGCCGGTGTTCGAAGAACCCGGCGAGCGCCTCACCGATCACCTGGGACTGTGCTGCCGTCGCTGCGTCCTGCACGACTGCTCCGACGCCCTGGATCGATCCGTCCGCGGATCCGCCCAGAGCGTTGTTCATCGTCGTGGTCTTGGTCGACACGTCCGTCAGCACAGCTTCGACCCCGGCGGGGTCGACCCGCCATCCGTCGACCACGTCAGCCGATGTTGCCGACGGCCGACTTCGCCTTGCTGATGGCCGACTGCGCCGACTCGTCGTTCGACTGCAGCGATGCACGCAGCGTGGCGATGATCTGCTTGACCTCGCCGGCGACGGTGTTCCACCGCTGTTCCTTGGCGTGGTACTCGTCCGAGACGCCGTCGGCCTGGTAGTCGGCCATGGCTGCCTTCACGTCCGAGTCACGCTGCGCGATGAGCGACTCGAGCTGCGCCGCCACGGCGTTGAAGTTGTCCTGTGCGTTCTGCGAGGCCGCGACGTCGTAGTCGCGACGATCTGCCTGGTTGCCACCGCTCATGGTGTTCTCTCCCTCTCCCCGAAGATCCGTCAGGCGCGGCCGCTGAAGCGGGCCGCGTCGAAGTTCGAGCTGCCCTCGAGCGAGCTCGTGGACTGCGCCATGTCCTGGTCGCCTTCCTGGAACGAACGGTCCATGCCCGAGATGCCCTGCAGCACGCTCGCGAGCGCACCGTTCAGCTCGTTGGCGATGGTGTCGGTCTCGGCCTTGAAACGGTCGAAGGCCGCTCGACCGGCACCGTTGAACCGACCCTGCAGCGGCTCGGCCGAGTCGGCCAGCTTGCGGACGAGCGTCCCCAGGTCACCGGAAGCACCGGACGTCTGCTTGGTCAGGTTGGTCAGGACCTGAGCCCCCATCGCGAACTTCATCGCGCATCCTCTCCGTCGTTCCCCCACCCCGAACGGGTGACAGCGAATACCCGCAGCGTAGACCACGTCCGCCGCGCGCGTCACCCCCGGGTTCTGACATGATCGTTCCTGCCGAGGGGAGGTGGGGCATGTCGTCGATCGTGGTCGAGTCCGTGGTGCCCGTGCTGACCTGTGGTCGCTGCGGGCTCGCGACGAGCCAGGGCCAGCGCTTCTGCACCGACTGCGGCGCCCTCCTCGGGCGCACGGTCGGCTCCGCCGAGTACGACGCCCTGCAGGGCGTCGCCACGGCGCCGGCCGGTGCTGTCCTCCTCGCCCGGCTGGTGGACGTCGTCGTCTGCCTGCTCGGTGGTGCCGCCGGCGCCGCCCTCCTCTTCCTCGCCCACACCGCGGTCCCCTCCTCCGCCCCCGTGGGCACCGCCGTCGCCGGCGCGGTCGCCGGGCTCGTCGTGACGACCGCGATCGTGGTGATGCGTGCCTCCAGGACGGGCCGCGGGCCGGGCGGGCTGCTCCTCGGTACGCGCGTCGTCGACGTCGACGACGCGCTGCCCGCCGGGCCCGTCCGACAGCTCGCCCGGCTCGGTGGCCGTCGGCACGGGCGTGCGCCCGGAGCCGGCCCGTGGGCCGCGGCGACGGGCACGCTGACCGCGTCGCTGCACCGTGGACGAGAGCCGCTCGACCCAGCGGTGCCCGCGCTCGGCACGGCCTTCGGTGCCGCCGCGTCGGCGGGTGTCCGTCCGGGGTCGACGCCGCTGCCCGGAGGCGCGGTGCAGGCTGGTCTCGACGCCACCCGTCGTGCGGGGTTCGGTCCCACCCCCGCGGCCGGGTTCGCGGCGGTGCCCGCGCCGACCGCACCGGTGGCCGATGACTCGGTACCGCCCGACGCGGTCGTCCTGCGGTTCGACTCCGGCGCCGTGCACTGGTTCGGCGGAACCTGCGTGATCGGCCGGAACCCCGAGGCGGAGCCCGGCATCGCGACGGTCGCGGTGCCGGACCTGTCGCGCACGCTCTCGAAGACGCACGTCGCCCTCGTGCAGGCCGGCGGAGTCGTCGTGCTCCGCGACCTCGGTTCGACCAACGGCACCTCGGTGGTCCGTCCGGACGCCTCGTTCGAGGACCTCGTCCCCGGAGTGGACCTGCCCGTGCCCGCCGGCTCGACGGTCCGGATCGGGGACCACGCGTTCGTGGTCGACCGCGTCGGAGCCGCGACGTGAACCCGCTCCGACGCGACACCGCCGGGGACGACCGCCCGGTCGCGAAGCACCCGCTCATCGACTCGGCGGGCGACGGCAGCATCCGCTACGAGACCCGCGCGGGGATCGTGCGGCTCGGACGTGCCCAGGCCGACCTGCTCGCCACCGCGGCAGGCGAGGGCGCCCGCCCGATCCTGGTGACCGACGGCCTGTCCGTCGTGACCGAGGCCTTCCGCCAGGCGTTGCTCGACTGCGGCGGGGCGTGGGTCGTCCGCGGTGACGACGGCCTGCGGAACGGACTCGACGGCGGACGACTCGACGACTTCACGGACGCGCTCCGGACCGGCCCGCCGACCTCGGTGCAGGACGTCGCCGTCGGGTACCTGCGCCCCTGGACGCCGACGGCGGAGCAGCTCGTCGTCTCGGTGTCCGTCCGGCACCGGGCCGCGGACGAGACCGTCCTCGGGGGCACCACCGAGCTGCTCGCGACGGAGCTCGCCGGGGCGGCACCGACCGGCTGGGCGACGCACGAGCCCGCGGGTCGCGCGTGGGACCGACGCACGCTCACCGAGGCCGCTCGCTCGCGGATGCCCGACCCCACGCGGTTCCTCGCCGTCGGTTCGCCCGACGCGCCCCTCGCGGTGACGATCGTCGCGCAGCGCACCGAGCACGGCGTCGAGGAGCTCACCACCGGGCTGCTCGCGGTCGGTGCACCCGGGGACACCGTCTCCGAGATGCGGGTCGCCGCCGTCCCGCAGGTGCTCGGGCGGCTCGCCACGACGCAGCTGCCGCTCTTCGCCCTGGTGCTCCGGCGCCCGGGCCGCGCGGACCTCGCGCAGGCGCCGCGCCTGTCTCCGCCCCCGCTGCCGGTCGCGATGCTCCTCGGTGCGCCGGCGGTCCGGCAGCTCGACCTCGACGTCGAGGCGATGCGCGACCGCTTCGGCGCCGTCATCGCCGGGCGCCCTCGGATCCCGGCGCTCGTGCTGCCCTTCGGGCGGCAGCAGGACCGCACCCCGGTCGACGAGCTGGCCGACGTCATCGACCACATCGGGCCCGACCGCGTCGCCGACGCCGTCGGGATGGACGACCGGACGAGGGAGCAGGTGCAGCGTGCCGCGGAACAGTGACTCGATCCTGCTGGAGAGCGTCTCGACGCACCGCCGACGACTCCGGCAGGCGTTCGTGCTCGGGCGCCTCGCCGACCGCCGGTTGGTGAACGACAACGTCAAGCGGTTCATCGGCAGCGTGGTGCTCGCCGCGGTCGTGGGGGTCGGGTGCCTCGGGTACTCCTTCGTCACGAACGCGCTGGCGCAGCAGGCCGCCCAGCAACAGGCGCAGCAGACACCGCGACCGGTGCCGACCACGCAACCCCAGCAGGAGACCAGTTGAGCGACTTCACCCGCGTGACCGTCGTCGGTGTCGGCCGCCGTGCCGACGTCGTCGTCGCCTCCGACGAGCCGTTCGCCGGACTGCTGCCGCGCCTGGTCGACATCCTCGACGAACCGATCGCGGACAGCGCGCAACCCGTCGCCCTCGTGCGCGTCACCGGTGAAGAGGTGTCCCTGGCCGCGGACGCCGCGACGCAGGAGATCGCCGACGGCGAGGTCCTGCACCTGGTCCGTCGCGCCGATGCACCGCCCCCGCCCGAGGTCTCCGACGTCACCGACGCCGTCGCGGACTCGCTCGGCCGTCGTCGCGACGGCTGGGGCACCGCCGCACGCCAGTCCGTCGCCGCCGCAGCCCTCGGGGCCACCGCCTCGGTCGCGGGCACCCTCGTGGTCGCCGCGTTCACCGTCGCCTCGGTCCGAGCCGCGTTCGACGGCGGGACCGTCTCCCCCGCACTGTTGCCGTCCGTGCTCGTCGGCAGCGGTGTGGTCCTGGCGATCGCGGCGCTCGTCGCGGGTCGTGCAGGGGCCCGCTGGACCGGCATCGCCCTCACCGCCGCGGCCACCGGGCTCGCGCTGCCGATCGGGTTGGCCGTCGGACCGGTCGTCGGACGGGACGGCGACCAACCCGCGATGGTCGCCGCCCTGGTGCTCGTCTGGGCGTGGATCGCGCTCGGCCTCGGACTCGGCGTCGGGCAGCGCACGCGGACGATCGGCGTCGCGGCCGTCGTCGGCGTCGTGCTCCCGCTGCTCGGCATGGTCACCTGGCTCACTCCGGCACCGCAGGCCGCCGGCTGGGGCGTGGTCGGGATCGCAGCCATCGCCGTCTGCGGGCTCCTGCCCTCGGTCGCGATGTCCTCCGCCGGACTGACCGGCCTCGACGACCGGGTGAGCGGCGGCGAGCCCGTCGCCCGCGCCCGCGTCGTCACGGCGCTCGAGGACGCGTACCGGGCACTGGACTGGACGACCGCCGCGGTGGCCGCCCCCATCGCCCTCGCCGGCGCCGCACTCGTCTCCGACCGCGACCCCTGGGCCGTCGGGCTCGGCGCCGCGGTGGTCGTCGTCGCCGCACTCCGCACGCGCGCCTTCCCGCTGACGCTGCAGGGCGTGCTGCTCTGGAGCGCCGTCGTGGTCGCCGCGGTGCTCGGGCTCCTCGGTCACGCCACCACCGCGCCGTTCCAGGTGCTCGGCTCGCTCGCCGGCCTCGGGGTGCTCGGAGCCCTGCTCGCCGGGGTCCGGCCGGCCGCACACCAGCGAGCCCGCCTGCGGTCGCTCGGCAACGTCCTCGAGACGATCTCGGTCGTCGTGGCACTGCCGCTGCTGCTCGGCACCTTCGGCCTCTTCGCCGCGCTCCTGGAGACGTTCTGACCATGCGGCTCCTCGACGACGTCGTCCCCGCGCTCGGGCGGGCGTTCTTCGGCAGCGTGGCCGGCGGTGCGCGCGAGCTCGACGATGCGCACCGTGCCATCCGGCAGGCCGTTCCCACCAGTCGGCGCATCGCGTTCGCCTCGCTCCGCGGCGGCACCGGCTGCTCCGTGACCGCGGCAGCCGTGGCGACCGTGCTCGCCCGTCGTCGCTCCGGTCGGGTGCTCGGCGTGGACGGTGCCGCCGGGCTGCGCTCGTTCGCCACCCACGCCGGCGCCGACCGGACGGACCCGACGCCGCGGTCCGAGCGCCGTGCCGCCGCCCGGACGTCCTGGGATGCGACCGACGGTCTGGCGGTGACCCCGTCGGGACTGCACGTGCTCCGGATCGGCGACCCGCGCCTCCCGAGCCGACAGGCCGCACCCGCCGAGTGGACCGACGCCGTCGAACCGATCGCGCGGTTCTTCGACGTCGTCGTCGGGGACTGGGGGTCCCGGAGCCCGTTCGTCGACCTCGGCGCCGTGGCTGCCGATGCCCACGTCGTCGCCCTCGTCACCGGCCCCGACCGCCCCGCCATCGAGGAGGGCGTCGCGCACGCCGACGCCGTCCGGCGGCACGCGCCGGACACGCGCGTCCTGGTCGTCCCGGTCGACGCCACGGGGGCTGGCCTCCGGGCCGCGCGCACCGCCGTCCGGTGGCCCGGGCACGCCGTCCACCCGATCCCGGGCGACCCGAGCGTCACCGGGGGCGGCGAACGCCCCACGGCCTCCCGGATCGCGCTCATCCACCTGACGGCAGCCCTGGTCGACGCCGCGGTCGACCGTCGCACCAGCCGCACGACCCCGGAGGTCACCCGGTGAACCGCGTCGTGCACCGGCCCGCCCGGGTCTCCACCCCGCTCGTCCGTCCCGAGGCCGAGCAGCTCGCCCCGCCACCGCAGCTCCCGGAGGGGCCGAGTGGCGGCCTCCCGCTGCAGTCGCTGCTGCCGGTCGTCGGTGCGATCTCATCGGTGGTGATGATGGTCGTGCTCCGCGGCAACAACCCGGTGCTCATGGTCGTCGCCGCCCTGGTCTTCGTGGTCGCCCTCGTCGGCGGCCTCAGCATGGCGTTCACCCAGCGGGGCAACGCCGTCCGGAACCGGCGGACGCAGCGCGAGCGGTACCTCGACTACCTCGAGGAACTCCGTGGCGACCTGCGGACGCGCACGACCGCCGTCCGCGAACGGGCCGAGCACGTCGACCCCTCGCCCGACACCCTCCCCCGTCTCGTCGGCGACCCGGCACGCCTCTGGGAACGGCGGCGCACCCACGGCGACTTCCTGCGGGTCCGCATCGGATCAGGTGACGTGGGGTGGCTCGACCTCGCCGTGCCGCCGGACCAGAACCCGGTGCAACCGCTCGACCCGCTCATGCTCGCCGAGCTCGAGCAGGTCGCCGAACACTACGGCACCGTGCACGCCATGCCCATCGCGGTCCGACTCGACGGCGCCGGGGACGTCTCGGTCGTCGGTGACCGCGACGCCGTGCTCGAGGTCGCGCGGGCACTCGTCGTGCAGCTCGCAGCGCTGCACGCCCCGGACGACCTGCACCTCGCCGCGGCGTTCCCGGCGGCGCACGCCGACGACTGGGACTGGTTCGACCTGCTCCCGCACGCACGGATGGACCGCACCTTCGACGGGCCGTTGCGTGCGCGCCGGGTCGCCGAGGACGTCCCGGCGCTCGCCCGCACGCTCGCCGGCGAGTTGGGCGAACGCGCCCGGACCGCCGCGATGTACCGGCGGTCCGGTGACTCGGCCAAGCGCAGCGACCTGCCGCGCCTGGTCGTGTTCGCGGACGAGCACGGCGTCGTCGCCGTTCCGCTCGCGCTCCCCGAGGGCGAGACCCGGCCGGAGGACCTCCGGATCACGGTCGTGCACCTCGTCGCCGACCGGCTGCACGAACCGTCGGACGTCCGGGTGCGGGTGACTGCGAAGTCCGACGCCCCGGGTGCCGGCCGTGGCGCGGGTGCCGGATCCGGTGCACGCACGACGCTCCTCGAGATCGTCGACGCCCGCGACGTCGAGGAGGGTGAGCCCGCACCGGTCCAGCTCGCCGTCTGCGACCCCGTCGCCCCGCCCCTCGTCACCGCCGTCGCACGAGCCCTCGCGCCCCTCCGCCTGTCCGCCGACACCGAGCAGCGTGCCGAGTCGTCGGCCGCCATCGGCGTCTCGGACCTGCTCGGGGTCGACGACGTCGCCACGATCGACCCGGACCGCACCTGGCGGCCCCGAGCCCCGCGGGACTTCCTGCGCGTGCCGATCGGTGTCGACGACTTCGGCGCCCCGCTGCTGCTCGACCTCAAGGAGTCGGCGCAGCTCGGCATGGGCCCGCACGGCATCTGCATCGGTGCGACCGGGTCCGGCAAGAGCGAGATGCTCCGCACCCTCGTGCTCGGCCTCGCGGTGTCGCACCCGCCGGAGGACCTCGCGATGATCCTCGTCGACTACAAGGGCGGTGCCGCGTTCGCCCCGTTCGCCCGCCTCCCGCACGTCGCGGGTCTCATCGACAACCTCGCCGACGACCCGCAGCTCACCCGGCGTGCTCGCGCGTCGATCGCCGGCGAGGTCCGACGGCGTCAGGAGATGCTGCGCGACGCCGGATCGGCGCCCTCCATCACGCACTACCGGGAGCTCCGGACCCAGCGACCGGACCTGCCGCCGATGCCGCACCTCGTGCTCGTCATCGACGAGTTCGGCGAGCTGCTCACCGCGGAACCCGAGTTCGTCGACCTGCTCCTCATGATCGGGCGCATCGGGCGATCGATCGGCGTGCACCTGCTGCTGTCGAGCCAGCGCATCGAAGCCGGCAAGCTCCGCGGCCTCGACACGTACCTGTCCTACCGGCTCGGCCTGCGCACGTTCTCCGAAGCCGAGAGCCAGGTCGTGCTCGACACGGGCGACGCGTTCCACCTGCCCGCGGTGCCCGGCTACGGCTACCTCAAGGTCGACACGAGCGTGTACACCCGGTTCCGATCCGGCTACGTGTCCGGCCCGGTCGAGGACGCCGCTCCCGTGTCGGCCGTCACCACGTCGTCCGCGGACGCCGCTCCCGAGCCTTTCGAGCTGCCCGTCTACAACACGCTGGCCGCCGAGGACGACGAACCCGGTGAGGTCACGCTCGAGGCACCCGACGTCGGGCGGAGCGTCGTCGACGAGGCCGTCGAACGCCTCGACCGCGGCGACCGCGACACCACGCCGGTGTGGTTGCCGCCGCTGCCGACGCGTCTGGCACTCGGCGCCGTCCTCGATCCGAACACCGTCTCCGACCCGACCGGGGTCACGGTGCCGATCGGCCTGCTCGACGACCCCGCGCGGCAGCGACAGCGACCGTGGATGCTCGACCTCACGCGGGGCGGCGGACACGTCGCTGTCATCGGAGCACCCGGCTCCGGCCGGACCACGTTCCTCCGCACGCTGGCCGCATCGATCGCGCTGACCACCACGCCCCGGCAGGTCAGCGTCTACGGGATGGACCTCGCCGGCGGCGGCCTCGGTCGCATCGAGGGCTTCCCGCACGTCGGCGGTGTCGCCACGCGTGCCGACCGGAACCGCCTGCTCCGGTTGGTCGAGGAGCTGCAGGCGATGATCCGTCTGCGCGAACGGGTGTTCCGCGACCACGGCATCGACTCACTCGCGATGCTCCGCACCCGGCACGCCGCCGGCCGTGTCCCCGAACTGGGATCGGCGGACGTGGTGCTCCTCGTCGACGGGTTCGGCGTGATGCGCACCGAGTTCGAGGAGCTCGAGGACGCCTTCGCCGACCTGCTCCAACGCGGCGGCAGCTTCGGTATCCACGTCGTCCTCGGGCTCACCCGGTGGAACGAACTCCGGCTCGCGAGCCAGCCACTGATCGGGCAGCGGTTCGAACTGCGCCTCAACGACCCGGCAGACTCCACGATCGCCCGCGCCGCCGCGGCGACCCTGAAGTCCGGCGAGCCCGGTCGTGTCCTCACCGACGGCGAGTTGTTCGGCCAGGTGGCCCTGCCGGTGCTCGACGACGTGGAGGACGGTGTGGTCGGCGACGAGCTCGGCGCCCTCGCCCAGCGGGTCGCCGACAGCTGGGGTGGTCCGGCTGCCGCGCCGATCCGCCTGCTCCCGGAGTCGTTCGACCCGGCCGAGCTCCCGGACCCGCTCGACACCCCGACGACGGTGCCGTTCGCGCTCCGCCAGGACACGATGGACTTCGTGGCCTTCGACCCCGCCGTCGACCAGCACCTGCTGGTGTTCGGCGACACGGCCAGCGGCAAGACCGCGCTCCTTCGGGGCCTGGCGACCGGGTTCATGGACCGTTCGACGCCGGACGAACTCGTCCTCGCCTTCATGGACGTCCGCGGCAGCGCTGCGGCCGGGACGCCGGACGACTTCCTCGGCGGGCACGCGGCGAACGGCCGGGACGCCCGGGGGCTCGCCGCGGCCATCGCCGCGGAGCTCGAGCAGCGCGCAGCCGGCACGTCCACCGGACCACGGCCCCGCATCGTGGTGCTCGTCGACGACTACGACATCGTCGCTTCGGCCGGCACCGACCCGCTCGCGCCCCTCATGCCGTACCTGCCGTCGGCGCGTGACCTCGGGCTCCACGTCGTGCTCACGCGGCCCGTCGCCGGCGCCGCACGCGCGATGTACGACACCGTGATCCAGTCGATCCGCGACTCGGGTGCGACCGGGCTCGTGCTGAGCGGCGAACGGTCGGAGGGGCAGGTGTTCCCGAAGGTCTACGCGGAGCAGTTCCCGCCCGGCCGCGGGCGTCTCGTCCGACGCGGGACGCCCCCGCGCATCGTGCAGGTCGCCCACTTCCCCACGGCGACGACCGTCGCCCCGGCGCAGGCCGACCCCGCCGGTCAGACGACCGTGCTCGACCCGAAGGGAGCCGTCGATGCCCCGTGAGGTGACCATCCTGTCCGCTGCGGCTCCGTCGTCGCTCGCGCTGGTCGAGGCCGGAGCGCAGATCGCGCCGGATCTGCGGGTGCGAACGCTCGACCGCGTGGTCACCGAGATCGTCGACGACCGCGGGCGGGCCGTCCTGAGCGTCCAGATGCCCGAGCGTGTCGAGAACGCCGCCGAGATCGCACGACTCGCCCCGTGGGCGACGCTCGCCGCGCCCGTCTGGTGGACCGAGGCCTGGGTCCCGTGGGGGCCGACGGGTGAGGTCGGTGTGGCGATCGTCCGGGCCTTCGCAGCGTCGATCGACGCCCAGCTCCTCGTGGAGGACGGCGCGTGAGCATCACACCCCCGACCTCGGCTCCGCTGCCGCCCATGCCCGGCTCGCGGCGGGCAGCCGCGCAGCGCGCCCGGACCGTGCTCGTCGCCGGGGTCGCCGGCGGCACCGGGACGACGACGGTCGCGGCACTCCTCGCCGATGCGGTCGGTGGACGTCTCGGCGTGGTGGCCCAGGCGACGGACCACTCCGGTGGCGAGCTCGCCGCACGACTCCCCACCCTGCAACCGGCCACCTCACGCGTGACGGTGCACGACATGGGGGCGCACGTCGGCCCTGCCGCCGTGCTCGCGGCGACGCCGGAGAACTCCCTCGTCGTGGTCGGGCGGGCCACCGCCGACGGCGCGGCGGACGTCCGGGCAGCGCTCGCGTCCATCGCCGATGCTCCGGACCCGACCCTCATCGGGCGATCGGTCGTGGTGCTCGTGGACCGCGGCGCGGCGCACGATCCGGTGGACACCCGTCGGCTGAGCGACACAGGGGTCTCGGCGGTCCTCGTGCTGCGCGCCGACCGCGCTCTCGGCCGTCCCGGTCGGGTCCAGCTGGGAGCGATCAGCGACACCACGATCACGACGGTGTCCGGTCTGCTCACGGCCCTGGGCTGGTAGCCGCGACCGGTGGACGAACGGGAGGCCCGTCACCAGCTGGTGACGGGCCTCCCGTTCGTCGGTGCTGACGTCGTCAGGCGCGCGCGGACCGGATCCGCTCGGCGAACGCGGCGTGCAGCGGGTGCTCCGCAGCGAGACCGGTGATCTGCGTGGCCACGTCCGCGTCGGACGCGTCCGACGCCAGCAGAGCCTGCAGTTCGACGCTCTGCTCGTCGTCCGCGACGTCGAAGCGGAGCGCCGCACCCATCGCGTCCAGCAGCGCCGTCGGCTCCGTGCCGTCCTCGGCCAGCGCGGCGGCTGGCGAGACGAACCGCTCGTCGCGCGACAGCTTGCGGAGCGGCTGGCGGCCGACGCGGGTCACCGTGTCGGGCAGGTGCGGGTTCTCGAACCGGCCGATGATCGCCTGCACGTACGCGCGGTGCACCTCGGGGTCGAGCTCGTGCCGGCGGATGAGCAGGTCGCTCGTCTCGGCGAGCACGGACTCGAGCTCGGAGCGCACGGCGGGGATCGCGATGGCGTCCGAGATCTTGTCGGCCCCGGCGACGAAGCCGTGGTAGGCGACGGTGGCGTGGCCGGTGTTCACCGTGAAGAGCTTGCGCTCGATCGACGCCGCGAGGCCGTCGACGTAGTGCGCGCCGGGGATCTCCGGCTCGTTGCCACCGAACGGCGTGCGGTCGATGGCCCACTCGTAGTAGGTCTCCACGGTCACGTCGAGTCCGCCGCCCTCGGGTTGCGCGGGCACGATGCGGTCGACGGCGGTGTTCGCGAAGACGGCCTTGGCCAGGGCGGCGTCGCGGCCGTCCTCGGGCAGGGCGGCGACGATGAACTCGCGCAGCCGGTCCGTGGCGTTCAGGGCGTTCTCGCACGCCATGACGGCGATCGGTGCGGCGTCCGCGTCACGGGCGACGAGCGCGCGGGCGATGACCGGGGCGATGAACTTCAGGACGTTCGGGCCGACGGCGCACGTGACGACCGCTGCGGTCGCGATCTCGGCGACCACGCCGTCCTCGTCCTGCGCGCTGTTCAGTGCGCGGAAGTTCGTGACCTCGTGGTCCTGGGCGCCGGCCCCGACCTCGTGCACGGTGTACGAGTCGGCTGCGGCCAGGGCGTCGATGAGCGGGGCGGCGACGTCGGCGAAGACGACCTCGTACCCGGCCTCGTGGAGCAGGAGCCCGACGAAGCCGCGGCCGATGTTGCCGGCGCCGAAGTGGACGGCGGTGCCGGCGCTCACTCGTTGACCTCGCCGAGGATCGACAGGATCGCCGCGGTGTCGGCCGCGTCCGTGAGCTTCTGGACCTCGTCCTCGTCGGAGAACACGATCGCGATCTTCGACAGGATGTCGAGGTGCTCGTTGTTCACGCCGGCGATGCCGACGACGAAGCGCACGGGGTTGCCGTCCCAGTCGATCGGGCTGGCGTAGCGGATGAACGACAGGGCGGACGACTTGATGGCGTCCTTCGCGTCGTTGGTGCCGTGCGGGATGGCGAGGAAGTTGCCCATGTAGGTGGACACGCTCTTCTCGCGCTCGAGCATCGCCGGGTAGTAGTCGGCCGTGACCGCGCCCGCAGCCTCGAGGATCTCGGCCGCCTCCTTCATCGCTTCCGACTTGGTCGGCGCGGTGTCCTCGGTGTGGATGCGGATCTGGCTCTCCTGCAGGACGGGCATCGGGGGTTCTCCTTGTGTTGAGGACGAGATGGAGGGGACGGGTCAGCCCCGTCCCCTCCGATACTGCACTTCGTTACTGGTTGTGGCGTTACTGGTTCTTCAGCTGCTCGACGACCTGGTCGTACTGCGGCGCGTTCATGAAGTTGCCGACCGACACGTGCTGCGCGTTCGGGTTCTTCTGCTTCGCGCGGTCCGTCAGCTCCTCCTGCGTGATGATCAGGTCCTCGTCACCGGACAGGTTCGCGATCGCCTTGTTGGAGACCGTGACCCCTTCGATGCCCGCCTTCTTGATCTTGTTGCGCAGGACGCTGGCGCCCATGGCGCTCGAGCCCATGCCGGCGTCGCAGGCGAAGACCAGGTTCTGGACCTTCGTCGCCGTCGCCGTGCTCGCCGAGCCGACGCCGCCGAGGGAGGCCTCGGCCTCTTCCTCGTTGGCCGGGGAGTTGTTGCCGAGCAGGCCGGCGGTCGCCGAGTTCACGTCGCGGCCCTTGTTGGCCTGGAGCTTCGCCATGGCGGCGCTCATGTCACCGCCGCCGTTCGCCAGGTCGCGCTTGCGGCTGGCGAGGAGGAAGAAGGACGAGACCGCGAACGACACCGCGGCGGAGAGGATGACCGACAGGATCACGCCGAGGAAGCTGTTGCGCTCCGTGGCGCCGAGCACCGCGAAGATCGATCCGGGCGACGCCGGGGCGACGAGGCCGGACTGGAACGCGACGTTCGTGGCGACACCCGTGGCACCACCGAGGATGACGGCGATGAACAGGATCGGCTTCTGCAGCACGTACGGGAAGTAGATCTCGTGGATGCCACCGAAGAACTGGATGATGATCGCGCCGGGAGCGGTCGAGCGGGCGATGCCGACACCGAAGAAGGTGAAGGCCAGCAGCAGACCGAGGCCGGGGCCGGGGTTCGCCTCGAGCAGGAACAGGATCGACTTGCCGGACTCGGCGACCTGCGCCGCGCCGAGCTGGTCGAGCACACCGTGGTTGATGGCGTTGTTCAGGAAGAAGACCTTCGCCGGCTCGATGATGACGCTGGCGAGCGGCAGGAGCGAGTGCTGCACGAGGAAGTCCACCGCGGAGCCGAGGCCCTCGGCGATGAGCTTGAACAGCGGCGCGAGCCAGAAGAACCCGATCATCGCGAGGACGAAGCCCAGGATGCCGGCCGCGTAGTTGTTCACGAGCATCTCGAAGCCGGGCTTGATCTTGCCGTCCCAGATCCGGTCGATCTGCTTGATCAGGTAGGCACCGAGCGGGCCACAGATCATCGCGCCGAGGATCATCGTGGTGCCGGAGGCCCCGATGATGACACCCATGGTCATGATCGACCCGACGACGGCACCGCGGGTGTCGTAGATCATCCGGCCGCCCTGGATGGCGATCGCGAGCGGGATCAGGTAGGTCAGGATCGGGCCGACGAGGCCGGGGTTGGCGACACCGGCCGTCTCACCGAACCCGCCGAGGACGCCGACGGGCGTCCACCCGGTCTCGATGAAGAAGGCCGTGATGATGCCCCACGCGATGAAGATCGCGATGTTGGGCATGACCATGCCGGAGAGGAACGTGCCGAACTTCTGAACGGCGACGCGTGCGCCGCCCCGCGACTTCGCGGGTGCGTCGGGCGCTGCAACGGACGACGTTGTCATGTGCGGTGACTTTCTGTGTGGTGGAGCTGCTGCGTGGTGATGGGAGGGGTGGTGCTGGGGTGGCGGCTCAGGCGGCGTGCGTCGCGGCCGCGGCAGCGGACTTCGCGGCCGCCGCCGTGCTCGCGGCGAGTGCCGCCGTCGCCATCTCGCGGGCCTGTTCGAGCGTGTAGCGACCGAGTTCGGCGCGCACGTCGGCCAGGGCCGCGGGGGTCATGGAGAGGGTGGTGGCGCCGAGACCGACCAGGACGACGGCGAGCAGCGGGTCGGCTGCTGCCTCACCGCAGATCCCGACGGCCTTGCCGGCGGTCGCCCCCGCGGTGCCGAGCTGCGCGACGAGGCGCAGGACGGCGGGGTGCCACGGGTCCTGGTAGGACGCGACGGTGCCGAGCATGCGGTCGGCAGCCATCGTGTACTGGGTCAGGTCGTTCGTGCCGATCGACACGAAGTCGGCGTTCTGGAACACCTGCTCGGCCATCAGCGCGAGCGACGGCACCTCGGCCATGACACCGGCGGTGCGGATGCCGAGTTCGCGGGCCAGGGTGACGAAGTACTCGGTCTCCTCGGCGTCGGCGACCATCGGGGCCATGACCCACAGGTCGGCCTCGGTCGCGGCGTCGGCCTGCGCGAGCGCGGTGAGCTGGTCGCGCAGGACCTCGGGGTGGTTCCGCAGGGCACGCAGGCCGCGGCGTCCGAGGGCCGGGTTCTCCTCGTCCTTGTCGGTGAGGAACGGCAGGGGCTTGTCGGCGCCGGCGTCGAGCGCGCGCACGACCACCTTCTTGCCGGGGAACGCCGCGAGGAGCTGGCGGTACGACTCGGTCTGCTCGTCGACCGTGGGGGCCTTCGGCGAGTCGAGGAAGAGGAACTCGGTGCGGAAGAGCCCCACGCCCTCCGCACCGAGAGCAACGGCGCCGGCGGCGTCGGCGGGGCTGCCGAGGTTCGCGAGCAGGGGCACGACGTGGCCGTCGGCGAGGGCACCGGCGGTGAGCGGCGCCGCTGCGGCGGCGAGACGCTCGGCGATGCGGCGCTCGACGTCCGCGACCAGTGCGGCGTCGGGGTCGGTCACGACCGTGCCTGCGATGGCGTCCACGACGACGGACTGGCCGTCGGCCAGGTCATCGGCACCGGTCACACCGACGATGGCGGTGATGCCCTTGGCACGGGCGAGGATCGCGGTGTGCGAGGTCGGGCCGCCGTCACGGGTGACGAGCGCCAGGACCTTCTCGAGGTCGAGCAGCGCGGTGTCCGCCGGGGCGAGGTCACGGGCGACGAGGACGAAGGGGGTGTCCGACTCGGGGACACCGGGGGCGTGCACGCCGCGGAGCTTGGCGATGATGCGCTGCGCGACGTCGTCGAGGTCGGCCGCGCGCTCCCCCATGTAGCCGCCCATCCCGACGAGCAGGTCGCGGAACTGGGCGAACGCCTCGTACACGGCGCGCTCGGCGTTGGTGCCGCCGTCGATGCGGGTGTGCACGTCGTCGAGGAGCGTCGGGTCCTGCGCCATGAGCGCCTGGGCCTCGAGCACGGCCTGGGCGTCGCCACCGGCGAGCTGTCCGCGCTTGTTGAGGTCGTCCGCCACGGCGGCCAGTGCGTCGTGCACCGCCTGCTTCGCGTCGTCGGCCGAACCCACCAGGGCGTCCTTCGACGGTTCGCCGAGCGGGTCGGCCATCCGGAGCACGGGGCCGTGGGCAACGCCACGGCCGACGCCGGTGCCGAGCAGTTCGGACATTCGAGACTCCTTCATCTCACACGCGCTTGCGGTGGGGTGGATCGTTCGGTGCACACGACACGGGAACAGACCACGCCCGTGCGGCTGAGCAGCACACTACCCCGCATCGCGTTGACAAACAAACACATCCGGGGATAAAAATGCAGAAACAGATGCCCGTTTGCGTCTGGCGGATCGAACGCAGGGGACGACATCGCGGATGCCGTGCCCGAGCGTGTCCGTTCCGTTCCGACCCGAGACGACGAGGTCCGATGTACGCACCAGAACGCCACCAGCGCATCGTCGAGCAGGCGCGCGCGCAGGGCCGGGTGGACGTCAAGGACCTGGCCGAGTTGCTCGCCGTCACGCCCGAGACCATCCGCCGCGACCTGACGAGCCTCGAGCGCCGCGGCCTCGTCCGTCGCGCGCACGGCGGCGCGATCCCCGTCGAGCGGATCACCCTGCACCCCGGTGTCGGCGACCGCGGCGGCATCAACCAGACCGAGAAGATGGTCATCGCCGAGGCCGCCCTGGCGGAACTGCCCGAGAACGGCTCGATCATGATCGACGCCGGCACCTCGACCATCTGCCTGGCCGAGCTGCTGCCGACCGACCGCGGGCTGACCGTGGTCACGCACTCGCTCCCCGTCGCCACCGCCGTCGCGAACCGCCCGGGCATCGACCTGCACCTGCTCGGCGGCAACATCCGCAGCGACTCCCTGGCCGGCGTCGGCACCTGGACGCACCAGCTCATCGGCATGGTCAGCGTCGACGTCGCCTTCATCAGCATCAACGGCATCACACCGGAGCGCGGCCTGACGACCCACAACATGGCCGAGGCCGCCGTGAAGAGCGCGATGATCAAGTCCGCACGACGGAGCATCCTGCTCGCCGACCACACCAAGTTCGGCCGCGAGGAGTTCGGTCGCGTCGCCCCGCTCGCCGCGATCGACACGATCATCACCGACCCCGCCGTCAACCTCGACCTGGTCCGCGAGGTCGAGGCCGCCGGTACCGAGGTCTTCTGGCCCGGCCGACCCTGACCGCGCCCCGTTCCCGCCCACCCAGCGCTCGCTAGCATGAGCCAACCACCCATCGACAGGAGTACATCGATGTCCGAAGCCACCCGCACCGTGACCGTCGCCAGCGCATCCGGCCTGCACGCTCGCCCCGCATCCCTCTTCGTCCAGACCGTGACGGCGTCGGGGCACCAGGTCACGATCGCCAAGGGCGACAAGTCCGGGAACGCCGGCAGCATCCTCGCCCTGCTCGGGCTCGGCATCGAGAACGGCGACGAGGTCACCCTCACCGTGTCGGGCGACGACGCCGAGACCACGGCGGACAGCCTGGTCGAGTTCCTGAAGACGGACCACGACGCGGCCTGATCGCGCAGGTCGCGTCCTGCACGCGACGACAGAGCGGACGGGAGGCACGGTGCCAGCTGGCACCGTGCCTCCCCTGCGTCCGTGGGGGCGTCCAGGGCTGTCGGCGCCCGCCGATAAGGTGTTCTGCATGACACGCCTGCGCCTCGCATCCGTCAACGTGAACGGCGTCCGCGCCGCCTTCCGCAAGGGCATGGGCGACTGGCTCGCCACCCGTGACGTCGACGTGCTGGCCATGCAGGAGGTGCGCGCGTCGAGCGACGACCTGGCGGCGCTGCTCGGCGACGAGTGGGACATCGTGCACGACCCGGCGACCGCGAAGGGCCGGGCCGGCGTCGCGATCGCATCTCGACACTCCGCTCAGATCCACCGCGTCGCCCTGGGCGCCGACGACTTCGACTCCGCCGGCCGCTGGCTCGAGGCCGACTACGAGATCGGCGGGACGACCGTCACGGTGGTCTCCACGTACGTGCACTCGGGCGAGGTCGACACCCCCAAGCAGGACGAGAAGTGGAAGTTCCTCGACGCGATGACCGAGCGGCTGCCGAAGCTCCGCGAGCACAACCCGCTCGCGGTCGTCGTCGGTGACCTCAACGTCGGGCACGACGAGCGCGACATCAAGAACTGGAAGGGCAACGTCAAGCGAGCCGGCTTCCTGCCGCGCGAGCGCGCCTACTTCTCGCGGTTCTTCGGCGCCGACGGCGAACCGGTCGAGGGTGCCGACGGCTCCACGGGCCCCGGGCTCGGTTGGGTCGACGTGGGCCGCGCCCAGGCCGGCGACGTCGACGGCCCGTACACGTGGTGGTCGTGGCGCGGTCAGGCGTTCGACAACGACACCGGCTGGCGCATCGACTACCAGATGGCGACGCCCGACCTGGCCGCCAAGGTCACGGAGTACACGGTCGACCGCGCCGCGGCGTACGACCAGCGATGGTCCGACCACGCCCCCGTGGTCGTCGACTACGAACTCTGACCCCTCTTCTCTCGCTTCACCTGACGCACCGGAGCACCACCATGACCAAGACCCGCATCTTCTCGGGCATCCAGCCGTCCGCCGGATCGCTGCACCTCGGCAACTACGTCGGGGCGCTCATGCAGTGGAGGACCCTGCTCGACGACCACGACGCGATCTACTGCGTCGTCGACATGCACGCGATCACCTCACCCCAGGACCCGGCCGAGCTCCGCGCGAACACCCGGGCCACCGCTGCGCAGTACATCGCGTCGGGCATCGACCCGTCCAGGGCGACGCTGTTCGTGCAGTCGCACGTGCCCGCGCACGCCGAGCTCGCCTGGGTGCTGAACACGCTGACGGGCTTCGGCGAGGCGAGCCGGATGACCCAGTTCAAGGACAAGTCGGCACGCCAGGGCGCCGAGGCCGCGTCGGTCGGGCTCTTCACCTACCCGATCCTGATGGCCGCCGACATCCTGCTCTACGACACCAGGGTCGTGCCGGTGGGCGACGACCAGCGACAGCACGTCGAGCTGACGCGCGACCTGGCCGGACGCTTCAACTCGCGGTTCGGTGACACGTTCGTCACGCCCGAGGCACGGATCCTGACCGAGACCGCGCGCATCTACGACCTGCAGGACCCGACCAGCAAGATGAGCAAGTCCGCAGCGTCGGACAACGGCCTCATCCGACTGCTCGACGACCCGAAGCGCACCGCGAAGAAGATCAAGTCGGCGGTCACCGACGCCGAGCGCGAGATCCGGGCCGACCGCCAGGCCAAGCCCGGTGTGACGAACCTGCTGTCGATCCTGTCGGCGTTCACCGGCACCTCGATCGCCGCGCTCGAGGAATCGTTCGTCGGCAAGGGCTACGGCGACCTGAAGGGCGAGGTCGCCGACGCCGTCGTGGCCGAGCTCGAACCGGTCCGCGCCCGGACGCTCGAACTGCTCGACGACCCGGCGGAGCTCGACCGGCTGCTCGCCGTCGGCGCCGACCGCGCCGAGTCGATCGCGCAGGAGACCCTGGCCCGCGTCTACGACCGCATCGGGTTCGTCCCGCGGTCACGCGGCTGACCGTGCAGCCCGTCACGCTCGAGTCGGCGCGGGTCCGGCTCGACCTGCCCACCCGTGCCGACACCGCGGCGATCACCGAGGCCTGCCAGGACCCGGAGATCGTCCGGTGGACGACGGTGCCGACGCCGTACCGCGAGCAGGATGCCCGGACCTTCGTCGACGCCCTGGTCGGACCGGGGTGGGCCTCGGACCGCGAGTACACGTGGGCGATCCGACCGGCCGGCTCGACGTGGCTCGCGGGCATCATCAGCTACCGCACCGCCGGTCGTGACCTCGGGTTCTGGCTCGCACCGTCCGCGCGCGGTGCCGGACTCATGCACGACGCCGTCCGGCTCGTCGTCGACCGGGCGTTCGAGCAGGGCGCGCCGGACGTCTACTGGGAGTGCTACCAGGGCAACACGGCCTCGGCGGCGGTCGCCCGTGCGGCCGGGTTCTCGTACACCGGCCTCGGCGCAGCCCGGGTGCCGGACCGGGACGGCGGCCCGACCACGGCGTGGACCGCACTGCGACGCGCAGACGGCACTCCCGCCTCAGAGCTCCCCTGGCCCAGCGCCTGAGCGCGCTCACAACCGTGGTGACGTGTCACCCAACCACCGCCGGTAGGCTCGGCCCGTGAGCGACACGGCACGACCCAACGAGGTCCGGGCGATGCGCCGCGGGCTCGAACTCGCGGCCCTCGGGCCCGTCGTCGGCGACCACGCCCGCGTCGGCGCCGTGATCCTCTCCCCCACCGGCGAGGTCCTCGCCGAGGGGTGGCACAAGGGCGCCGGCACCCCGCACGCCGAGGTCGACGCGATGGCCAAGGTCGACCCGGCACTGCTGCGCGGCGCGACCGCGGTCGTGACCCTCGAACCCTGCAACCACGTCGGTCGGACCGGGCCGTGCGCCGTGGCACTGCTCGACGCCGGGATCGCCCGGGTCGTGTACGCGATCGACGACCCCGGAGCCGACGTGCACGGCGGCGCCGACCGACTCCATGCCGCCGGGGTCCAGGTCGTCTCCGGGGTCCTGGCCGACCAGGCCGAGGCGTTCCTCGAACGGTGGCTGCTCTCGGTCCGATTCGGCCGACCGTGGGTCACCGTGAAGTGGGCGTCCAGCCTCGACGGGCGCGCTGCCGCTGCCGACGGCACGAGCAAGTGGATCACCGGCGCCGCCGCCCGGCAGCACGTCCACGAACAGCGCGCCGCCCATGACGCGATCCTCGTCGGCACCGGCACCGTCCTGGCCGACGACCCGAGCCTGACCGCGCGCGGGGACGCCGGCGAACTGCTCGCCGACCAGCCGCTCGCCGTGGTGCTCGGTGACCGCCCGGTGCCGGCCGACGCCGCGGTCCGTCGGCACCCGCGCGGGCTCGTCACCCTGCCCGGACACGACCTGGCCGCCTCACTCGGTGCCCTGCGCGGGCACGGCGTGCACTCGGTGTTCGTCGAGGGTGGTCCCACGGTCGCCTCGGCGCTCATCGCCGCCGGACTCGTCGACGAGTACCTGGTGTACCTCGCCCCGGTGCTGCTCGGCGGACCCCGGGTCGCCCTCGACGACCTGGGGGTGGGAAGCATCTCAGATCGTCGGCGGTTGGACGTACTATCGACCACCAGCCTCGGCCCCGACCTGCTGGTCCGAGCCCGACCGCACCGTCCGCAGCACCAGCACCAGCAGCAGCACGACGCGACACCCGGGCTCGGGAACGACGGGCCCACGAACGACCGGAGCACCCCATGACCGATGCGCTGACCTCCCCCACGCCGGGGAGCCCGGTCAAGTTCGAGGTGTCCACGAACGTGCCGACCACCCACGGCACCTTCCAGATGCGCGCCTACCGCGACCTCGTGACGAGCGCCGAGCACGTCGCGATCATCGGCACCCTGCCGGACGGCTCGATGCCCACCGACGGGGCACTCGTCCGGGTGCACTCCGAGTGCCTGACCGGTGAGGCCTTCGGGTCGCTGAAGTGCGAGTGCGGCCCCCAGCTCGACGCCGCGCTCGACACGATCGCAGCCGAGGGCGGCGTGGTCGTCTACCTGCGCGGGCAAGAGGGCCGCGGCATCGGCCTCATCAACAAGCTCAAGGCCTACCGCCTGCAAGAGGACGGTCTCGACACCCTCGACGCCAACCTCGCGCTCGGCCTGCCCGCCGACTCCCGCGCCTACGGCGGCGCCGCGGGCATCCTCGCCGACCTCGGCATCACCCGCGTCCGGCTGCTGTCGAACAACCCGGAGAAGCGCCGCCAGCTCGAGGAGCACGGCATCACCGTCGACTCCCTCGTGCCGCTGGTCGTCGGCGTCTCGGCGCAGAACGCCGGGTACCTCGACACCAAGCGCGACCGGATGGGCCACCAGCTGCCCGAGCACCTCGAAGCGGGAGCCGGCGCGGGCGCCTGAGCGCGCGCAGGCGACGGAGCTGCAGCCAGCCGACTCTGGGCTGATTCGCAGGCAGACGACATCTGTCGTATGATCGGGCTTCCGTCACAAGCGGTCCCCCCTCAGCCGAACGCACCCGATCGGTGCCCGCGCCACCCCGCGCGAACCGATCGGTGTCCGCCGTTTCGGATCCTCGTGCTCCCCGTCGGGAGCACGCAGCACGGAAGACCCCGCCCTGTCATGACCGCCGCCCCGGCACCCGCAACCCCCACCTCCGCTCCGGCGCCCGCCGGCAACCCGCGCTCCCGCGTCGTCATCGCGAGCCTCGTCGGCACGTCGATCGAGTTCTACGACTTCTACGTCTACGCGACCGCCGCGGTGCTCGTCTTCCCGACGCTGTTCTTCCCGAACGAGGACCCGACGGCCTCGCAGCTGTCGTCCTTCGTCACGTTCGCCCTGGCGTTCTTCGCCCGGCCGGTCGGGTCGATCATCTTCGGGCACTTCGGCGACCGGATCGGCCGCAAGACCACCCTCGTCGCGTCGCTGCTCGTGATGGGCACCGCCACGTTCCTGATCGGCTGCCTGCCGACGTTCGACACCATCGGGGTCTGGGCCCCGATCCTGCTCGCCGTGATGCGCTTCGCCCAGGGCGTCGGGCTCGGCGGCGAGTGGTCCGGCGCGGCCCTGCTCGCGACCGAGAACGCGCCGAAGGGCAAGCGCGGCGTGTTCGGCTCGATGCCGCAGCTCGGTGCCCCGATCGGCTTCCTGCTCGCCAACGGCCTGTTCATCGCGATCAACGCGGCGATGCCCGCCGGCGCCGACGGCACCCCGAACGCCGACTTCCAGGCATGGGGCTGGCGCATCCCGTTCCTGCTGTCCGCCGTGCTCGTCATCATCGGCCTCTACGTGCGCTTCAAGCTCGTCGAGTCGCCGGTGTTCCGCGGTGTGCAGGAGTCCGGCACGGTCGCGAAGGTCCCGCTCGGCCGGGTGTTCCGCACCTCGTGGCGGGCCGTCATCGTCGGCACCTTCGGCATGGTCGCCACGTACGTGCTCTTCTACTTCATGACGACGTTCACCCTGTCGTACGGCACGACCGGCGCCGAGGCGAGCGCACTCGTCCCGAAGGTCGGCCTCGGGTACACCCGTGGCGAGTTCCTGACGCTGCTCATGATCGGCGTCGTCTTCTTCGGCATCTTCACCCCGATCGCGGGGCTGCTCGCCGACAGGTTCGGCCGCCGGAAGACCCTCATCCCGACCACGATCGGCATCGCGCTGTTCGGCCTGACGTTCCAGTTCTGGTTCGCGGCGTCGAGTGGGCCGATCACCGTGGTGACGTTCCTCATCGTCGGGCTCTCGCTGATGGGGCTGACCTTCGGTCCGATGGGTGCGCTGCTGCCCGAGCTGTTCCCGACGAACGTCCGGTACACCGGCTCGGCCATCGCGTACAACGTCGCGTCGATCCTCGGTGCGTCACTCGCCCCGACCATCGCGTTGGCGCTCTGGAAGCCGGACGGCAACATCTTCCTGGTCGGCCTGTACCTGACGATCGCCGCGGTCGTGACGCTGGTCGCGCTGCTCTTCGTGCGCGAGACGAAGTCGAAGGACATCGCCGACGCCTGATCGGCGACCCCTGACGGACGGGCGCACCCCGCTCAGCAGCGACGCGAAGCGTTGCGCGGGGTGCGCCGACCGAGCCTGCGAGGTATGGGTGCCAGCTGGCACCGGGCCTCCCGTCCGTCCGTCGTGTGTGCCCCGGAACACGCCGTCGTGTGTGCCCCGCAACACGCCGTCGTGTCAGCAAGACGCCGCATGCCCGCCGAGACGCCGCCGAATCCGGCGGCGTCTCGCGCACGTGGCGGCGTCGAACGAAGACGCCGGCGTCTGCGCACCCGATGCACCGCGGCCTCCCGGGCACGAGACGCCGTCAACGCAGGTTGACGAAGGCCGGTGCGTCAATGTAGGTTGACAGGCATGGACCGACCGACCATCACGAGCCTCGCGGCCGGAGCATCGGGGGACGACCCGTTCTCCGCCCTCGCCAACGTGCGGGAACTGCGCCGTGAGCTCGACCGGACCGAAGAGCTCGCCGCGCGACGTGCCCGCACCGCCGGCGCCTCGTGGCAGGAGATCGCGACGCTGCTCGGTGTCAGCCGACAGGCAGTGCACAAGAAGTACGGCAGAAACTAGGAACACGATGAGCTTCCCCTTCGCACGCCCGAAGACCTCCGACGGCCCCCGCGCCACGTTCGGCCGCCTGCTGTCCTACCTGTTCGAGAACAAGCCCGCGATGGTCGTGATCATCGTGCTGAGCGTCCTCGGTGCGGGGGCATCGCTCGCGCAGCCACTCCTGGTCAATCAGGTCATCACCGCGGTGCAGCAGGGCAACACCCTCAGCACGCTCGTGTGGCTGCTGGTCGGGCTCGTCATCGTCGCGGGAGTGCTGAACGGCGTGCAGCACTTCCTGCTGCAGCGCGCGGGCGAGGGCGTCGTGCTCTCCACCCGCCGCAAGCTCATCGCCCGCATCCTCAACCTGCCGATCTCGGAGTTCGACACCCGCCGAACCGGCGACCTGGTGTCCCGCGTCGGCAGCGACACCACGCTCCTCCGGGCCGTCCTGACCCAGGGACTGATCGAGTCGATCGGCGGCGCGCTCACGTTCATCGGCGCCATCGTCGCGATGGCGATCATCGATCCACTGCTGCTCGGCATCGTGATCGTCATCGTCCTGATCGCCATCGTCGTCGTCGGCGGACTGAGCCGTCGCATCCGGGTCGCCTCGAAGCGTGCGCAGGAGAAGGTCGGCGACCTCACTGCCGCCGTCGAACGCGGGATCGGCGCGGTCCGGACCATCCGAGCGGCCGGCGCCACCGAGCGCGAGGTGCGCGAGGTCGACGGCCACGCGACCGAGGCCTACAAGCGGGGCCTCGACATCGCGAAGATGTCCGCCTTCGTCGTCCCCGTCGCCAGCATCGTCATGCAGGTCGCGTTCATCGCCGTCCTGGGCGTCGGCGGGGCACAGGTCGCAGCCGGCACCATCACCATCGCGACGCTCATCACGTTCATCCTGCTGCTCTTCATGATGATCATGCCGCTCGGCCAGGCGATGGGCGCGGCCGTCGCCGTCGCCCAGGCGCTCGGCGCGCTCGGCCGGATCGAGGAGATCCTGCACCTGCCGACCGAGTCCCAGGACGACGAGTCGGCCCGGCCGGCCGCAGCCGTCGCCACCGACGACGCCATCGCGTTCGAGCACGTGTCGTTCCGGTACCGCGCCCAGGCGGACGCATCGGGTGCCGACGGCGCGGTCGCGTCCGACCCCGCGGACCGCCCAGGAGGCCCGGATCACGTCGACGACGAGCGCCCGGCCGACGACGTGGTGCTCCACGACGTGTCGTTCCGGGTGCCCCGCGGCTCACGCGTCGCACTCGTGGGCCCGTCCGGCGCCGGCAAGTCGACGACCCTGGCGCTGATCGAGCGGTTCTACGACCCCTCCGACGGCGTCATCCGCCTGGGTGGCATCGACGTGCGCGGCATGGACCGCGACGAGCTCCGTGCCCAGATCGGCTACGTCGAGCAGGACGCGCCCGTGCTCGCCGGCACGATCCGCGCCAACCTGCTGCTCGGGTCGCCGAACGCCACCGAGGACGACTGCGTCCGGGTGCTCGAAGCGGTCAACCTCGGCGAGGTCCTGCACCGCGATCCCCGCGGTCTCGACGCGCAGGTCGGTGAGGACGGCGTCATGCTCTCCGGTGGGGAACGGCAGCGCCTGGCCATCGCCCGCGCGCTGCTCGCCGCTCCCCCGATCCTGCTGCTCGACGAGTCGACGTCGTCACTCGACGGGGTCAACGAGCAGAAGATGCGGCTCGCGATCGACGCCGTCGCCGAGGACCGCACCCTGCTCGTCATCGCCCACCGGTTGTCGACGGTGGTCGACTCCGACGTGATCGTCGTGCTCGAGCACGGCCGCGTCGTCGGCAGCGGCACGCACTCCGAGCTCGTGGAGTCGACGCCGCTCTACCGCGACCTGGCGAAGCACCAGCTGCTCGTGTGAGACCGGGTACGGCCGCGTGCACCGCGGCCGTACCGCCGACTCGGGCTCAGGCGGCGAACGGGTCCGGCGTCAGCACGTAGACGGTCTCGAGGTACTCCTCGATGCCCTCGTGCGATCCCTCGCGGCCCAGGCCCGAGGACTTCACGCCGCCGAACGGGAACGCCGCATTGGACACGACGCCCGTGTTCAGCCCGAGCATGCCCGTCTCCAGGCGCTCGGCGAGCCGCTGGCCGCGCCGGAAGTCGGTTGTGAAGGCGTAGGCGATGAGTCCGTACTCGGTGTCGTTCGCGAGCCGGATCCCCTCGTCCTCGGTGCTGAAGCGCGTGACCGAGGCGACCGGTCCGAAGATCTCCGTCGTCATGATCTCCGAGCCGGGCTGCACGTCGTCGATCACCGTCGCCTCGTAGAACGTGCCCGGGCGGTCGATCCGGTGGCCACCGGTGACGAGCCGGGCACCGCGACCGAGGGCGTCGTCGACGAGCGAGGCGGCCTTGTCCACGGCGCGGTCGTCGATGAGCGGTCCGAGCGTCGTGCCGTCCTCGGTTCCCCGGCCGACGCGCAGGGCGTCCACCTTCGCGGTGAGGGCCGCGACGAACGCGTCGGCGATGCCGTCCTGCACGAAGAACCGGTTCGCCGCGGTGCACGCTTCGCCCGTGTTGCGGAACTTCGCGAGCATCGCCGCGTCCACCGCCTCGTCGAGGTCGGCGTCGTCGAACACGAGCAACGGGGCGTTGCCGCCGAGCTCCATGCTCGTCTTGAGCACGTTGTCCGCCGCCTGCTTGAGGAGCGCCGAACCGACCGGGGTCGAACCGGTGAACGTCAGCTTGCGCAGGCGCGGGTCGGCGATGATCGGCTCGGACAGCCCCTTGGCGTCACTCGACGGGATCACGTTGAGCACACCGTCCGGCAGCCCGGCACGGCGGAACAGCTCGACCAGGAACAGGGTCGTCAGCGGGGTGAGGTCGGCCGGCTTCGCGACCACCGTGCAGCCGGCAGCCAGGGCCGGGCCGATCTTCCGGGTCGCCATCGCGAGCGGGAAGTTCCACGGCGTGATCGCGTAGACGGGGCCGACCGGACGCTTCAGCACGATCGCGCGCCCGGTGCCCTCGGGGTTCGTGCGGTAGTCACCGGTGATGCGGACCGCTTCTTCCGAGAACCAGCGCAGGAACTCGCCGCCGTAGACGACTTCGCCGCGGGCCTCGGCCAGGGGTTTGCCCATCTCGAGCGACATCAGGGCCGCGAGGTCGTCGGCGTGCTCGTGCACCAGGTCGAACGCCCGGCGCAGGATGTCCGACCGTGTGCGCGGGGCCGTGGCTGCCCAGGACTCCTGTGCGGCGGCCGCGGCGTCGAGGGCGGCGATGCCGTCCTCGGGTGTGGCGTCGGCGACCTCGGCCAGGACGGCACCGGTCGACGGGTCGTGCACGGCGAACGTGGACCCGCTCGACGAGGCACGCCAGGTGCCCCCGATGAAGAGTCCGGTGGGGACGCCCTCGACGCGGACGTGCTCGTCGGCGACGGTGGTGGTCTCGTTCGTGGTGGTGTCGGTCACAGTCGTGCTCCTCCTGGGTTCGCGAGGCCCTCGTCCATGTCGCTGCGGTCGACGTGTCCGCCGGCCGCCCGGATCTCGTCGAGCGCCCGGGCGCTGCGCTCGGCGTCGACGCCGGCCACCAGGTCCTCGTACACGGCGACGTCGAGTCCAGCGGCACGGGCGTCGAGTGCCGAGGCTCGGACGCAGTGATCGGTCGCGATGCCGACGACGTCGATCGTGTGCACGCGGCGCTCGGCGAGCAGGTCGGCCAGCGGGACGCCCGCTTCGGTCACGGCCTGGAACGCCGAGTAGTCCGGCGTACCCTGGCCCTTGAGGACGTCGACGTCGATCAGTGCGGTGTCGAGATCAGGGTGGTAGTCGGCGCCGGGCGTCCCGGCGACGCAGTGCACCGGCCACGTGTCGACGAAGTCGGGTCCTTCGGGTCCGGCGAAGTGTCCGCCGTTGTCGTCGTCCCCGTGGTGCCAGTCGCGGGACGCCACGATGAGGTCGTACTCGTCCCCGTGCCGACCGAGGAACGCGGTGATGCGCTTCGCGAGCGCCGCTCCCCCGGTGACCGCGAGCGCACCGCCCTCGGTGAAGTCGTTCTGGACGTCCACGACGAGGAGTGCTCTTGCCATGGGTCCATCCAACACCCGTCGGCTCAGGAGCCGGTGAGCTTGCTCCCGCACGAGTAGGTCGCGGCGGTCACCGCGTCGAGTGCCGGGAGTGCCGCCGCACGCGGCGAACCGATGGCGTAGAAGGCGAAGGTCAACCGAGACCCGTCGGCGGCGTCGATGTAGCCGCCGAGGGTGTTCGCGCTGTCGATCCAGCCCGTCTTCGCGTGCACCTTGCCACGGGCGACCGCGTTCGCGCCGGTGAACCGGCTCGCGAGCGTGCCGGACTGCCCGGACACCGGCAGGGCGTTCGCGAGCGTCCCGAGGCCCTTCGCGCCGGAGGCGACCTGCACCATCAGGTGGGCGACGAACTCCGGCGACACGGCGTTCGAGGCGCTCTCGCCCGAGCCGTCCTTGATCACGATGCCGGCCGGGTCGAGGCCGTACGAGCGCAGCGCCGACTGGTACACGGACGACAGGGACGCCGCCGAGCCGTTCGACCCGGACTCCTTCGAGGACACCCGGGCGAGCATCTCGGCCAGGGTGTTGTCCGAGTTCGGGATCATCTGCCCGATGAGCGTCGACACCGGCTGCGAGGACACCGTGGCGATCGTCTCGGTGCCCGTCGTCGCCCGCTTGACGATCTGCGCGGAACCGGCGCCCGCGACGCCCGCGTTCGCCAGCGCCGTGCGGAAGGCGACGCCCGCGCGTCCGACCGGGTCCTCCGACCGCGGTGACGTCGCCGCTGCGGGGTTCGCTCGGTCGCCGTCGACCATCAGCGCGGTGACCTCCGGCTGGTACCCGATGGTGCGCTCGGAGACCGGCCACGTGGGGTCCCAGGCGTCAGCATCGCTCCAGTAGGAGTCATCGGTGACGATCGTGGTGACCGGGGTGCCACCCACCTTCGCCTTCACCTGCTGCGCGAGCTGGGCGAGGGTCGGGGCGCCCGGGTACACGGTCCCGCCGCCGGCGGACAGCGTCGCGTCGCCGTGCCCGACCAGGGCGACGGTGTTCGCGGACTCCCGTGTGACGGTCGTCGGGATGCGGTGGTCGCCCCCGAGCACGGAGAGCGCGGTCGCCGAGGTCAGGGTCTTCATGACGCTGCCCGTCTGGGCGGCCCGTTCGCCGTGCTTCGAGAACAGGACCTTGCCCGTCTCGGCGTCCATCACGTACCCCTCGAAGTCGCCGAGGCCGCTCGCCGACGCAGCCGTCGCGATCGAGCAGGTCCGGAGGGCGGACGGGCCGGCGAGGTCGTCCGGCACGACGCGGGCGTCGGCGGTCGGCGTCGGGGACGGCTTCGCCGTCGGGCGCTTCGTGGTGGTCGTCCGGTCCGGAGCCGAGGACGCGGTCCGGGTCGAGCTCGGCGCGGCGGCCGTCCGGGAGTCCGGGGTCGTGGCTGCTGCGACGGCGACGGCCCCGCCGGAGCCGACCACGAGCAGCGCCGCGAGACCACCTGCGATCCAGGGGACCGGGCGTCGTGCGGCGGATGCGCGCACCGCGGTGACGGCGGCGCGGAACCGCTCCGGGACGGAATGCGGGGTGGGCTGCTGCTCGGACATCGCGACCGATCCTACGGAACTGCGGCAGGAGCCTCCAGGCCGGGGGCGGGATCCGTCGAGGACGGGCGCCGGATCAGGGAGCCGCGACGGGACCGTCGGCGGGGTACCGGACCCCGACCTGGCGACGCGCCTCGTCCAGCACCGCCATGATCGCGACGGTCTCGTCCGGGTCCATCGGGCCGTCGTCGTGGCGGCCCGACGTGATCATCGCCTCGAAGGCACGGGCCTCGTGCTCGTAGCCGGCGAGTTCCTCGCGACCGTCGAACTCCTCGACCACGGCACCGTCGCGGTCGCGGATCCGCCAGGTGGTCGGCGTGTACCAGGTGGAGTCGAGGTCGATGCGGCCGGTCTCGCCGATGATCGACGCCGTGTTCGGACTCCGCAGGTCCATCCCGAAGTGGATCATCGACTGCGCGCCGCCCGTGTGCGTCATGACCAGGCCCATCTGCTCGTCGACGCCCTGCTCGCTCAGCGTGCCCGCTGCGACGAGCGCGGTCGGCACGCCGAGCACGTCCACCGCGAAGGACACCGGGTAGATCCCGAGGTCGAGCATCGCTCCCCCACCGAGTGCCGGGTCGCGCAGCCGGTGACTCGGGTCCGTCGGGAGGGCCTGGTGGTGCGTCGCCTCGACGACCATCGGGCGACCGATCCGACCCTCCGCGACGATCTCGCGGATCATCGCCATCTGCGGCAGGAAGCGGGTCCACATCGCCTCCATCACCGCGACACCCGATCGTCGAGCGGCGTCGACGACCGTACGGGCCTCCTCCGCGGTCATCGTGAAGGCCTTCTCGACCAGGACGTGCTTGCCCGCCCGGATCGCGAGCAGGGCGTCCTCGGCGTGCCGGACGTGCGGGGTCGCGACGTAGACCGCGTCGATGCCCTCGTCCGCCACCAGGTCCTCGTAGGAACCGTGGGACCGCTCGATGCCGAACTCCGCGGCGAAGGCCTCGGCGTGTCCGCGGGTGCGGCTGCCCACGGCGGTGAACACGATGCCGGCCGCGGTGCAGTCACCCACGAAGGACCGTGCGATGCCGCCTGTGCCGATGACTCCCCAGCGAACCGTCATGCGTCCTGTCTACCAGCGCGACGTGGGCTGGGGCGGTGCTGTCAGCGGCGGTGCTTGCCGAGCGCAGCGTCCGGGGCGGCCATCGGGTGGTTCCGGAACCAGCGCAGGAGCTCACGGGCACGGCTCGTGTCGGCGCTCGCGTCGCCCTCGGCGAGGAACGAGTCGAACCCGTCGGGCAGCTCGGCGTCCGGCTCGCGGTGGAACGCCATCTTCCACTCCCCGAAGCGCGGGGTGTGGATGCGCTCCTCGACCAGCAGGCCGACCTCGGTGTGCCGCGGGTCGTCGATGATGCGCTGGTACGTCTGGAGCACGGCTCCCTCCGGACCCTCGAGCAGCTGCATGAACCGGCCGTCCTTGTAGACGAGCAGACCGGACAGGCCGGACGCCGCGTTGCGGAGCCGTGCGTGCTCGAGCAGTGCGTCGAGCCGCTCCTGGTCGAACACCTCTTTCGCTGCGCTCATGTAGACCAGGGACAGCAGCATGACGACCTCTCGGTGACGACGGAACGGGTTCCCTCTCATCGTGGACCGCGCCGACGCCGTCGGGCAGCCCCAGAACGGGGATCGTCCCCGTCCGCGCACCCGCGTCGAGGTTCGGGTCATCGACGCGAGCACACGGGTGTCGGGTCGTACGACCGGACTGATTCGGAGCCCCCGTCCGGGGGGATTGGTCTCTCACCTGTCGTAGGTGCGGACCCAGTCGATCTGGACGTGCCCCGGGTCGCCCCAGTTGCCGATCTGGAACATGTACCGATGCGGAGTGGTGGGCACGTTGCGCGGCACCGTGAACACGAGCTTGCCGTCGAGGTAGTACCGGACGCTCTTCCCCGGCACCCACTCGGTCGTGTACGTGTGCCAGTCGTTCCAGGACACCCGGGTGTTGTAGTGCTCGAAGCGGCGCTCCAGCCCCGGCAGCATCGAGTGGTGGAAGACGCGGGGCGACCCGTCGAACTGTCCCTCCGGGTAGCTCACCTCGCCGTCGGCCCAGACGTTCGACGTCGGCCAGAGCATGACCGCGATCCCGTTGCCGTCTCCGCCGGTCGCCCGCGCACGGATGCTGAAGGTGCCGCCGACGTGTGACCACGCGCCGGTGGGCGTGCCGAACGTTCCGGCAGCACCGTGCTCACCGTCCATCGCGACGTCCAGGTAGCCGTCGTGGGCGCTGACGAGCTCGTTCGAGTAGTACTTGCCGCCGGTGCCGTCGGGGTACGGCTGCCACGAGTTCCGGTACGTCTCGGCGAACGGGCCGCCGGCTGCGGCGGGGGTGTCGAAGTCCTCGGAGAAGGTCGGCTCGCGGTCCGCCAGGTACGCGGGGCCGGTCGCGGACGCCGTCGGGGTCGCGGACGAACCGGTGCTCGGCGACGAGGTCGACGCCGACGTCGCGCCGGACTCGGGCACTGCTGCCGCGGTCACCGCGAGGGCTCCGGCAGTGGCGGCGACCACGACGATGACCAAGACACGCTTCAGCACGGCGTCATCGCCGGTGGAGCGCTGGGCTGGTGGTCGGTCATCGTGTCCCCCGTATCGCGGACAAGGCTAGCCCGCGATCACGCCGGACGTCTGCCCCTCGGGCGAGGGACACGGATTCGTCCGGAATACGAAAACCCCGGTCAGAGCCACTTCGAGTGGACCTGACCGGGGTGTTCACGGAGCCGCCTGTCGGAATCGAACCGACGACCTATTCATTACGAGTGAATCGCTCTACCGACTGAGCTAAGGCGGCGCACACTCCATGTCCGGAGTGGCACGAGCAATGACTATACAGGTTCAGACGAGTGAACGCGAAACCAGCACGCCGAGCTCGGAGAAGGACCGTTCGAGCTCGTCGACCAGGTGCGTTCCGGCTTCGGAACCCGACCACTCCCACCAGGCGTGGCGCAGAGCGGCGAGGGCGACGATGGCCGCGAGCCCCGCGCGACGACGGAGCGCCTCGGGGTCCGCGGCGAGCTCCGGGGCGGCGTCTTCGAGCCGCCGCGCGATGGCCGCCTGCAGCTCCGCCTGGAACTCCTTCATGGACGCCATCCGACGGCTGAACAGCTCCGGGTTCGCGCGGAGGACCTGCTGCCGCTCCTCGATGAGCCCGCGCTCCTCGATCAGTTCGCGTGTCGAGTGCACGAGCAGCGCGCCGATGTCCGCGAGCAGGTCGCCGCTCGGACCACCGTCGACGAACGCCTGCAACGCCGCGTCGTCAGGCAGCTGCGGGTCGTCCCCGAGGATCGCCTGCTCCTTGCTCGGGAAGTAGTTGAAGAACGTCCGGGGCGAGATGTCTGCCCGCCGGGAGATCTCGTCAACCGTGACCGCGCCGAGGCCGTCCTCGATGGCGATCCGGAGCGCAGCCTGCTGGATGGCGCGCCGGGTGGCGCGGCGCTTCCGTTCGCGCAGGCCGGGTTCAGCGTCGGGCATGCCGTGATTGTCGCACGCCGTGACTCAGCGGCGGGCGCGGGCGATGGTGACGAGCAGTGCTTCGAGCGCCAGGAGTGCAGCCACGTTGGCCGCGATGCGCTGGCGGGCCAGGGCCACGGCGTCGAGGACCTCGAGCGCGGCAGCGGGCGGCATCGTCGGCAGCGCGTGCTCGAGCTGGTCCTGCATCGCCAGGTTGACCGGTTCCGCCGGGGCTCCGAGCCCCAGCAGGAGCAGGTCACGGTACAGCGAGGAGACGTCCACCAGGATCCGGTCGAGGCCGTCGCGCAGGCTGCGGGTCGCACGGCGTTTCTGGTCGTCCTCGAGGGCGCGGAGCTGCGACCGGAGCGCCGGCGGGATCGTCCCGCCGGGTTCGACCCCGAGCGAGCGCAGGGCTGCGTCGCGCTCTTCGGAGTCCCGCTGCTCGGTGATGGACGTGGCGTCCTCGTCGGCGACGGCGAGGAGCTCCGCGGCCGCCATGACGGCGTCACCCACGCTCCGCACACCGAGCACGGTCGTCAGGGTCCGGCGTCGACGGTCACGTGCCGGCTCGCTCGTGGCCAGGCGCTGTGCCATGCCGATGTGGCTCTGCGCCTGACGAGCAGCATCCATGGCGAGGGCGCGGTCGACACCGGTCCGGGCGACGAGCAGGTCGGCGACGGACTCGATGCCGGGCACCCGCAGACGGACCGAGCGGACGCGCGACCGGATCGTCGGCAACAGGTCGGCTTCACTCGGGGCGCAGAGGATCCAGACCGTACGCTCCGGGGGTTCCTCGAGCGCCTTGAGCAGCAGGTTCGAGGTGCGCTCGGTCATGCGGTCGGCATCCTCGATGATGACGACGCGGTAGCGCCCGACCGACGGCGAGTAGTACGACGAGGTGACGAGCTGCCGGATCTCGTCGATCGTGATGATCACGCGCTGGGTCGTGAGCACCGAGACGTCTGGGTGGGTCTTCGCGGTGATCTGCCGCAGTGTGTGGTCGTCGTCGGGGCCGTCGCCCACGAGCGCCGCGGCGAAGGCGGTCGCCACGTTCGACCGTCCCGACCCGGGCGGGCCGGTGATGAGCCACGAATGCGTCATGCCGCCGGTGCCGTCGGTCGACTCGGCTGCGTTGCGCAGCGACGCGACCGCTTCGTCCTGCCCGGTCAGGCCGTCCCACACGCTCACGGGACCATCCTGTCAGTGACCACCGTCATGCCGGGTCGATCCCGACGAGCGGGGCGACCGCTCGACGGATCGCGTCCTGTACGGCGTCGGTCGGGTCCGAGGCGTCGACCACCAGGAAGCGTGCCGGCTCGGCCTCCGCCATCGCGAGGAAGGCCTGACGGACGGACTCGTGGAACGCCGCGGCCTCGGACTCGAGGCGGTCGAAGGTGTCGCCCCGCGCCGCGGCCACCCGGGCGCGTCCGACGGTGACGTCGAGGTCGAGCAGAATCGTGAGGTCCGGTGCCAGGCCGTCCGCTGCCCACTCCGAGACGGAGCGGACCTGCTCGGCGCCGAGCCCCCGCGCGACGCCCTGGTAGGCGACGGACGAGTCGATGTAGCGGTCCTGCAGGACGACCTCGCCGCGCGCGATCGCCGGACGGACGATCGTCTCGACGTGCTGGGCACGGTCGGCCGCGTACAGCAGCGCCTCGGCCCGGGGTGCGACGTGGCCCCGCTCGTGCAGGACCATCTGCCGGATCTGGACGCCGAGGTCGGTGCCGCCGGGTTCGCGGGTGCGCACCACGGTCCGACCGTGCGCACCGAGCCACGCCGAGAGCAGCTCCGCCTGGGTCGTCTTTCCCGCGCCGTCGCCGCCCTCGAGCGTGATGAAGCGACCGGTCACTTCTTCTTGGCCGCCGTCCGACGAGCCGGGGTCTTCTTCTTGACCGGCCCCTTGGCACGCTTGTCGGCGATGAGCTGGACCGCGCGGGCGTGGTCGACGGCCTCGACGTCCTCGCCCTTGGGGATGGTCGCGTTCGTCTCGCCGTCGGTGACGTACGGGCCGAATCGGCCGTCCTTCATCTTGATCGGCTTGCCGGACACCGGGTCGGCGTCGAACTCCTTGAGCGCGGCGCTCGCGGTGCGGTTCCCGCCGTACTTCGGCTGCGCGAACAGCTCGAGTGCACCGGGCAGGTCGATGTCGAAGATCGCGTCCTCGCCGGGCAGGGTCCGGGTGTCGGTCCCCTTCTTCAGGTACGGCCCGTACCGGCCGTTCTGCGCCGTGATGTCGTTGCCCGTCTCCGGGTCCTGGCCCACGACGCGTGGAAGGTCGAGGAGCTTCAGCGCCGTCTCGAGGTCGACGGTCTGCGGATCCATCGACTTGAAGAGCGAGGCGGTGCGTTCCTTCGGCGCCGCGGCCTTCTTCGTCGTCTTCTTCGCAGGCGCCTTCTTTGCGGGGGCCTTCTTCGCCGTCGCCGTCTCGCTCGTCGCGGTCGCAGCAGCTGCCTCGGCCGCCGGGGCCTCCGCCACTGCGGGCGCCTCGACGACCTCGCCGGTCTTCGGGTCCACGGTGGGTTCGGGCTCGGGGGTGCGCTCCGTGACGTAGGGGCCGAAGCGGCCGTCCTTCGCCAGGACTTCCTTGCCCGTCTCCGGGTTGATCCCGACGACGCGATCGCCGATCACCGGGGCGTCGACGAGTTCCTTCGCCTTCTCGACGGTCAGTTCGTCGGGAGCGAGGTCCTCGGGGACGTTGACGCGCCGCGGCTTCTCGGGGTCGTCGCTCGGCACCTCGATGTAGGGGCCGTACCGACCGATCCGGAGTGTGAGGCCCGGAGCGAGCTCGACCGAGTTGATCTCGCGGGCGTCGATCTCACCGAGGTTGTCGATGACGGTCCGCAGGCCGCGCTGGTCGTCGTCGCCGCCACCGAAGTAGAAGCCCTTGAGCCAGTCCACCCGGTCGGCGTCGCCGCGGGCGATGCGGTCGAGGTCTTCTTCCATCTCGGCGGTGAAGTCGTACTCCACGAGCTCGCCGAAGTACTCCTCGAGCAGCCGCACCACGCTGAACGCGATCCAGTTCGGCACCAGCTGCGTACCGCGGAGCGAGACGTAGCCGCGGTCGATGATCGTCGGGCTGATGGTGGGGTAGGTCGACGGACGCCCGATCCCCAGCTCTTCCAGCGTCTTGATGAGGCTCGCCTCGGTGAAGCGCGGCGGCGGGGTGGTGTCGTGCCCCTTCGCCTCGACGTCGCTGACCGCGAGGTGCTCGCCCTGGGCCACGTTCGGCAGGGCGACGTCCTGACCGGCACGCTCGGAGGACTCGTGGCGGTCCTCGTCACGGCCTTCTTCGTAGGCGCTGAGGAAGCCGCGGAACGTGATGACGGTGCCGGAGGCGGTGAACTCCGCGTCGGTGCCGTTCGCGGTCGAGGCGATGCCCTCGACCGACTCGGCGGAGGAGATGCCGAGCACGATCGATGCGGTCGAACCCTTGGCGTCCGCCATCTGGGAAGCGATGGTGCGCTTCCAGATGAGGTCGTAGAGGCGCCACTCCACACCGGTCAGGGTGCCCTGCAGGTCTTGCGGGGTGCGGAAGGAGTCCCCGGCGGGACGGATCGCCTCGTGCGCCTCTTGCGCGTTCTTGCTCTTGCTCGCGTAGAGACGGGGCTTGTCCGGAACGGTGGCCGAACCGTACAGGTCCGCTGCCTGCTTGCGAGCGGCGTCGATGGCCTGCTTCGAGAGCGAGACCGAGTCCGTACGGATGTAGGTGATGTAGCCGTTCTCGTACAGGGTCTGCGCGGCACGAGCGGTCTGTCGCGGGGACAGACGGAGCTTGCGTGCGGCTTCCTGCTGGAGCGTCGACGTGGTGAACGGGGCGGCCGGACGTCGCGTGTACGGCTTCGAGTCGACGCTGCGGACGGTGGCGTCACCGGCGCGCTCGAGGACCGTCGTCAGCGACGCGGCAGCGGCCTGGTCGAGCCGGACGACGTCTCCGCTGAGGGTGCCGCGGTCGTCGAAGTCACGACCGGAGGCGACGCGGGTGCCGTGGATCCGGGCGAGTCGCGCGGAGAAAGAGGACTCGCCGGCCTTCTCGAACCGGGCGGAGAGGTCCCAGTAGTTGGCGGAGACGAAGGCCAGGCGCTCGCGCTCACGGTCGACGACGAGACGGGTGGCGGCGGACTGCACACGGCCGGCGGACAGACCGGGCGCGACCTTGCGCCACAGGACCGGGGAGACCTCGTACCCGTAGAGACGATCGAGGATGCGGCGGGTCTCCTGCGCGTCGACGAGGGCGGTGTCGAGCTCACGGGTGGCTTCCTGCGCGCGCTGGATCGCCTCCTTCGTGATCTCGTGGAACACCATCCGCTTGACGGGCACCTTCGGCTTCAGGACCTGCAGCAGGTGCCACGCGATCGCTTCGCCCTCGCGATCTTCATCTGTTGCGAGGTAGAGCTCGTCGGCGTCCTTGAGGGCGCGCTTCAGCTCGGAGACGGTCTTCTTCTTGGCGTCGGACACGACGTAGTACGGCTCGAAGCCGTTGTCGACGTCCACCGAGAACTTGCCGAGGGAGCCCTTCTTGAGCTCGGCCGGCAGGTTCTTCGGCTCGACGAGGTCGCGGATGTGTCCGACCGAGGCCTGGACTTCGTATCCGTCACCGAGGTATTGCGCGATCGTCTTCGCCTTCGCAGGGCTCTCGACGATCACGAGCTTCTTCGTGCCTGGCACGTGTCTCCTTGATCGATGGTGCTGATCGGCCCTGTCCACGAGCGTGTCCGGGTCGACCGGGACATCGGTGACCGCGGGCCGACAGGCACACCATACACATAGTGTTCGGACGGGTCGCCTGCCGGACCGGCCACCGCGAGTGCGCCGACGACGAACGGACCGGTGCCCACGACCACGCGGACCCGGGCCGTGGTGGCGACGAGTTCGCAGGCGTCGAGGGTGGCCCCGTTCGCGGTGGCGATCCGGGTGGCGACGGCGCAGGGCTCCCCCGGCACCAGACCGGTCGCGGACGCCGCGGTGCCCACCGCGGCGGCGTCGGCGGCACCCTGGGCCCGGATGGCCTGCGTGCGGTGACCGGCTGCGGCGAGCGCCGACGACCCGACGAGGACACCCACGCCGAGGACCGCCACGAGCAGCACGGTCGCCGAGCCGCGTTGGCCGTCGAGACTCGTCACGTCAGCCCCCTCGGGCCACGGCGCACCCCGTCGCGGTCAGTGGGAGCGCCGCGAAGGGACCGGTCCCGCCGCGCTTGGCGTCGACGCAGACCAGGTCGCCGTCCGACCGGACGACGACCGAGACCCCCGGGACGATCCGGTCGGCCGCGGACCGGCCCTGGCTCTCGTCGTCGCGCCCGATCGCCCGGGCGGCCGTGGCTGCGGCGAGTTGCAGGCGGCCCTGCGCATCGACGACGAGCACCGCCGCGACGAGGGCGGTCAGCACGAGCGCCACCACGGGGAGCGCCACCGCGAACTCGACGGTCACGGAGCCGCGCTCACAGCGAGAGCGCACCACGGACGAGGTCGGTGAGGATGGTCTGGACCTCGCCGGAGCGCATGACGGCGACGAGCACGCCGGCGAAGGCCACGGCGGCGAGGATGACGACCGCGTACTCGGCGGTCGCCGATCCCCGGTCGTCCCGCAGTCGTGACCGCCACCGGGCGACGAGGGGACGCGGGCGACGGTGGTGGATGGCCCGACGGGTGCGGTTGCCGCGGGATGACGTGGTGCTCATGGTGTCCGTCCTTTCTGTTCGGTGGGTCCAGCCTGTCCGGGCTGCGGTGGCGACGAGGGGTCCCGGTGGCATCTGTGGAGAGGTCACGCGGTACCGCCCACCGTGGAGGAGAGGACCCCCACCACCACGGGCACCACCCCCACGAGCACGAACGCCGGCAGGACGCAGACCCCGAGTGGCAGCACCAGCCGGACGGCCAGGCGTTCCGCAGCCACGAGCCCGTCGGCAGCGGCCTCGTCGCGCACGTCCTCGGCAGCGCGGCGGAGCAACCCGGCGGCGGGGACCCCGGCGCGCCGGGCGAGGTCGAGGACCTCCCGCAGCCGGTCCAGGTCGCCGACGGGCGCGGCGGCTCCCGCGGACGCCTCGGCGACGGCCTGCCCGGCGGTGGTCCACGACCCGCCTCCGGCGACCGCCACGGCCCAGGCGTCGAGGAGCACCCCGGGCACGCGGCCGTCGGGGGTCGCGGAACGGACCAGCCGGGCGGTCCACCCCCGACCTGCCAGGACGAGGGCCGCCGCGGTGCACGAGCACGCCCAACCGGCCGGTGAACCGACCAGGACCTCGACGGCGCCGGCACCCCAGGCCGCGCCGAGGCCCAGCCCGAAGAGCGGCAGCGCGAGCACCACCCGGGCGCTCGTCCGCGGACCGGCCAGGGCGACCCGGATCGCGCGGTCCGAGGCGGCAGCACGGCGGAGCGCCCCGGCGAGCCCGCGGAGGGTCCCCGCGACGGGCGCTCCCGTCCGGTCCGCCACGCGGAGGACGACGGCGATGTCCTGCTGCGCGGGTCCCCCGGCCCCGGGCAGTCCGCCGACGAGCCGCCAGGCCCGCGGCGGCGGGACCCCCGCCGCGACCAGCGTCGCCACCCGGTCGAGCACCCCGGCGACCCGCACCGGACCGTCGGGTGTGGGTCGGCTCACCGCAGCCCGTCCACCGGGCGCACCTCGAGCCTCCTGTCCGGGCCGACGCACAGCGTGCCCACGCCACCGAGCCGCCGCTGTCCTGCCCGTCGCTCCACGTGCAGGACCAGGTCGAAGGCGCTGACGGCCTGCCGGGCGAGCGCCTCGGCACCGAGGCCGGCGAGTGCGCCGAGCGCTTCGAGACGTGCGGCCACGTCGGCGATGCCGTTGGCGTGCACGGTGCCGGCTCCCCCGTCGTGCCCGGTGTTCAGGGCAGAGAGGAGTTCGCGGACCTCGGCGCCGCGACACTCCCCCACGACGATCCGGTCGGGTCGCATCCGCAGCGCCTCTCGCACGAGCCGGTCGAGGCCGAGCGCGCCGACCCCCTCGGCGTTCGCCTGCCGCACCTCGAGCGCGACGACGTGCGGGTGGGCGATCCGGAGCTCGGCGACGTCCTCCACCGTCACGATGCGCTCGTCGACGGGGACGTTCCCGAGCATCGCCGCGAGCAGGGTGGTCTTGCCGCTGCCGGTCGCACCGGTGACCAGGACGTTCCGGCGCGCGGCGACGGCGTCCTCGACGACCGACCGCGGGACGAACGCGAAGGTCCCGCCGCGCTCGAGGGCGGCGAGGGAGGGTCGCTGGACCTGCGGCAGTCGGATCGACACGGCGGTGCCCCCGACGGACACCGGGGCAAGGACGACGTGGACCCGGACGCCGTCGCCGTGCCGGACGTCCGCGCACGGGGTGGTCTCGTCGACGTGTCGGCCGCCGAGCGCGACGAGCCGGGTCGCGAGTTCGCGGGCTCGCGCTTCCGTCAGTCGCGGCTGGACGGCTTCGAGGCCGGTCCCGCGGTCGACCCACGTCCCCACACCGCCGAGCACCAGGACGTCCGTCACGGTGGCATCAGCCACCAGGGCAGCGAGTTCCTCGAACTCGACGACCACGGCGGCCCGGCGGCGAGCCGGCGGCGCGGCCCCGGGCAGGAACGGCGCGGACGGTGCAAGTGGTCGCGACGGCGCGGACGACCGTGACGACGGGCGGGACGAGGGCGAGGGAGGAGCACGGTGCAGGGGCATGCCGCCGACGGTAGGCAGTCGGCACCCGCGCCGATCGGACGGTCCCCACATCTGTGGACAACGTCGGAGTGTCCGACCAACGGACCGATTTGTACCCCGATACGGAAAGCCGTACCCCGGTCGATGATGCGACACCGAATCCGCTCGAGCCACCGATCACCCCTGCACCCCACAGCAGGACTGGGCGGAGCAACTGCTCCGCAGGTACATGCAGAATGCATGCACGAGCATGGACCGGTCTGTCCACGCGACCGGCGTCCCTGCGCGGATCGGGGCACACGACGAAGCCCGACGAAGCACCGTCGCTCGAGGCGGACCCCGGAAAAGAGAAGAGGCGGCACCGGTTGGGGGGAACAGGTGCCGCCTTGACACCGAGGGATTGGGGGGAATCCGATTCGATGCCGCCGGAAACGAGTCCAGCGAGAACCACTGTACCCCACGATCGGCTCTCCAGGGCAACCCCGGACACGACATCCGGGCGTGCCGCGCCCCGACCCGGCCGAGGGGTAGTCTCCGGATGCACGCAGGCACCGGCGACGGATGGACGCACGCAATCGCCCCGGATGCACGCACGCAACCACCCCGGATGCACGCACGCAACCGCCCCGGATGCACGCACGCATCCACGACGGATGCCACCAGAGGCCGCAACGACGCGAAAGGACATCGATGTCCACTCCGACCCAGACCGACCCCCGAGGCGACGACGGAGCGACCTTCGCGCCGCCGCCCGAGTTCGTGGCCGACGCGGTCGCCGGCGAGGACCTCCACCACGCGGCAGCAGCCGACCGCGAGGCCTTCTGGGCCGAGCAGTCCCGCTCCCTGCTCGACTGGCGCACCCCGTTCACGCAGACCCTGGACTGGTCGGGCGCCCCGTTCGCGAAGTGGTTCGCCGACGGAACGCTCAACGTCGCCGAGAACTGCCTCGACCGGCACGTCCGCGCGGGCAACGGCGACCGGGTCGCGATCCACTTCGAGGGTGCACCAGGCGACACGCGTCGGATCACCTACGCCGAGCTGACCGCCGAGGTGCAGCGCGCCGCGAACATGCTCACCGACCTCGGCGTGGGCCAGGGCGACCGGGTGGTCGTGTACCTGCCGCTCATCCCCGAGGCCGTCGTGACGATGCTCGCCGTCGCCCGCATCGGTGCCGTGCACTCGGTCGTCTTCGGGGGGTTCAGCGCGGAGAGCGTCCGCGCCCGCATCGAGGACGCCGGCGCGAAGCTCGTCGTGACAGCGGACGGTGGGTGGCGGCGCGGCGCCGTCTCACCGCTCAAGCCCGCCGTCGACGAGGCACTGACCGGCGAGGGCACCGACACGGTCGAGCACGTCCTGGTCGTCAAGCGCGGCGGCAACGACATCGCGTGGAACGACCGTGACGTCTGGTGGCACGACGAGCTGGCGAAGGCGGCACCGACCCACGAGGCCCAGGCGTTCCCGGCCGAGACCCCGCTGTTCATCCTGTACACCTCGGGCACGACCGGGAAGCCGAAGGGCATCGTGCACACCTCCGGTGGCTACCTGACGCAGGCGGCCTACACGCACAAGAACGTCTTCGACATGCACCCGGAGAAGGACGTCTACTGGTGCACCGCCGACATCGGCTGGATCACCGGCCACTCCTACGTCGTCTACGGCCCGCTCGCCAACGGCGTCACCCAGGTGCTCTACGAGGGCACCCCCGACGAGCCGAAGCCCGGCCGCTGGTGGGACCTCGTCGACGCCTACGGTGTCACCGTCCTCTACACCGCACCCACCGCGGTCCGCGCGGCGATGAAGGCCGGCCGCGAGATCCCGGAGGCCCGCAGTCTCGAGACCCTCCGCCTGCTCGGCAGCGTCGGCGAACCGATCAACCCCGAGGCGTGGCAGTGGTACCGGCAGGTCATCGGCCACGACCGCACGCCGATCGTCGACACGTGGTGGCAGACCGAGACCGGCGCGATCATGATCTCCGCGCTGCCCGGCGTCACGAAGCTCAAGCCCGGCGCCGCGCAGACGCCCCTGCCGGGCATCGTCGCCGAGATCGTCGACGACGACGGCCGCCGCGCCGACCCCGGCGAGAGCGGCTACCTGACGATCACCGAGCCGTGGCCGTCGATGGCCCGCGGCATCTGGAACGACCCGGACCGGTTCGTCGAGACGTACTGGTCGCGGTTCCCCGGCCGCTACTTCGCCGGCGACGGTGCGCGGCTCGACGGGCAGGGCGACATCTGGGTCCAGGGCCGCGTCGACGACGTCATGAACGTCTCGGGCCACCGCCTGTCGACGGCCGAGATCGAGTCCGCCCTGGTCGGCCACGAGGGCGTCGCCGAGGCCGCCGTGGTCGGTGCCGCCGACGAGACCACCGGGCAGGCGGTCGTCGCGTTCGTCATCCTGACGGCCGAGGCCGCCGCCGACGTCGACCGCGACGCTGCCTCCGCGGAACTCCGCAACTGGGTCGGCAAGCGGATCGGCGCGATCGCGAAGCCGCGCCAGGTCGTCATCGTGCCGGAGCTGCCGAAGACACGCTCCGGCAAGATCATGCGGCGGCTGCTCCGCGACGCGGCCGAGGGCCGCCGCATCGGCGACACGACGACGCTCGCCGACCCGACGATCATGGCGACCATCGCGGAACTCATGTAGTCCCGGGAACGGAAGCAGGGCCTCCAGTCAGATTCAAACTGGAGGCCCTGCTCGCGTACTGCGTTCGGCTGACGGTCCGTCAGGCGGTGAGCTCCACCACCAGCTCGACCTCGACCGGTGCGTCCAGCGGGAGCACCGCGACGCCCACCGCGCTCCGCGCGTGGACGCCGGCGTCCCCGAAGACGTCGCCGACCAGGGTCGACGCCCCGTTCGCGACCCCGGGCTGACCGGTGAACGACGGGTCCGAGGCGACGAAGACCGTGACCTTGACGACACGCGCCACGCGGTCGAGCGAACCGGCGACCGACTGCACGGCGGCCAGGGCGTTCAGCGCGGCCACACGAGCCTGGGCCGCGGCGGTCTCGGCGTCGACGTCGGTGCCGACCTTGCCGGTCACGGGCAGGGCACCGTCGACGAACGGCAGCTGACCAGCCGTGTAGACGTACTGCCCCGTCACGACGGCGGGCACGTAGGCGGCGACGGGAGCGGCGACCGCGGGGATCGTCAGGCCGAGTCCGGCGAGCCGGTCGGAGACGCTCATGAGTCGGCCTTGGGGCGCTTCAGGTAGGCGACGAGTCCGCCCTCGGGCCCGGTGACGATCTGGACCAGCTCCCAGCCCTCGTCCCCGTAGTTGTTGAGGATCGCGGTGGTGTTGTGGATCATCAGCGGCGTGGTGAAGTACTCCCAGCGAGTCATGCGGTTCCTTGCCAGCCTTTCAGTCGGGGGTGTCGTTTAGGCTGCATCCTATGTCTGCCCAGAAGACGTCTGCATCGCGGACCAAGCCCGTCTCAGCAGTCGGCGCCTTCATCGGATTCGTCGGGTTCAGTGCCCTCGCCGGCCTGCTCGTCACGATCGGTGTCACCCCGGCCATCGCGGTCGCCGGTGTCACGACGACGTCCACGATCGGCGTGTTCGAGTCCCTGCCGGAGTACATCGAGATCGGTGACCTCCCGCAGCGCAACGAGGTGTACGCGTACTCGGGCGGCAAGTCCGTGCACTTCGCGACGGTCTACGACCAGAACCGCGAAGAGCTGAAGTTCGACCAGATCAGCGAGCAGCTCAAGAACGCCGCGATCGACGGCGAGGACAAGCGCTTCTACGACCACGGCGGCGTCGACATGACGTCCCTGGTCCGCGCCGGCGTCGGCAGCCTCGCGGGCGGTCTCGGCGAGTCCGGCGGTGGCTCCACGCTGACGATGCAGCTCGTCCGCAACATCAAGATGCAGCAGGCCCTCGAGCTCCCCACGAAGAAGGAGCAGGTCAAGGCCTACAACGAGGCAGTCGAGCAGACCATCCCCCGCAAGCTCGAGGAGATGAAGCTCGCGATCGGGCTGGCGAAGAAGTACTCCAAGAAGGAGATCCTCACCGCCTACCTGAACATCGCCTACTTCGGCGACCAGACGTACGGCGTGCAGGCCGCGGCGCAGCACTACTACAACAAGAGCGCGACCGACCTGACCCCGGCCGAGGCGGCGTCGCTGCTCGCCATCGTGCAGTACCCCGAGGCGCGCAACCTGTCGAACCCGAAGAAGTACGAGGCGAACGTCGCCCGGCGCGACGTCATCCTGAGGTCGATGTACGCCCAGAAGAACCTGACGAAGGCCGAGTACGACCAGGCCGTCGCCTCGAACCCGAAGGACTACGTCCGCCTGACCCAGCCCTCACAGGGGTGCCGGGCGTCGGTCGGCGACGGATCGCAGTTCTTCTGCGACTACGCCGTCAAGGTCGTCAAGGAGATGTCGCAGCTCGGATCGTCGCAGAAGGCCCGTGACGCCGCGTGGCGCAACGGCGGCTACAAGATCCAGACGACGCTGAACATCGACCTGAACGCCGAGCAGAAGCAACTCGTCAACACCTACGACAACAAGGCCGAGACCGGCCTGGCGCTCGGGGCCACGCTCAACTCGATCGAGGCGGGCACCGGTCGCATCCTGACGATGGCGCAGAACAAGGACTACGACCAGTCACTGAAGTCCGCGCCGACGTCGACCTCGATCAACTACAGCGTCGACTACAAGTACGGCAACTCCGGCGGCTTCCAGACCGGCTCGACCTACAAGCTGTTCACGCTCCTCGCCTGGCTCAAGGCTGGTCACGGTCTCAACGAGGTCGTCAGCGGCGCACCGCGGAACATGTCGTCCGGCTGGACCGCCTGCGGGTCACCGATCACCGCGGGCAACTACAACCCGAAGAACGACAGCCCCGGTGAGAGCGGCAACTACACGGTGGCCGCCGCGACCGCCGGCTCCATCAACCTGGCGTTCCTGAACATGGCCCAGAAGCTCGACCTCTGCGACATCCGCGACACGGCGGAGTCCCTCGGCGTGCACCGTGCCGACGGCGGCGAACTGCAGTACACCCCGTCGTCCGTCCTCGGCGTCAACGAGATCGCGCCGATGACGATGGCCGCCGCCTACGCCGCCATCGCGAACAACGGCATCTACTGCAAGCCGATCGCCATCGAGCAGGTCACCTCCCCCAGCGGCAAGCAGCTCGGCGGACAGACCAAGGACTGCAAGCAGGTGCTCGACCCCGAGGTCGCCCACGCCGCTGTCTACGCCATGAAGGGCACGATCGCCAGCGGTACCGCCCGCGGCGCGCAGACCCCGGACGGTACCCAGCTGTTCGCCAAGACGGGTACCACCGACACCGCGAACCAGATCTGGCTCGTCGGGTCGAGCTCGCGGGTCGCGACGGCGTACTGGCAGGGCAACACCGACGGCAAGCTCAACAACCTGCGGCACTACAGCAACGGCGTCAACGGCACGTACGCCGGTGTCCGAGCGAGCGTGTGGCAGCAGGCGATGACCCCGGTCAACGCCGCCTACCCCGCTGGCGCCTTCACCGACCCGAACACCTCCGCCCTCCGCGGCAACAGCAAGGCGCTGCCGGACCTCCGCGGCAAGACGGCCGACGAGGCCCGCGCCGCGATCTCGGGTGCCGGCTTCACCTACGTCGACGGCGGTGCGCAGCCGGGCGCCGGCAAGGCCGGAACCGTGACGTCGACCTCGCCGTCGGCCGGTTCGCTGCTGTCGTCCGGGTCGAGCGTCACCGTCTACACCTCCGACGGGTCGCAGATCACCGTGCCGTCGGTGACGGGCAAGCCCCTCTCCGACGCTCGCGCCCAGCTGAACCAGGTCGGGCTGACGAACGTCGCCATCGCCGAGCAGTACGCGAAGGGCGGCGGCGACAAGGAGTGCCGTGTCGCCTCGGTCGAGCCCGGCGTGCACACCGACGCCAGCAAGGACTCGACGGTCACGCTGACCCTGTACGGCGACAAGAACGGCAAGGCGCCCAAGGACTGCAAGTGACCCGCGGTCGCGCGGCACTCGGAGTCCTCGCAGCCGGTGCGGCCGTCGGTGCCGCTTCGGCAGCGTGGGGCTCGCTCGTCGAGCGCCGTCGTTTCGGGATCCGGTGGGAGACCGTCCCGGTGCTCCCGCCGGGTTCCCGTGACGTGACCGTCCTGCACCTGTCCGACATCCACATGGCCCCGTGGCAGGCCGACAAGCAGCAGTGGCTGCGCGACCTGAGCCTGGTCGAGCCGGACTTCATCGTGAACACCGGGGACAACCTCGGCCACGCGACCGCGAACGCCGCCGTGGAGTACGCGCTCGAGCCGTTCCGCGGGGTGCCCGGGGTCTTCGCCTACGGGTCGAACGACTTCTTCGGGCCCTCCCCGCGCAACCCGCTCAAGTACTTCTCCGGGCCGAGCCGGATGCACAAGGCGGCGGAGCCCGTCGGTCTCGACATCGATCGGCAGACGGCGTTCTTCGAGTCGCTCGGCTGGCTCGACCTGAACGACCAGGCGCACGCGATCGAACTCCGGGGTTCCCGGTTCGAGCTGTTCGGCACCTCGGACGCGCACCGCGACTGGGACCGCCTCGACCTGCTCCCCACCAACGTCGACGAGATGCGCGGTGACGTGCCGTGGTCCGAGGACGAGGACGGCCCCGCACCGGTCGCCATCGGCGTCACGCACGCCCCCTACCGTCGCGTGCTCGATGCCTTCGTGACCCAGGGCGCCGATGTCATCTTCGCCGGGCACACCCACGGCGGTCAGGTGGCGGTCCCCGGGGTCGGTGCGCTCGTCACGAACAGCGACCTCCCCCGTCGGTACGCCAGCGGCCTGCACAAGTGGGAGCACCGCAACCACTGGTCGTGGCTCGAGGTCTCCGCGGGCCTCGGCACCTCGATCTACGCGCCCGTCCGGTTCGCCTGCCGGCCCGAGGCCGTCGTGGTCACTCTCACCGCACGAGCTTCCTGAGCCGACGCGCCCGGGAGTTCGCCGGATGGTCGTGAGCATCCCCGATCATCGGATAGTATTGTCGGGTTGCTCCGGTACGGAGTGATCACACCGCGGGGTGTGGCGCAGCTTGGTAGCGCGCCTCGTTCGGGACGAGGAGGTCGCAGGTTCAAATCCTGTCACCCCGACACTGTGTTGAGACAGTACGAAGAAGGCCCTGGTTCTCCGGAACCAGGGCCTTCTGCTTTCCCGGGTGCAGCTCGACCGTCGGATGGGTCGCACGACCCACGCGGTCCGTTCCTCCCCCGCTGCGAGCACCACCTCCCGCTACGCTCGCAAGCGCCATGCAGAACGACCATCCCCTCGCCGCCGTGCTCACCACGATCGCCGCGGAGTTCCCCGCCATCGCGGACGACCCGGTGCTCGCGGAGAGCCTGACGGAGAACGTCACGTCGATGATCGCCGAGGCCCACGAGCGCTACGCGGCGGGAACCGACGGCAGCGTGGTGAGCCACGCGTTCCTCGACCCCGAGCACCTGGCGACCGGCAGTCTGCACGCCGAGCACGCCCAGCACCCAGCGGGCGCCATGCTCGCGGCGGAGATGCTGTTCGACGCCTACCTGCCGGTCTTCGTCGACGAGGTCGGCGCGGAGTCCACCGCCGAGGTCCTGCGGGCCACCAGGGCCCTGCACGCCGGCATCTGGAGCCGGTTCCCGGCCGGGGCGGTCGCGTACACGGAGGCACTGCGCCAGCGTGTCACCTCGGCGCACCTGGACTCCCGCACGCAGATCGCGCGAGACCTGCACGACCGCGTGGCACACGGCATCCTCGCCGGCTTGCAGCGCCTCGACCTCGTCCTGCTGACGGACCCGCCCTCGGACGAGCGCGCCGCACAGCTCGACGACGCGGCACGGTTGCTCCGGAGTGCGCTCGGCGACGTGCAGGACCTCGCAGTGAGCCTGCACGCCCGGGTCGGGGACGCGCTGCTCGACGACGCGCTCCGCCGGCACATCCACGACCTGTTCCCCGACGACGACCGCCTGTCCGTCGAGTCGATGGGCAATTCCGGTCCTCTGCCGAACTGGCAGGCCGAGGAAGCGCTGACGATCCTGCTCGAGGCGCTCACGAACCGCAGCAAGCACGCCCCGGGTTCGTCGACCTCGGTGCGCTTCGCGTGGTCCCCCGCCGCCGTGGTCGCGACGGTGACCGACGACGGCCCGGGCTTCGACGTGCAGAGCGACGCCGACGGTCGCCTCGGACAGCAGACGATGCGCGAGCGCGCCGCGGTGATCGGCGCTCGGCTCGACGTCGAGAGCACCCGCGGCCGCCGACAGCACGGCACCACCGTCCGCCTGACCATCCCGAGGGGCACCCTGTGACCGTCACCCACGTCGCCATCGTCGACGATCACCGGCTGTTCCGTGAAGGGCTCGCCACCATCCTGGCCGCGGTCCCCACGATCCGCGTCGTCGCACACGGCGAGCGACCGGCCGAGGTGCTCGGCTCCCCCGAGGCCGCCGCGATCGACGTCCTGCTGCTCGACGTCGAGCTCGACGGCCCGCCGGCACGGACGACGATCGCCACGATCAGCCGCACCCGCCCGGACATCCGGGTGGTGGTGCTCACGATGCACCGGGACGCGGTCCTCCGCCGCACCCTGCTCGACGCCGGCGCGGTCGACTTCGTCACGAAGGACACCCCGAGCCGCGAACTCGTCGACCGGATCGCGCGGGCGGCACATGCCGATGCGGCGCCGGTCACGTTCCCCGTCGACCTGGTGACCGAGGCCCGTGCCGGCTCACCGCTGAGCGACCGCGAGCTCGAGGTCCTGCGACTCATCGCCGCCGCTCGCACCAACGCCGAGATCGCCGCCGACCTGCAGCTCGCGACCGGCACGGTCAAGCGGCACGTCTACAACGTGTTCCGCAAGCTCGACGTCGGCTCCCGCGTCGGCGCGGTCGCCGCCGCCACGCGCCTGGGCTTGCTCACCTGAGGCGCCGCGGAACCTCGTGAGCAGCAATGGTCGGGTGCCCAGCGGACACCCGACCATTCCTGCTCACGAAGCGAACGAACCCGACGGAGTGAACGAACTCGACGAGCTAGCCGACGGACGACGCCCCGGCACCTGCAGCCGCACCCGCGGGCACGAGCTTGCCGGCCGCGTGCAGCCCGGCCACGACGTCGAGCGCCTGGTGCCGGTACCGCGCCTGCGCAGCACCGGGCGACACGATCACGCCGTTCGCCCCCGTCGACGCCACGAGCGCGTTGATCTTCTCCGCGACCTGCTCGGCGTTGCCGTAGGCCTGACGCTCGGTGCGGGCCGCGATGAACCGACGCTCGAGGTCGTTGAACTCGTACGCACGCGCCTCGTCCATCGACACCGGCTCGGGCTTCCGGCCCGAGCGCATCCGGATGAACGAGATCATGCCCGGGGCGCTCTGCTCGTCGATGACGGCGGGGTCCTCGTCGGTGACGACCTGCACGCCGATCAGCGCGTTCGGCGTCTGCCGGAAGCGCGACGGACGGAACGAGTCGCGGTACAGGGCGAGTGCGGCCTCGGTGTTGTCCGACGCGAAGTGGTGGGCGAAGGCGAACGAGATGCCGAGCGCGCCGGCGACCTGCGCGCTGTACCCGGAGGACCCGAGCAGCCAGAACTCCGGCACGTCGCCGTAGCCCGGCACGGCGCGGATGCCGGCCAGCGGGTTCTCCGCGCCCATGCCGGTGAAGAACCCGATCAGGTCGGCCAGGCGGTCCGGGAAGTCGTCGACGTCGAGTCGGTCCGTGCGGCGGAGTGCCATCGCCGTCGCGCCGTCGGTGCCGGGAGCGCGCCCGAGCCCGAGGTCGACACGGTCGCCGTACAGGGCACGGAGCGTGCCGAACTGCTCGGCGACGACGAGGGGCGCGTGGTTCGGCAGCATGACGCCACCCGAACCGATGCGGATGGTCGAGGTGGCAGCGCCCACGGCGCTCAGCAGCACCGCCGGGGCCGAGGACGTGATGCCCGGCATCCCGTGGTGCTCGGCGACCCAGAACCGCTCGTACCCGAGCTGCTCGGCGTGCACAGCCATGTCGATGGACCCCTGCAGGGCCTCGGTGTTGGACTGGCCGTACTCGCGGGTGGCCAGGTCGAGGACGGACAGGTGCAGGGTGTCGTCGGTCATGTGGTCACCAACGCGCTCCGGCACATCCGCATTCCACCCGGGACCGGGACATCGACCGGTCAGGACGTGCCGTCGTCCCGCCGCCGCCCGGTCACCGGGCGTCGCCCGGAAGTCGCGGCAGCGACGGTTCGCGACCACTCGACTGACGCATGCGGCCCGCCCCGGACGTGCGGCGCGACGGCCGGGAGGCACGTGGCGGGGCCGCGCCGCGCCTCCAGGCCGTCTGTCGGTTCCGTCTCGGACGTCGGGCGGTCACGACGTGCCGCGCGCACCGCGCGGACCGGTCACGTCCGGTCGGCCGACAGGCGCGCCGCCGACGCGACGTGACCGCACGGCGAACCCGAGCGGGGTGTCGTGACCGCTCGACGAACCGAGCGAGTTGCGTGTCCGCCCGGCAGAGGGGTCAGGCGCCGTCGAGGCGGCCGCCGGACTCCGTCAGGTAGCAGTTGGCGCAGAGCGACTCGTAGGCGACGTCGACGCCGTCGATCGCGACCTGCGAGCCGTCGAAGACGAACCGACCGTCGACCGTACGGGCGTTGAAGACGGCCTTGCGGCCGCAGCGGCAGATCGTCTTCAGTTCTTCGAGGGAGTGCGCGACCTCGAGCAGGCGGGCGCTGCCGGGGAACGCCTCGGTGCGGAAGTCCGTGCGGATGCCGTACGTGATGACCGGGATCTCGTCGAGCACCGCGATGCGCAGCAGGTCGTCGACCTGACGCGGGCTGAGGAACTGCGCCTCGTCGACGAGCACGCAGCTGACGGGCCGCACCATGCCGTCCAGGCGGTCCGACTCGGGGTCGACGGCGCCGGCGGCGGTGACGGCCTGGCGCACGTCGGCGTCCGGGGAGAAGACGATGTCGACGGTCCGGGTGACGCCCAGGCGGGAGACGATCTCACGGTCGCCCTTCGTGTCCACAGCGGGCTTGGCGAGCAGCACCCGGTGCCCGCGCTCCTCGTAGTTGTAGGCGGCCTGCAGCAAGCCCGTGCTCTTGCCGCTGTTCATCGCGCCGTAGCGGAAGTAGAGCTTCGCCACTACGCGAGGAACCCGTCCTCGGCGGCCCGACGGATGAGGTCGGACTTCTTCGAGGCGGGGCGGCCCACCTTGCTGTACTTCTCGCGCACGCGACGCAGGTAGGTCTTGGCGGTTTCGTACTGCACGTTCATCTGCGCGGCGACCTCGTTCGTCGAGTAGCCGGACACGTAGAGCCGCAGCGCCTCTTCTTCACCGGCGCTGAGCTTCGGCCGTTGGTGCGCTGCGGCGCCCGTCGGCAGCGGACGCCATTCCCGGGGCTGCGGGGTCTCGCGGGCGACGCCCATGATCTCGCGGGCGACGTCCATGACCTCGCGCATCGGGAGCGACTTCGACAGGAACGCCGCGGCGCCGGCTGCCAGGGCACGATCGCGGGACTCACGGCTGTCGACGCTCGAGAGCACGATCACCTTCGCGCCGGCGGCACGGCAGGTGCGGACACGGGCCTCGATCGAGACGGGTTCCTTGAGCTGGAAGTCGAGGAACACCAGGTCGGTCGGGAAGCTGTCGCTGTGGACCATCTCGAGCCAGGTGTGCGCGGTCAGGGCCAGGTCGAAGTCGAACGCGTTCACCGCGATCCAGCTCGACAGGCTGTCCAGCAGCACCTCGTGGTCGTCGAGGATGGCCAGCCGCACACGTCGTGCTCCCGGGTTCGGGAGGGACGGCGACCCCTCCGAGAGCCTGTTCGGGTCAGTGCTGGTCATAGGAGAACCTTAGTGCGAGGGCGGAAGGGCGGACCGCGACGTCGAGGTCGGGGAACGTCACGCGGAGGACGGCGAAGTAGGGGTCGAAGGTGCGGTGGATGCCGATGTCGGAGTCCGCGACGGCGAGCTCCATGTCGACGGACACACGAGCGGGTGCGGGCGACCGCTCGGGCCCGGCGGCCGGGGCTGCCGGGCCCGCCACGGTGTCGACTCGTCGCACCGTCGCGCGGAACCCGGCCGGGTCGACGGTCGACGCGCGGAGGGCCGCACGGACGAAGGTGCGGACGACCGCCCGCTGGTCGGTGTCGAGCGTCGCGATGAGGCCGTCGGGGTCGTCGACCACCGGCGCCTGCCCGCCGTCGACCCGGACGGCGTGCTCGAACCAGGTGCGGTCGGCGTCGGCGACCATCGACGCCCGGATGCCGTCGGCGATCGCGCGGGCACGGGCACGGTCGGCGTCGGTGATGACGTCCCGTGTGCGGAGCTCGGCGAAGAACGGGGCGACGTCGCGGGACAGGATCGTCGAGCGGTCCTGCTGCACGCTCGCCGCGATGCCGTCCCGCTCGGCGCGTGCGACCGAGTACGACCCGGCACGGATCTGCACCCGTTCGGCGAGCCCCGCGAAGGTCCAGGCGAACACCGCGGACGCGGCGGTCAGCACGAGCGTCGGGGCCGCGGCCAGGAACGCCGCGACGGCGACCGGCACCTCGTGCGGGAACTCGGCTGCCCCCGCGCCCCAGGTCACGGCGTTCACCGCGGCCAGGACGACCCCGCCGATCGTCAGGTCGGTCCACGGGCGGTACGGCGCGACCATGACGATGCCGGTCGCGGTGATCAGGGACATGAAGTCGTTCAGGGCACTGCGGTCCGGCCCCCACTGCGCCGCGACGCTCGTGACCGACGCCAGGCCGAGCAACCCGACGTGCGCGACGAACGCCGAGCGCGGGAACGGCGCACGGAACGGGCTCGAGGCAGCGAGCACCACCACCGCCGAGGCGGCGACGAGCAGCACCGTGAGGGCGCTGAGCGTGGGGCTGCCCACGACGTCGCGGTCGAAGATCGACACGAGCAGGGCCCAGACGACGCTGCCGGCCCCGAGCACGAGGGCCAGGGGCCGCGATCCCATCGCGCCGAGCGGGTCGTACTGCTGCGCGGTGCGGCGGGACCCCGATCCGGACCCGACGCGCTGCCGGGCCGCCGTCATCGCTCGGTCCCCCGGTCGTCGCCGACCACCGGCACGGTGACCGCGCCGGTGACCGGTCCGTACGGCACGGTCATCATGACGCTCGTGCCGGAACCGGGCGACGACCAGATCTGGACGTCACCGCCGACCCGGCCGATCCGCTCACGCACCGAACCGCGGAGGCCCATCCGGTCGGCTCCGGTGGCGTCCTCGTCGAACCCACGACCGTCGTCGACGACCATGACGGTGCAGGACGCGCTGTCGTCGAACACGCTCACCTCGGCGGCGTCGGTACCCGCGTGCTTCCGCACGTTGGCCAGGCACTGGCCGACCGCCCGGACGACCGCCGACAGTGCACGCTGGTCCAGGCGCTCGAGCGCCGAGGTGTCACCGGAGACGGTCACGTCCAGCCCGAGCGTCCGGTGCTCGTCGACCATGACACCGAACGCCTCGGCCGCCGCACCGGGACGCGGGCGGGCGGCCGGCGCGAGCCACCCCTTGCCGGTGAGCACCGCGATGTCAGCGTCGACCGTCTCGGCGAGGTGCGGGTCCATCGGGCCGTCCGGCGCGAGGGCGATCGCACCCAGGTGGTTGAGCACGGTGTCGTGCAGGATCGCGGACGCCTCGGCCTCGACCCCGGCGCGGTAGGCGGACACGTGTTCTTCGCGCGCAGAGCGCAGGAGTTCGGGCTGCACCCGTTCGCTCCGCCCCGTGCTGCGGGTCGTGAAGAGCACGAGCGCGACCACGAATCCCAGGGTGACCCAGGCCAGGATGAGCGGACGGGGCGACTGGTCGGCCTGCACGATGGCGATCCAGGTCGCGAGTCGTCCGGTCAGGAAGCCCACGAAGGACCACAGCACGACGCGGCTCGGCACGGCCCCGGCTCCCCCGACCAGGATGAGCGGGATCACGACGAGGGACATCAGGTACGAGGTCACCCAGCCGGTCGGCACCTGCTGCTGGACCCCGACGGCGAACCACCAGGCGCAGACACCACCGACGGCCAGGAACGCGATCGCCGAGACCGGGGTGCCGAACTGCACGTGCACGCCGATCATGGCGAGCATCGGGACGACCGCCAGCGCGGTGCCGACGACCTGCACCCCGGGCTCGGACAGGCCGTAGAGCACGAGCGTGATGGCCGCGGCCAACAGGGACCCGATGGCACCGGCGTGGAATGCGCGCACGGTCGACCACGCGTTCACTCGCGGTGCGAGGTGCGTGGGGATGCCGAGCACGAGGTGGATCCTTCCGGGTGGCGAGGGCGCCGCCCACGATCCAACCACCGGAGCAGCGGCCGTGTACCCCGAATCCGGGGCCGTGCGGCGACCCGCACGATGATAGCGGCCCGGACCGGGGTCTTGCTGTCCCCCGAACGTGGACAGGACACGCCGCGGAGGGACACCCTTCAGAACAGCGTCTGCGCCGCGGCCGGCCGGAGCAGCCGCTGGTCGAACCCGGGGTCGGCGCGCTTCAGCGGTGACACTGCCGGCGCCGACTGCTCCTGCGGTAGCGCCTGTGGGACTCCGTGCCGCGGCCCCTGCGGCACGCCCGGCTGCAGGGTTCGCGGTTCGGAGAAGCCCATCGACCCCGTCGCCGGGTCCACGCGCCCCAGTCCGACCCCGTGCGCCGCCAGGATCGGGCGGATGCGCTCCGACAGCCACCGTCGGTAGTCCTTCGGCGCGTAGGTGTTGTCGAGGTACATCGCGCGGTACCGCTGCACCAGGTCGGGTCGCTCGCGGCCGAGCCACTCGAACCACCACGGCTTGACGCCGGGCCGCAGGTGCAGCGCCGAGTACATGATGCTCGTCGCGCCAGCCGCGGTCGCCCGACCGACGGCGTCGTCGAGGTGCGCCCGGGTGTCGGTGATGTACGGCAGCACCGGCATCAGGAACACCGCACAGTCGAGCCCGGCGTCGCGGATGGCGCGCACGGTCGCCAGCCGGGCCGACGTCGTCGGTGTGCCGGACTCCACCGACTGCTGCAGCGAGTCGTCGTACACGGCGATCGACATCGCGAGGTCGACCGGCACCACCTTCGCCGCCTCGGCCAGCAGTGGCAGGTCACGGCGCAGCAGGGTGCCCTTCGTCAGGATGCTGAACGGGGTGCGCGACTCCGCCAACGCCTCGATCACGCCGGGCATCAGCCGGTACCGCCCCTCGGCCCGCTGGTACGGGTCGGTGTTCGTGCCGAGCGCCACCGGGTGGCGGTCCCAGGACGGCTTGCCGAGCTCACGACGCAGCACGTCGGCGACGTTCGTCTTGACCACGATCTGCTGGTCGAAGTCGGCGCCGCCGTCGAACTCCAGGTACGTGTGGGTCGGGCGGGCGAAGCAGTACACGCAGGCGTGGCTGCACCCGCGGTAGGGGTTGATCGTCCAGCCGTACGTGCCCGAGCCGTCCGCGCTCGGCACCCGGTTCAGGGCGCTCTTCGCCAGGACCTCATGGAAGGTCACCCCGGCGAACTCGGGCGTCGTGACGCTCCGGACGAACCCGCTGTTCGACTCCATACCGGGCAGCGCGTCGCTCTGCTCGGCATCGATCGCCTGTCCACTCCACCGCATGCCGTCATTCGAACACACGTTCGAACCGACCGCAAGCCGGAGCGGTCCGGTGCAGGCCTCAGTGGTGCAGGCCGAGCACCTTCGCGGTGCGCTCGAGCGTGGCGTCCGCCAGCTCCGGGTCGTCGCCGAGGTCCTGACCGTAGGTCGGCACCATCGCGCGGACGTCGTCCTGCCAGGCGTCCCACCGGTCCGGGAAGCACCGGCGCAGCATCGTGAGCATGATCGGCACGGCCGTCGAGGCGCCCGGCGACGCTCCGAGCAGCCCCGCGATCGAACCGTCGGCTGCGGTGATGACCTCGGTGCCGAACTGCAGCACACCGCCCTTGTCCTTGTCGGGTTTGATCACCTGGACGCGCTGCCCGGCGGTGATCCGGTGCCAGTGCTCGGGCTCGGCGCTCGGCATGAAGTCGCGGAGCGCCTCGAATTTCGTGTGCTTCGATGCGAGGAGCTGGCCGACCAGGTAGCGGACCAGGTCGAAGTTCGAGAACGCGACGCTCAGCATCGGGCGGAGGTTGTGCGGCCGGATCGAGCGGAACAGGTCGAGGACCGAGCCCTGCTTCAGGAACTTCGGGCTGAACCCGGCGTACGGCCCGAACATCAGCGACGAACCACCGTCGACGATGCGGGTGTCGAGGTGCGGCACCGACATCGGCGGGGCACCGACACTGGCCTTGCCGTAGACCTTGGCGGAGTGCTTCTGCACCACCTCGGGGTCGTCGGTGCGTAGGAACTCACCCGACACCGGGAAGCCGCCGTAGCCGCGGATCTCCGGGATGCCGGACTTCTGCAGCAGGTGCAGGGCTCCGCCGCCGGCACCGACGAAGACGAACTTCGCGGCGATGCGCTGCGTCGACCGGCCGATCTCGTTGCGGACGTTGAGCACCCAGCCCTCGGACACCTTCGAGCGGGTCAGGTTGGTGACCTGGTGCGAGGGCTCGAACTCGACGCCGTCGATCTCGAGCTGGTCGAAGAGCTGGCGGGTGAGCGACCCGAAGTCGACGTCCGAGCCGGCCGCCGAGTACGTCGCCGCGATCGGCTGGTCCTTCTTGCGGCCGGGGATCAGCGCCGGCGCCCACTTCCGGATCTGCGCCGGGTCGTCCGAGAACTCGATGCCCGCGAAGAGCGGGTGGTCACGCATGGCCTCGTACCGGGCACGCATGTAGGCGACGTTGGCCTCGCCCCACACGAAGGAGATGTGCGGCGTGGGGTTGATGAAGTTCGACGGCTCCGGCAGCACGCCGGTCTCGACCAGATGTGCCCAGAACTGCCGCGAGACCTGGAACTGCTCGTTGACCGTGACGGCCTTCGCGATGTCGACACGGCCGTCCGGCAGTTCCGGCGTGTAGTTCAGCTCGCACAGTGCCGAGTGCCCGGTACCCGCGTTGTTCCAGGGGTTCGAGGACTCCTGCGCAACCGTGCCGAGCCGCTCGTACACGCGGATCTTCCAGCTGGGCTCGAGCTTGTGGATGATGGCCCCGAGCGTGGCACTCATGATGCCTCCGCCGATCAGGACGACGTCGATGGGATCCACCTGCTGCTCTGCCACCCGTCGATCCTACCGGCGGCATCCGACAGACGGACAGGAGGCCCGTGGCGGTGTCGCCACGGGCCTCCTGTCCGTCTGCTGGTCGCGCTCGGCGCGCTACGCGTCGACGGAGCGGCGCGCGACGATCGTCTCGGCGATCTGCACCGCGTTGAGCGCGGCACCCTTCCGCAGGTTGTCGTTGCTGACGAACAGGACGAGACCGCGTCCCTCGGGCGCGGACTGGTCGGCGCGGATGCGGCCGACGAACGCCGGATCCTGGCCGGCGGCCTGCAGCGGCGTCGGGACGTCGGAGAGCTCGACTCCGGGTGCGCTCGACAGGATTTCGGTCGCACGCTCGGGCGACAGCGGACGCTCGAACTCGGCGTGCACCGAGATGGAGTGGCCGGTGAACACGGGGACGCGCACGCACGTGCCGGCGACGAGCAGGTCGGGCAGCTCGAGGATCTTCCGGCTCTCGTTCCGGAGCTTCTTCTCCTCGTCGGTCTCGCCCAGGCCGTCCTCGACGAGGCTGCCGGCGAGCGGCACGACGTCGAAGGCGATCGGGCGGACGTACTTGACCGGCTCGGGGAACGTCACGGCGGATCCGTCGTGCGTCAGCGCAGCGGTGTCCTGCTCGAGCGCGGCCTTCGCCTGGCCCAGGAGCTCCTCGACCCCGGCGAGCCCGGAACCCGAGACCGCCTGGTAGGTCGTCGCGACCAGGCGGCGGAGCCCGGACTCGGTGTCGAGCACCTTGAGCACCGGCATGATCGCCATGGTCGTGCAGTTCGGGTTCGCGATGATCCCCTTCGGCGCCTGGTCGATGGCGTGCGGGTTCACCTCGCTCACGACGAGCGGGACGTCGGGGTCCATGCGCCAGGCGCTCGAGTTGTCGACGACGAGCGCTCCGGCGGCGGCGAACTTCGGCGCGAGGGCCCGCGAGGCGGTGGCCCCGGCGGAGAACAGCGCGATGTCGATGCCGGACGGGTCGGCGAGCTCGGAGTCCTCGACCACGATCTGCTCGCCCCGGAACGGCAGCGTCGTGCCGGCGGAACGGGCGCTCGCGAAGAAGCGGACCCGGTCGGCCGGGAACGCGCGCTCTTCGAGCAGGCGACGCATCACGGCGCCGACCTGGCCGGTGGCGCCGACGACGGCGACGGTGAGGGTGCTCATGCGGTGCTCCTGGTGGTTCAGCGGATCAACGGGTCGGCGGGCGTCAGCGGCCGGTGCCGGCGTAGACGACTGCCTCGGCATCGGCATCGAGGCCGAACGCGCTGTGCACGACGCGCATCGCCTCGTTCAGGGTGTCGGCGCGGGTCACGACCGAGATGCGGATCTCGGACGTGGAGATCATCTCGATGTTGATCGACGCGTCGTGCAGGGCGCGGAAGAGCTGCGCCGAGACACCGGCGTTCGTGCGCATCCCGGCGCCGACCAGGGCGAGCTTGCCGATCTGGTCGTCGTACTGGATGCTCTCGTAGCCGATGTCGGCCTTCGCGACCTCGAGCGCCGTGAGCACGGTCTGGCCCTGGTCCTTCGGCAGGGTGAACGAGATGTCCGTCCGCCCGGTCGACGCCGCCGACACGTTCTGGACGATCATGTCGATGTTGGCCCCGGCGCGCGCGACGTTCGTGAAGATCTCGGCGGCCTTGCCCGGCTGGTCCGGGACCCCCACGACGGTGATCTTGCCCTCGGAGAGGTCTCCGGCGATCCCGGTGATGATCGGTTCTTCCACGGTTTCCCCCTCGGCAGGGTTGTAGACGATGGTGCCCTCGTTGTTGTTGAACGAGGACCGGACGTGCAGGGTGACGCCGTGCCGCCGGGCGTACTCGACGGCGCGGATGTACAGGACCTTGGCACCCGAGGCTGCGAGCTCGAGCATCTCTTCGCTGGTGACGCGGTCGACCTTGCGGGCCTTCGGCACGACGCGGGGGTCGGCGGTGAAGATGCCGTCGACGTCGGTGTAGATCTCGCAGACGTCGGCGTCGAGTGCTGCGGCGAGGGCGACGGCCGTGGTGTCCGAACCACCGCGGCCGAGCGTGGTGATCTCGCCCGTGGTGCGGTTGAAGCCCTGGAACCCGGCGACGATCGCGACGTGGCCGGAGTCGAGCGCCTCACGCACGCGCTTCGGGGTGACGTCGACGATGCGGGCCTTGCCGTGCTGGGCGTCGGTGAGCATGCCGGCCTGGCTGCCGGTGTAGGAGGACGCTTCGACCCCGAGGCTCTTGATCGCCATCGCGAGCAGCGCCATCGAGATGCGCTCCCCCGCGGTCAGCAGCATGTCGAGCTCACGGCCGGCGGGGATCGGCGTGACCGAGTGCGCCAGGTCGACGAGTTCGTCGGTGGTGTCGCCCATCGCCGACACCGCCACGACCACGTCGTTGCCGGCCTTCTTCGTCTCGACGATCCGCTTCGCCACGCGCTTGATGCTCTCGGCGTCCGCGACGGATGAACCACCGAACTTCTGCACGATCAAGGCCACTGGCTGGTACTCCCGGGGACGGCGACACCGCGAGGTCACGCGGTCTCACAATGGTAGTCGGTGTTTCGGGGATGTTGCGTGCGAGCGGGCCCGCACGCAAGGATCCTGCGTGGGGGTCAGCCCCCGACGACGCGGCGACCCTCGAAGGCACGACCGAGCGTGACCTCGTCGGCGTACTCCAGGTCGCCGCCGACCGGCAACCCCGACGCGAGCCGTGTGGTGCGGATGCCCATCGGGACGAGCAGCCGGCTGAGGTAGGTCGCCGTCGCCTCGCCCTCGAGGTTGGGGTCGGTCGCGATGATGACCTCGGCCACGGTGCCGTCGGCCAGGCGCGTCATGAGCTGCTGGATGCGGAGGTCGTCCGGTCCGATGCCGTCGATCGGGCTGATTGCCCCGCCGAGCACGTGGTACAGCCCACGGAACTCCCGGGTGCGCTCGATCGCCGCGACGTCCTTCGCTTCTTCCACCACGCAGATCGTGGCCGGCGAGCGGCGGGGGTCACGGCAGATGCTGCACTGGACGTTCTCGGTGACGTTGCCGCAGATCTCGCAGAAGCGGACCCGCTCCTTGACGTCGGCGAGCAGCTCGGACAGCCGGCTCGGGTCGAACGACTCGGTCTGCAGGATGTGGAAGGCGATGCGCTGCGCCGACTTCGGGCCGATGCCGGGCAGGCGGCCGAACTCGTCGATGAGGTCCTGGACGATCCCGTCGTACATCAGGCACCGTCCTGGTGAAGAGCGGTCTCCTCGATGAACTGGGCGTTGAGGATCTCACGCACGACGGCCTCGCCGTACCGGCCGGCGACCGGGGCACGGCGCGCGGGCGGTGCGGTGCGCGCGGGAGCGGCGGCGGGCTGGGCAGCGCGCTGCGGTGCGGCCTGCTGCGCCGGGGCCGCCGGCGCCGCGACTGCGGGCGCTGCGGTTGCGGGCGCTGCGGTTGCGGGAGCGGAGCCGCGTCCGATCCCCGGGTCGGGGAACGGGGCGCCGTCGTCGTACGGTTCGTCGTCGAGCGGGTAGTCGTCGACCGGTACGCCCGGCACGACAGGACCGCCGGGAGGCACGACTCCGGCTCCGGACGCCGCCTGCGGACCCGGGGCGGTCGGCTGGTCGGGCTGCCCGGCCGTGGCACCGGCCGGTCGCGCGGGTGCGGCCGACGGTGCCGGCTTGGTCGGCTGGGGCGTGCTCGTCTCGGCGGGGGCGACCGGCGCGGAAGCCGGCACGGTGCCGAAGGGTGCTGCCCAGCTGGGCTCGACGGACTCCGGGACGGCGTCGACGGTGGGGTCGCTGGCGGGGATCGTCGCGACCGCCCAGTCTGTCACCGGCGCACCGGAGGGAGCGGGGGTCGGCTCGGCCGGTGCCTGGTCGCGCTGCGGTGCGGACGCGGTCGACGCTGCCTTCGGCGCCGGGTCTGCCGTCGACCGGGGTGTTGCCGACGCGACCTTCGGCTCCGTGGCAGGGGCGGCCGTCGGCGTCGGGACGGCAGCGGACGCCGGCGCCTCCGGTGCTGCAGGTTCCGGTGCCGGTGCCGGTGCCGCGGTCGGGGCGGCGGCGGGCACCTGCGCAGCGGGCGCCGGACGCTTCGCAGGCGCGGCCTGCTGTGCCGGAGCCGACTGCTGCTGCTGCTGCTGCTGGGGACGCTGCTGCTGTCCGGGCCCGCGGGCGACGAACTTCACGCGGAGCCCGAGGACGTCCACGATGGCGGCACGGAGCAGTTCGCTGACGCTGGCCGAGGGGTCGGACATCTCCTTGAACGAGGCGACGTCCTGCTGGCTCGGGAACGTCAGCGTCAGCACGTCGTCGCGGAGCGCGGTGACCTGCGCCGTGACGACCACCGACCACGCCGAACGCTTGGCGTGCTGCACGTGCTCGACGATCTGCGGCCAGGAGTCGCGCATCTGCTGGAAGCCGACGGCACCGACGGTCCGGACGGCGGGCTCGTCACCGATCGTCGTGCCCTGACCGGTGGACGACGGACTGACCGGCTCGGCCGCGGGCTTCGCGGGCGAGGGCTCGGGCTTCGAGGGTTCGGGCTTCGAGGGCTCGGTCGAGGTCTGCGCGGGCCCTGCAGGAGTGCTCGGAGCGACCGCTGCCCACGACGCTGCGGCGTCACGAGCCACGGCTCCGGAGTCGGCCTGCGGCGCGACGGGACGCTCGGGCGTCGTGCGAGCCGCTGCCGGAGCGGGCGTCGGGGCGAGGGAGGGAGCAGGAGCTGCGGGAGCCGCGGCCGTCGGCTGCTCACGACGGGGTGCAGCGGCGACTGCGGGAGCGGACTGCTCGCCGGCGCCGGCCTGGTGCCCACCGGCGTCACCCACACCGACACGACGTTCCAGCCGCTCCACCCGGGCGAGGGCCCCGCGCTGGGTGTCGTCTGCCTCGGGCACGAGCATCCGGGCCGTCATGAGTTCGAGGTGCAACCGGGGCGAGGTCGCGCCGGTCATCTCGGTGAGCGCCCGGTTCGCGATGTCGGCGGAACGGGAGAGCCCCGTCGCGCCGAAGACCCCGGCCTGGCGGCTCATGGTGTCGAGCTCTTCCGGTGAGACCCCGCGCAGGACGGCAGCGGCGCTCTCGTTGGTCGCCGCGACGACGATCAGGTCGCGCAGGCGCTCGAGCAGGTCCTCGACGAAGCGGCGGGGGTCCTGTCCGGTCTGCACGACACGGTCGATCGCGGCGAACGCGGACGCCGGGTCGGCGACGGCCAGGGCGTCGACGACGTCGTCGAGCAGGGCGGCGTCGGTGTAACCGAGCAGGGCCACGGCACGCTCGTAGGCGATCGCACCGTCTTCGCTGCCGGCCATCAGCTGGTCGAGCAGCGACAGGGTGTCACGGACGGATCCGCCGCCGGCACGCACCACCAGGGGCAGGACGCCGGGGGCCACCGACACGGACTCCTGCGTGCAGAGCTGCTCGATGTACTCGAGCATGACCGCGGGCGGGACGAGCCGGAACGGGTAGTGGTGGGTGCGCGACCGGATGGTGCCGATGACCTTCTCGGGCTCGGTCGTCGCGAAGATGAACTTGACGTGCTCCGGCGGTTCCTCGACCAGCTTGAGCAGCGCGTTGAACCCCTGCGGCGTCACCATGTGCGCTTCGTCGAGGATGAAGATCTTGTAGCGGTCGCGAGCCGGGGCGAACACGGCCCGGTCGCGCAGGTCACGCGCGTCGTCGACACCGTTGTGGCTCGCGGCGTCGATCTCGATGACGTCGAGCGAGCCGCTGCCGTCGCGGGAGAGTTCCACGCAGCTCGGGCAGACACCGCAGGGGGTGTCGGTCGGGCCCTCGGCGCAGTTCAGGCAGCGCGCGAGGATGCGGGCCGAGGTCGTCTTCCCGCAACCACGCGGGCCGCTGAACAGGTAGGCGTGGTTGACGCGGTTCGTGCGGAGCGCCGTGCGGAGCGGGTCGGTGACCTGCGACTGCCCGATCAGCTCGGCGAAGTTCTCGGGCCGGTAACGGCGATACAGGGCGGTGACCACGCGACAAGGGTAGCCGTCACGACCGACAACCCGCGTGCCCGTCCACAGGTCGTCCCACCGGGCCGGACCACCCGCCGGCGGTGGGCCGAGCGCCCGGACGGCACCGCGCCTCCCGTCCGTCTGGTCGACGGGCGGGAGGCGCGGTGTGTGACGCTGGTGCGGACTCAGCCGCGGGTGCGGCGACGGAACCCGCCGGCGAGGCGGGAGAGCCCCAGCAGCAGGAACCCGAGGGCCACCAGGCCCGCCGCGGTGCCGGCGATCGGGACGACGTCCGCGCCGGTCCAGGCGAGGTCACCGTTGCCGTTGCCGGAGCCACCGGTCCCGGTGCCCGAGCCGTTCGCGGAGCCACCGTCGGTGCCGATGCCGGTCCCGGTGCCGGTTCCGGAACCACCGCCGGTCCCCGGCGTGCCGGGCAGACCGGGCGCACCCGGCGTTCCGGGGGTGCCGGGCGTTCCGGGCGTCCCCGGGTTCCCGGGCGTGCCCGGCTCCTCCGGGTCCACCGCGTCGTCCATCACCATGACGCGGAGCATCTGCGCCTGCGAGGTGAACCCGCCGACCGACTGGGTGACTCGCAGCACGTGGCCGCCGACGGGCAGCCCCACCATGACCCACCACGTGCCGTCCTCGTCGGCCGTCGTGGCGACCGCGTCGCGGCCCATCGGCTGCACGGTGACCGTCGCGCCGGGCTCGGCGGTGCCCGTCACCATCAGGTCGTGGTCACCGTCCTCGTCCGCCATGTACTGCGAGCCCGGCGTCGGCGAGGTGACCGCGAGCGGCTCCAGGGTGTCGACCACGACCGGCACCCGGGGCGCCGTCGAGGTCGTGCCGTTCACCGACTGGGTGGCACCGATCGTCCACTCGCCCTCGGGCACGCGATCGAACACGACGCTCCACGCGCCCTCGTCGTCGGCGGTGGTGGTGCGGACCTGCCCGGTGGACAGGGTCACCGTCACCGCGGCGCCCGGGGTGGCCTGACCGGTCACCGTGAACGAGCCGGTGTCGCCGAAGCCGTCCGCCGGGATCAGCTGCCCGGGGTCGGGGCTCGTGATGACGATGCCCGTCTCCTGCGCGGCCACGACCGTGACGTCGACCGTCACCGGGTCGGAGGTCCGACCGCCGACCGTCTCCGTCACCGACACCGTGTGGTCTCCGACGGGGACCCCACCGATCGTGACCGTCCACGAGCCGTCGTCGCCGGCGGTCGTCGTGGCGGTCCGGCCGTCGACGTCGACCGTGACGGTCGCACCGGGCTCGGCGGTGCCGCTCACCGGGACCGAGGTCGTCGACCCCGTGGTCGGGAACGCCTGGCCGTCGGTCGGGCTCGAGATGACGACCGACGTCGCGGCCGTCACGGTGAAGCCGACCTGCGGAGCGTCGGTGGTGGCACCGTCGACCGTCTGGCTGGCGGCGACCGTGTGCGATCCCTCGGCGACGTCCGGCACCGTCACGGACCACGCACCGTCGTCGTCCGCGGTCGTGGTGACCGCGGTGCCGTCGTCGATGCGGACCGAGACGGCGGCGTTCGGTGCGGAGGTACCGGTCACGCGGACGTCGGTCGAACCGCCGAGCACGCGGACGTCGGCGCCGTCGGCCGGGCTGGTCACGACGATCGCGTCCGCAGCGGCGACCACGACGGTCACGTCGCGCTCGATCGCATCGGACGTCGTGCCGTTCACGACCTGGGTGACGACGAGCGTGTGCTCGCCCGCCGGCACGTCGACGAGGGCGGTCTCCCACCGTCCGTCGGTGCCGACACGGACCACGACCGGGTCGGCGTCGTCGAGGACGACGCGGACCGTCGCGCCGGGCTGGCCCACGCCGCCGACCGGGACGGTCGCGGTGGGGTCGGTGCTCGGCACGGTGAACGTGGTGTCGTCCGCCGGGGCGGTGACCGTCAGCGCGGCACCGGGTGCCACGGTGAAGGTGCTGCCCACCGCTGCGGACGTCGAGCCGTCCACCGTCTGGGTCGCACGGATCGTGTGCTCACCGACGGCGGTGTCCGGCAGTTCGACGCTCCAGGTGCCGGCGTCGGTCGCGGTCACGGTCCGGGCGTCGCCGCCGTCGATCGTGACGCGGACCTCGGCACCGGGCTCGGCGGCCCCCGCGGCGGTGAGGGTCGCGACCGAGTCGCGCTGGGCGACCCGGATCGTGGTCCCGTCCGCCGGGGTGGCGATCGTGATCGGGTCGGCGACGAGGACGCGGACGTCCACCGTCACCGGCGCGGACTCGGTGTCGCCGATGCGCTGCGTGACACTGACGGTCGTGGTGCCGGCCGGCACCCCGGGGACCGAGACGCTCCACGCGCCCTCGTCGTCCGCGGTGGTCGACTCGGTGCGACCGTCGCCCAGGTCGACCACGATGGTCGCGCCCGGCTCGGCGGTGCCGGCGACGTCGACCGTCGTCGTGCCGTCGCCGTCGGCGACCGTGTACTCCTGGTCGGCCGTCGGCTCCGTGATGACGACGGGTGCGCCAGCCTCGATCTCGAACGTCGTCTCGACCGGGGTGGTCGAGGTCGAGCCGTCCACGGTCTGCGTCACCTCGACGGTGTGCTCGCCGACACCGAGGTCCGGCACGTCGACGCTCCACGAGCCGTCGTCACCGGCGGTGACCTCGACGGGGTCGCGGTCGTCGACGGTGACCGTCACCGTGGCACCGGGCTGGGCGTCACCGGCGACCGTCACGGTCGTCGTCGCGTCGCCGTCGGCCACCGTGATGGGGTCGTCGCCGGGCTCACGGATGACCAGGGCCGCAGCGGCGACCACGGACACCGGTCGTTCGACCGCCGCGCTCGTGGTGCCGTTCACGGCCTGCGTGACCGAGGCCGTGAACGAGCCGGTCGGCACGTCCTCGACCGTGGTCGCCCAGCGGCCGTCCTCGTCCACGGTCGCCGTGGCGCTCCCGCCGTCGCCGAGGTCGACCGTGACGGTCGCGCCCGGCTCACCGGTGCCGGCGAAGTCGACCCCGGTGGTGGCGTCGTCGTCCGCCACCGTGACGGTGGTGGCACCCCGCGGCGTGGACACGACGAGCGGGGCTCCGGCACGGACCGACACCGCGGCCGTCACCGGCGTCGAGGTCTGCCCGCCGACGACCTGCGTCGCGGTGACGCGGTGGTCGCCGACCGGGACGTCCTGGAAGGTGGTCTCCCACCGGCCGTCCTCGTCCGCGGTCACCGTCTCGGCCTCGCCGGTCGAGAGCCGGATCGTCACCTCGGCGTCGGGCTGCGCCCGACCGGTCACCTCGACGTCGGCGGTGCCGGACGTGTCGGCGACCGTCAGGACGTCGCCGTCCTCCGGGGTCACGATGGCGAGCGCGGTTCCGGCCCGCACCGTGACGGTCTGGTCCGGACTGGAGGCGGTGGTCCCGCCGACCGTCTGGCTGGCGGTGAGCGTCGGGGTGCCGACACCGACCCCACCGAACGTGACCGTCCAGTCGCCGTCCGCGTCCGCGGTGGTGGTCGCCTCGTCGTCGCCGAGTCGCACCGTCACCGGCGCGCCCGGCTCCGCCGAACCCGTGACCACGACGTCGCGCGTGGCGTCGGCGTCCGGCACGAGGAGGACCACGTCGGTCCCCGGTGCGGTGATCGTGACCGCTTCGGCGGCCTCGATCGTGACGGCGCGCTCGACCGGGTCGGAGGTGCGCGGGTCGGAGACGGTGCCGGCCAGGGTCTGGGTGACCGTGACCTGGTGCACGTCGACGCCGAGGTCGGGGAACGTGACCGACCACGTGCCGTCGGCACCGACCGTCGTCTCCTGGTCGTCGGACCCGGCGAGGGTCGCCGTGACCGTGGCGCCGGGCTGGCCGGTGCCGGTGACCGTGACGTCGCGCTCGACACCGGGGCCGGCGACCGTGATCGGGTCCGTGTCCGGACCGGTGATCGTCAGCGCGTTGGCGGTGACGACCTCGAAGGTGATCGGGACGGCGCTCGTCACGACGTCCTCGACCTCCTGGCTGGCCGACGCCGTGTAGACGCCGGTCGGGGCGAGACCGGTCGCGTCGACCGCCCACCGCCCGTCGTCGTCAGCCGTGGTGGTGAACCGGGTGCCGGGTCCGACCGAGACGGTCACCGCGGCACCGGGCTCGGCCGTGCCGGTGATCCGGACGGTCGCGGTGGCGTCGGCGTCGACCACGACGAAGCGTGCGCCGCTCGCCGGGGTGTCGATGACGATGGCGTTGCCGGGGACCACGGTGAAGTCACGCGTGACCACCGGGCCGTCGGTGCCGTTCACGGTCTGCACGGCCTCGACGGTGTGCTCGCCGATGCCGAGCTGCGTGGTCGGGAGCTCCCAGTTGCCGGCCGTGTCCGTGACGACCTCGACGGGGTCGCCCTCGTCGATCGTGACGGCGACGGTCGCGCCGGGCTCCGCGGTGCCGCGGACGACCACGTTGGCCTGCCCGCCGGTGCCGGCGGGGACCTGCTGGGCGTCACCCGGTGCCACGATGACGAGCTCGTCGCCGGCCTCGACCGCGAAGTCACGGTCGACCGGTGCCGAGGTCGCGCCGTCGACGGTCTGGGTGACCGTCGCGGTGTGGTCGCCGGTGCCGACGTCGGTGAGGACCACCGACCAGGCACCCTGCGGGTCCGCCGTCGTGGACACCGCGTCACCGTCGTCCAGGACGACCTCGAGGCGGGCGCCGGGCTGCGCGGTGCCCCGCACGGTGACGTCGACGACGGAGTCGTCGGTGGCGACCGTGACGGTGGCGTCCTGCGCCGGAGCGGTGACGGCGAGCGGGGCGCCCGCCTGCACCGTGACGACCTGGCGGACGGCCGGCGAGGTGGTCCCGCCGACGGTCTGCGTCGCCGCGATCGTGTACCGACCGACCGGGACGTCGGTGACGGTCAGGTTCCAGGTGCCGTCGTCGTCGGCCGTCGTGGTGGCGGTCAGCCCGTCGCCGAGCGAGACCCGCACCTCGGCGCCGGCCTCGGCCGTGCCGGCCAGGTCGAGGTCGGTGGTGGTGTCGACGTCGAGGACGGTGACCACGTCGCCGTCGTCGGGCGAGGTGATCGCGAGCGGGTCGCCCGCCTCGACGGTGAAGGTGGTCTCGACCGGGCCGGACGTGGTGCCGTCGACGCTCTGACGCGCCGTGACGGTGCGCTCCCCGACCGGGACGTCGGCGAAGGTCGTCGTCCAGGCGCCGTCCTCGTCGGCGGTGACCGCGGCGGCGAAGGAACCACCGATGCCGACGGTGACCCGGGCGTTCGGGGCGGCCGAGCCGGACACCGTCACCGGGGTGGTCGAGTCCGCGGCGGCGACGGTGATGGTGCTGCCGTCGGCGGGCTCGTCGATGGTGAGCGCGGGGGCCGCCGTCACGGTGAAGTCCCGGGTGACCGGGGCGCTCGTGGTGCCGCCGACGGTCTGGGTGACCTCGGCCGAGTACTCCCCGGCCGGGACGTCCGTGACGCTCGTCGACCAGGTGCCGTCGGCGTTCGCGCGGGTGGTGGCGGTCAGGCCGTCACCGAGGTCGACGTCCACGCGGGCACCGGCCTGTGCGCTGCCGGAGAACGGGACGGACCGGGTGTCGCCGGCGAGCGGGAAGTCCTGGTCCGCCGTGGGGGTGTCGACGGTCAGGCCGGCCGCGGCCACGACCCGGAAGGACCGGGTCACGGGTGCCGAGGTCGTGTCGCCGACCGTCTGCGTGACGCTCGCCGTCTGCTCGCCGACCGGGACCTCGGGGACGGTGATGCTCCAGGCGCCGGCGTCGTCGGCCGTGCCCGTCGCGGTCACGCCGCCGCCCAGGTCGACGCTGATGCGCGCGTTCGCCGTCGCGGTGCCCGTCACGGTGACGGGGGCGGTCTCCCCCGTCGTGGTGAAGGTCTGACCGGTCGTGGGCGTGGTGATCGTCAGGGCTCGCTGGGCGACGACGGAGAAGCCCTGCGTCGCGGTGCCGGCCGCGGTCCCGCCGACCGTCTGGGTCGCGGTCGCGGTGTACGAACCGGTGGGGACGTCGGGGATGGTCGTCGTCCAGGTCCCGTCGGCAGCGACGGTCGCGGTGCCGGTCCGGTCCCCGCCGAGGCTGACGGCCACGGAGGCGCCGGGCTCGCCGGCCCCGCTCACGACGACGCTGCGGGTCGAGGTCGCCGACGGCACGGTGAACTGCTGTCCGGCCGTGGGCGCCGTGATGGTCGGGGCCGCGAAGGCCGTGGCACGCACGGTCGAGGTGGCGAGGTCCACGGTGGCGACGTTCACCCCGGGGAGCACGGAGAGCCGCAGGGCGTGCACGCTCCGCGATCCGGTGTCGTACCCGCGGGGGTCGCGGAAGCCGGTGGTGTCCTGCGCGTTCACGGTGAGGTCGACGACCTGACGGAGCAGCAGCACGACGGGGCTCAGCAGGGTGGAGACGGCCGAGGTCGTCGCCGTGAGCGTCGTGCCGAGGTTCGTCAGGGCCGTGCCCGTCACCAGGGGACGCACGATGGTCTGCAGTGCCGGGATGACGACGGTGTTGACCGCCGGGGCGAGCAGGGTGCCGAGCACGTTCAGGCCGAGGGGCCCGCCCGTCGCCGTCACCGTGGCGGTGGCGGGCGACGTGCCGGCGAGGGCGCCGAGCGTCGTGTCCGCCCGGAGGGCCAGTGCGGTGAGCGGGATGCCCGCGAGGTTGACGTTCGCGGTGACGTTCACCCGCACGGCGGTCGAGTTGATCGTGTTGACGACCGCGGTCTGCAGTGCGGTGGGCAGCTGCGTGCCGAGGATCGTCGTGATGCTCCGGTTGATCGAGCTCACGGTCGCCTCGGTCAGCACCGACGTGTTCGCCGGCTGACCGTTCAGCGTGGTGAGCCGGTCGAGGTCGACGGTGATCGCGCCGGTCGACGGGGTGATCGTCACCGCACCGTCCGTGAGCGGCTGCTGCAGCACCCGGGTCAGGGTGTCGTCGAGGTTCAGGTCGACGGTCGCGGTGACGGTCGTGCCGTTGAGGTTCACGAGTCCGAGGCTCGTCGTGCGGAGGAGCCGCTGCAGCTCGCTCGTGAGCGCCGTGGTCGTGCCGGACAGCGCCCCGTCCGCCCCGACCGCGGAGTTCACCGTGCCCGAGAAGGTGCGCAGGTCGTTCCGGAGCGCGGTGCTGAGTCCGGCGACCGCGGGGCTCGTCAGGTTCAGGTCCGCGCCGGCGATCCGGTAGTCCGTCGTCGTCCCGACCGTGGTGCCGCGCGTCGCCTGGATCCGGGACGCCAGCGCCCCGACCATCAGCTGTGCGTTCGACAGCACCCTGGTGTCGGCGCCGACCCGTGAGAACAGCGGGTTGAGGTCCACCGTCGCCGCGCCGGTGCCGGACCCGGTGCCGACCCCGATGCCGCCGTCGTTCGTCAGGAGCCCCGACGACGCGGTCGCGCCCGTGGCCGAGGTCGTGGCGTACTGGCCGTCGACACCGAGGGTCAGGATGCCGTTCGGGCCGAGCAGGTCGATGTCGTTGCCGAGGTCGACCCCCACGGCGTTGAGCGCCGTCAGGTTGAGCGGCTGGTTCGTGGTGCCGCCGCCGGAGCTCGCCCCACGCGCGGAGTACGCGCCGCCGAGCTGGGCGACCGCGTCGGCGTTGACGATGCCGGAGCCGCTGAGCAGCAGCCCCTCGGCCTCGGCGACGTCGGTCTGGGCGGCCGCAGCGGGTTGGATCGCCACGGTGGCGGCGATGAGCGCCGTCACCGTGGCGACGACGCCGCCGCGCAGGAGGAGCCGCCGACCGTCCGTCGCTCGTCCTCGAGCTCGGCCGCCGGCGCGGGTGATCCGTCGTGTCCGTTCGTCCGCTGCGGAGGGTACGGGGGTACCGGGCAGCGACGCGTGCCTGCGCATGCGTGTCTCTTTTCCTGGCGGGCGCGCCCGCCACCTGATCCTCGGAATCCACCGCTGGTGAGGCGGTGGAGGCTCCTCCGCTGGTGAGGCGGTGGAGGGTCGGAACCCTGGTTGGGGATTCCTGAGGCAGATCTTTACACATGATCAGGTTCGTGTCCGCACGTGCCGCCGAAAAAGTGCGCCGGCCCTCCCCGAACGGGGGTGGCATCGGCCTGGAACAGACCCGTCGGAAACGAAGAAGACTCCTCACGCACCCGCCAGAGCCCGGTTACCCTTGCTGCGTTTCCGCCCTGGGGGAGTTGGCCTGGATGGCGTCACGTGAGGAGCCGCCGAGAAGTCTACCGGACGCGACGGGCAGACTCGAACACATGAAGATCGCCATCGCCGGAGGACACGGCCAGATCGCCCTGCTCCTCGCCCGCCAGATCACCGACGCCGGCCACGACGCCGTCGCGATCGTCCGCAACCCCGCGCACGTGGCCGACGTCGAGCAACAGGGGGCGCGTGCGATCGTCGCCGACCTGGAGCAGCTCGGCGACGACGACCTGGCGCTCCGCCTGCGCGGTGTCGATGCCGTGGTGTTCGCCGCCGGTGCCGGGCCGAACAGCGGCGCCGAACGGAAGCTCACCGTCGACCGTGACGGTGCGATCCTGCTCGCCGACGCCGCCGAGCGTGCCGGCATCGAGCGCTACGTGATGATCTCCGCGATGGCAGCCGACACCTACGACCCCGAGCTCGCCGTCGTGCCCGCGCAGGACGACGCCGCGGTGTTCCAGGTGTACCTGCGGGCGAAGGCCGAGGCGGACGCGAACCTGCGGGCCCGACGCCTCCGCTGGACGATCGTGCGTCCCGGCGGCCTGCTCGACACGCCGCCGCAGGGCACCGTCCACGTCGGCCGGACGGTGCCGCGCGGCTCGATCCCCCGCGCGGACGTCGCGACCGTCGTCCTGCACGCCCTGCTCGACGACGCCGCGGTCGGCGTGCAGTTCGAGGTGACCAGCGGCGACACCCCGATCCCCGCGGCGCTGGACGCCCTCACCTGACCGGTCCGCGCGGCCCGCACGGTGCACTGGACGCGGCCCACGGACGGCCGGGAGGCGCGGTGCCAGCCCGCACCGAGCCTCCCGGCCGCACCGTGCCAGCGCGACGATGCGAGGCGGCACGTGCCCCGCGCGTCAGAGCGCGACCGCAGCCGACTGCCGGGCGATCTCGAGCTCCTCGTTCGTCGGGATGACGAGCACCGCGACCCGTGAACCGTCCGTGGAGATGCGGCGGGCATCCCGCGACGCCAGCTCGTTGCGGTCCGGATCGATCTCGATGCCCAGGTGCTCGAGCCCTGCGAGCACGCGCCGCCGCAGCAGCGCGTTGTTCTCGCCGACCCCCGCGGTGAACACGACCGCGTCGAGCCCGCCGAGCTGTGCCGTGTAGGCGCCCACGTAGCGACGGATGCGGTGGCGGTACACGGCGAGCGCCGCCTCCGCCTGCTCGTCGCCCTTGGTGGCGGCGTCCTGCACGTCGCGCATGTCGCCGCTGCCGGTCAGGCCGAGCAGGCCGGACCGCTTGTTGAGCATGGTGTCGAGCTCGTCGAAGGTCATCCCGGCCTCGCGGTGCAGGTGGATGAGCACCGCGGGGTCGAGGTCGCCGGAGCGGGTGCCCATGACGAGCCCCTCGAGCGGCGTGAGCCCCATCGAGGTCTCGATGGACCTCCCACCGTCGATCGCCGCGACCGAGGCGCCGTTGCCCAGGTGCAGCACGATCGTCTTGAGCTCGGCGAGCGGCCGGTCGAGGAACTCCGCGGCCTGCTCGGAGACGTACTTGTGGCTGGTGCCGTGCATGCCGTAGCGGCGGATCCCGTACTCGGCGGCCAGGTCGGCGGGGATCGCGTACGTGTACGCGTGCGGCGGCATGGTCTGGTGGAACGCGGTGTCGAACACGGCGACGTGCGGGACGTCCGAGAAGACCTGCTTCGCGGCCCGGATCCCCTCGAGGTTCGCGGGGTTGTGCAGCGGCGCGAGGCTGTTGAGGTCCTCGATCTGCTGCTCGACCTGGTCCGTGACGACCGTCGCACGGTCGAAGGTGGTGCCGCCGTGCACGACACGGTGGCCGACGACGGCGGGCGGGTGCTCGTCGAACGACGGGCCCACCTTCGCGAACGCGTCGATCATCGCCTGGAACCCGGCCGCGTGGTCGGGCACCGATGCGGCGTCGTTCGACGACGACTCCCCCGTCAGCGCGTTGGTGTGCTTCCAGGCCCCGGTGGACTCACCGATGCGCTCGACGAGCCCGGAGGCGAGCGTGCGCTCGTCCTCGAGTTCGATGAGCTGGTACTTGAACGAACTCGAGCCGGAGTTGACGACGAGGGCTGCGGTCACGGGGTGGTCACTTTCTGTCGGGTCTGGAGGCGCGGTGCGGGTCGGGCGGTCAGGCCGCGTCGGTCGCGGTGCCGGCCTGGATCGCGGTGATCGCGACGGTGTTCACGATGTCGCCCACCAGGGCGCCCCGAGACAGGTCGTTGATCGGCTTGCGCAGACCCTGCAGGACCGGGCCGATCGCCACGGCGCCGGCCGAGCGTTGCACGGCCTTGTACGTGTTGTTGCCGGTGTTGAGGTCGGGGAAGATGAACACCGTCGCGCGGCCGGCGACCGGGGAGTCCGGCATCTTGGTCGACGCGACCGTGGGGTCGGCTGCGGCGTCGTACTGGATCGGGCCCTCGACGAGCAGGTCGGGCCGGCGTTCCCGCACGAACGCGGTGCCGGCGCGCACCTTGTCGACGTCGGCGCCGGAGCCGCTGTCGCCGGTGGAGTAGCTGAGCATCGCGACGCGGGGGTCGATGCCGAACTGGGTCGCGGTCTCGGCGGACGAGATCGCGATGTCCGCGAGCTGCTCGCTCGTCGGGTCCGGGATCACCGCGCAGTCGCCGTAGACGAGCACGCGGTCGGCGAGCGCCATCAGGAACACGCTCGACACGATCGAGGTGTCCGGACGGGTCTTGATGATCTCGAACGACGGCCGGATGGTGTGCGCCGTGGTGTGCTTCGCGCCGGAGACCATGCCGTCGGCGAGCCCGAGCTGCACCATCATCGTGCCGAAGTACGAGACGTCGGTGACGGTGTCGCGGGCGAGCTCGATCGACATCCCCTTGTGGGCGCGGAGCCGGGTGTACTCCTCGGCGAAGCGTTCCCGCAGCTCGGGGTCGAACGGCGAGACGAGCTGCGCGGCCTCGAGGTCGAGGCCGAGCTCGGTCGCCCGCGTGCGGATGGCGGCGGGGTCGCCGAGGATCGTGAGCTCGCAGACCTGGCGCTGCAGCAGGGTGGAGGCGGCGCGGAGGATGCGGTCGTCCTCGCCCTCGGGCAGGACGATGCGCTTGCCGTAGCTGCGCGCCCGGTCGAGCAGGCCGTGCTCGAACATGAGCGGGGTGACGACCCCGGACGGGGCGAGCTGCAGGCGGTCGCGCAGGGCCTCGGCGTCGACGTGCTGCTCGAACAGGGCGAGCGCCAGGTCGGCCTTCCGGGGCGAGTCGGCGGCCAGGCGGCCACGGGTCTGGGTGATCCGGAGGGCGGTGTCGTACGTGCCGAGGTCGTTCTGCGCGATCGGCAGCGAGCTCGACAGGCCCTCGAGCAGCCGGGACACCTGCGGGGCGATCTCGAACCCGCCGTTCAGGATGACGCCGGCCAGGCTCGGGAACGTCTCGGACTGGTTGGCGAGCAGCGTGGCGATCAGGACGTCGCTCCGGTCACCGGGGACGACGACTATGCCGCCCTCGATGAGCCGGGGCAGGACGTTCTCCATGCTCATGCCCGCGACGACGGTGCCGAGGGCCTCGCGGTCGAGCAGGGCGTCGTCACCGCGGACCAGGGTGGCGCCGGTGGCCTGCAGCAGGGCGCGGACCGTCGGGGCGACGAGGACGCGGTCCTCGGGGATCGCCCACACCGGGGCGTCGGGGTGGTCGTCGTGCACGGCCTGCTCGACGCTCGTCACGATGGCGGCCAGGGCGTCCGGGTCGGCGCGGTTCACCACGACGCCGAACAGCTGCGCGTGTGCCGCCCGCAACTCGCTCGTCGTGACGTCCGCCACCTGCGCCATGCCCTCGGGAGTGCGGGCCGCGCGTTCGGCGGCGTCGCGGCCACCCAGCACGAGGAGCACCGGGGCGCCGAGGTTCGCGGCGACCTTCGCGTTGAAGGACAGCTCGGTGGGGCTGCCCACGTCGGTGTAGTCGGACCCGAGCACCACGACGGCGTCGCACTGCCGCTCGACCTGGGCGAACCGGGTGACGATGGTGCCGAGCGCCGCCTCGGAGTCGGCGTGCACGTCGTCGTAGGTGACCCCGACCGCGTCGTCGTACGAGATGCCGACGGCCGTGTGCTGCAGCAGCAGCTCGAGCACGTAGTCGGGTTCGACGACCGAGCGGGCGACGGGCCGGAACACGCCGACGCGACCGACGGACCGGGCGAGGGTCTCGAGGACACCGAGCGCGACGGTGCTCTTGCCCGTGTGCCCTTCTGCTGACGTGATGTAGATGCGGGTCGACACGACGCCCAGGGTAGTCGCCGCACATGTCACGACATCTGGGAGCACCGGCGCCGACGACACGCGGTCGTGAGCACCGCGGAGAACCTGTACCATTGGGTGTCGCCGTCGCGAGACGGTGTCAGGAGAATTCGCCTAGTGGCCTATGGCGCACGCTTGGAAAGCGTGTTGGGTGCAAGCCCTCGGGGGTTCGAATCCCCCATTCTCCGCAGCGAGCAAGGCAGAACCACCCACGAAGGACCCGCACCGATCGGCGCGGGTCCTTCGTCGTTCCGGTTGCGATCGGTCCCCCACCCTGCGGACGAGCGCGTGCCCTGTTCCCCCTCGGTTGGCCGGGAAACGCCCACCAGGGGTGGAACGGGCTGTCCCCGGTACCCGTCGGTCGCCTATGCTGGCCGAGCGAACGGCTCCGGGACGAGCCGACCGCGGTGCATCGAGCGGCAGGGGCGTCGCTCGGAGGGCGTGCTGATCAGCGTGCCCGGAACACCCGAGGGGACGAGGAGACGCGCCATGGGGGACACCACCGTGCCCGCGGCAGTACCCGTGCGACCCGCCGTCTTCGACACGGTCCTCCGTCCGCGCCGGTCCCTCGTCCGTTCCACCGCGCTGAGCATCGCCTTCTCGGCCGTGCCGCTCGCCGTCGCCCTGGTCTGGGTCTCGTTCCCGTTCCGCACGTGGGCCGTGTTCGCCGGCGTCGTCGTCGCGATGGCCGCGGCCGTCGGCATCGTGTTCGTCCGGCTGCACACCGCGTTCATCGGGATCGATGACGACGGCCTGACGATCCGTGGCGTCCTCACGGCGCACCGTCGGATCCCCCGCGACCGCGTGCACAGCCTGGTGCTCGCCACGACGTTCGGCTCGTCGGTCGACAGGACCGTGCGGGAGCTCGTCGCCTTCGACCGGACCGGCACCCACCTCTTCCGGCTCCGTGCCGACGTGTGGGGTGACGACGGACTCGACCGGGTGGTCGACGCGCTCGGCGTGCAGGTCGTCGAGGAGGCCCGGCCGGTTTCCGCCCGCACCTTCGCGAAGCGCTACCCGACGAGCCGCGCCTGGTACGAGCAGCGGTCGGCGCTCCTGCTCGTCGGCGGCCTCGTCGTGCTGGTCGTCGGCGGGCTGCTCGCCGTCGAGTTCGCCGGCCTCAACGCCCGCTGACCGACCGGCGAGGCCTTCTGCCGTCGCCACCGGGTCCGGGGCGGTCGCCTCGACCGCCCCGGCAGGGGCGGTGGGAGCCGGTGCTGCCGGAGGGGCGGGCTCCGCGTCGGGCGCGAGCCGCGCCTCCAGGCCGGTGGGTGGCGGGGACCCGACGACCGCGGGTTCCGCGTCGGCGGTGCGTCCCGCTGCTCCTCCGCCGCCGGCGCGGCGGTGAGCTCCTCGGCTCGCCGCGCCGCCTCGTCGGCGGCCCGGCGGTCCGGGTCGTCAGTGCGACAGCGCGGGGACCGTCCGGGGGCGGACCACGAACCAGAGCATCAGGATCGCGACGGCGGCGGTCGACGCCATCACCATCGCCATCGGGGTGGCCGTCGTGATGCCGAGCCAGCCGACCACCGGCGAGATGAGCCCGGCGACGCCGAAGTTCAGGGCACCGAGCACCGAGGCCGCGGTCCCCGCTTCCTTCCCGTGGGCAGCGAGACCGATGACCTGGACCAGCGGGAACGAGAACCCGCACGCGGCGATGAAGAACCACAGCGGCACCAGCACGCCGACCAGACCGGCACCGAGCTGGTCGAGGACGATGATCGCGAGCGACGCCAGCAGCAGGGTCGCGGTCGAGCACGCCAGGATCCACTGCGGACCGACCCGCTGGGCGAGCCGCGACGAGATCTGCACGCCGAGGACGACCCCGACCGAGTTGACGGCGAAGAGCAGCCCGTACTGCTGCGCGTCGAGCCCGTAGACCTGCTGGAACAGGAACGGCGACGCGCTGAGGTACGAGAACAGACCGCTGAACACCATGGCGCCGATGAGCGCGACACCGACGAAGATCCGGTCGGAGAACAGCGCCTTGTAGCGCTGGCCGATGGTGGAGTGCCCGGCCTCGTGCCGGCGGGCCGGCGGCAGGGTCTCGACGATGAGCAGGATCGACGCGATCACCACCGCCAGGCCGTAGCAGGCGAGGAAGACGAAGATGCCGCGCCAGCTGGTGAACTGCAGCATCTGCGAACCGATGAGCGGCGCGAGGATCGGCGCCAGGCCGTTCACCATCGCCAGGCGGGACAGCATCCGCACGAGCGGCTTGCCGCCGAACAGGTCGCGCACCGTCGCCATCGCGACCACACCACCGGCTGCGGCGCCCATGCCCTGCAGCACGCGGAACACCGCGAGCAGCTCGATGTCCGGCGCGGTGGCGGCACCGATCGACGCGGCGATGTGCACCGTCGTCGCGATGATCAGCGGTAGTCGGCGGCCCACCTTGTCGCTCCACGGGCCGACCAGGAGCTGCCCGATGGCGAAGCCGAGCGTCGTGGCGGTGAGCGTCAGCTGGACCGCGCCGTCGGTGACGCTGAACTGGTCCTTGATCGCCGGGAACGCCGGCAGGTACAGGTCGATCGTGAACGGACCGAGCGCCGTGAGGGCGCCCAGGACGAAGACGTAGACGAGTCGCTGCCCGCGGGAGAGCGAGTCTCCCGGGTGCAGGACGACCCGGAGCGAACCGGTGGTGGCGGGCGCGGTCACGAGACAGGAGTCCTTCGACGATGAGGGGGCGGGGGTGATCGCGGGTCGATCGAATCGATTCGTCCGCGGAACCATCCTACGGTCGCCGGTGCGTGCTCGGCGCCGCCCGTGCCGGCCGCCCGCGTGAAGCGGCTCGTGCTGCCACTCGGCCGCGCGGGGACCATGCGGTACCGTCGGACTGCTCGGGGGCCTTCCGGGTGAAGCGGATCAGAAGGGGGTGGGCGTCATGGTGGATGCCCGGATCCTGCACACCACTGCAGCGCTGCGCGAGGCGATCCTGCGACTCGCCGCGGACCGACCGGTCTCGGAGATCACCGTCGCCGACGTCACGCGTGCCGCCGGCATCAACCGGGCCACGTTCTACTCGCACGCCGTCTCCCCCGGGTCGCTGCTCGCCGACGTCCTGACGCCGGAACTCGACCGCATCCGGCAGGACGACGCCGACGAGCGCCGAGCCGCCGCCGACCGGGGCGCCGGAGCCGACGAGCTCGCAGCCATCACCCGGCGCGGCATCAACGCCGTGGTCGAGCACGTGACGACACACCGCGACATCTACGGCAAGGCGCTGCCGGACCCGAACGACGCGTCACTGCACCGGCTGCTCGTCGAGCACTTCACGGTGTCGAGCGCCCTGCACATCCGCGAGCTCGACCCCGCACGCCGGCCCGACCTGCTCGACGACGTCGCCGCGGGGTTCGTGGCGCAGGGCTTCGTCGGGGCGATCGAGGCTTGGCTCGCCGGGCCACGTCGGTCGCGGAAGGCGCTGGTGGAGACGATCACGCTGTCGTTCCCGGCGTGGTGGAGCTGAGCGGACCGTTGCACCCGATCGTGTGATCGCCTGCGCGCCCGTGCTCCCGTGGGTGCTGGCTTCCGGCCGTGCTCGTGCTGCGCGTGCCTACTCGGCGTCGGTCGTGTCGCCGTCCGCCGGGTCGGCCTCCGGCTTCTCGCCGCGCTGCAGGGACTGCACGACCTCGACCGCCGTCGCCGCGACGTCCGCGTCGTCGCCCACCGACGGCACGCGGTAGTCGGCGGACACCCCGTCGCCACCGGTGCCGGTCGCGGGCAGCGGATCGCCGAGGGAGACCACGACGACCCCGGCGTCGTGGGCCGTCTGGATCACACCGGTCAGCGCGGACGGTCGAGCGGCGTGCACGAGCAGGGCCTTGGCGCCCTTGCGCACGAGCTGAGCCACCGCGGTCTGCTGTGACGCCGCCGCGCCCGATGCCGGAGCGACCCGGACGTCGGGTCGGAACCCGGCGTCGGTCAGGTCGGTACGGAGTCGGGCGGCGAGGGCCGCGTCGTCGTGGAGCAGGACGACGCCGATCACGGCCTGCTTGTCGAAACCGCCGTCGGAGCTCGTCAGGTCGGTGCTCTGCACCGGCGTGGGGGCAGCCGACGTCGTGCCCTGGCACCCTGCCAGGGTCAGGGCCGCCGCCAGGGCGACGGTCACGGCGACGATGCGCAGCACGGTGGTCTCCTCTTCGGTCCGGTCTGCCACGCTACCCGGCAGCCGGCCCGTGCGACGACGGAGTCGGCGACGGGACGGATCCGCCCGAGCCCGCCGCGACCGTCGTCGCCGGCGCGGGCACGGGGCCGAGCCGTCGGACGGCCGCGATCGCCAGAGCAGCGAAACCGATCATCGCCGCGAAGACCAGGGGGAACGACACCGTGCCGTCGGCGCCACCGGTCGCGGTGAAGAGCAGGCCGGTCACCGCGAGACCGATCACGCTGCCCGCGGCGTCCGCGATCGTCAGGGCCGAACTCGCGAAGCCGTCGTCGCCCTCGCGGGAGAACCGCAGGGTCAGCATCGAGGCGCGCGGGTAGATCGCGCCCATGCCCGCGCCACCGACGAACCAGCCGGCGACCAGCACCCACCACGACAGGTCGAACGTCGCGACCGCGAGCGCGGTCACCAGGCTGACGAGCACCAGCGTGAGCCCGACCCCGAAGGTGCGACGGGCGGTGAGCCGCTGCTCCCCCAGACGACCGTGCGCCCAGCTCGACGCTGCCCAGCTGAGTGCCGCCACCGTCAGGGCCAGCCCCGCAGCCGACGGCGACAACCCGTGTTCGGCCTGCAGCAGGAACGGCACGTACGCCTCGCTGCCGAAGAACGACGCCGCGACGAGCCCGCGCAGCAGCACGACCGACGGCAGCCCGGCCGCGGCCCGGAACGTCCCGGTCGGCAGCAGCGGCCGCAGGGCGAACCAGGTGCCGACCAGCCCGACGAGCACCGCCGCGACCATGCCCCACGGGATCAGGTCGGGCGCGACGTTGAGCAGCAGGATCGACACGGCAGCGGCCACCGACCAGCCGATCCTGACCCGCTGCCACGGCGGGCGGAGCGACGCGACCGGGGCGTGCACCCGGCCGAGGGTCGGCACGAGCAGGGCGAAGGCGACCAGCGCGATCGCCAGCGCCCCGGCGAACACCCAGTGCCAGTCCCAGGTGTCGGTGACGATGCCGGCCAGGGCGGGGCCGATCAACGCCGGCACGACCCAGGCGGCGGCGAACCCGGCGAACACCGGCCCGTGCAGCTCGGCGGGGAAGATCCGGGCGACCAGCACGTACAGCACCACGTCGATGGCCCCGGCACCGAACCCCTCGATGAGCCGACCGGCCAGGAACACCTCCATGGTCGGCGCGAGCATGACCACGGCGGTCCCCACCGCGAAGAACGCCGCCGACACCCACGCCACGATCCGACCACCGGCGCGATCGGTCCAGTTGCCGGCGAGCACCATCCCCGGCACCCCGGCGGCGAGCGGGGCGGCGAAGGCGAGCGCGTACAGGGTCTCGCCGTCGAGGTCACGGCTGATCACCGGCATGATCGTCGTCATCGCCAGGTTCTGGAACGCCGCGACGCCGACGATCGCGACCATGCCGATCGTCGCGAGGGCGTACGGTCCGCTCAGCAGACTGGTCCGCGACGCCGTTGTGCTCACCTGGGACATCGTAGGGGCGAGGGGTGACGCTGTGGCAGCCGATCAGGCGCGGCCGCAGCCGCGGTGCGCTGTGCGCTGTGCGCTGTGTCAGCGCGCCAGCGCCTGCTCCAGGTCCGCCACCAGGTCGCCGGCGTCCTCGATCCCCACCGACAGCCGGACGACGTTCTCCGGCACGGCCAGCTCGGTGCCCTTCACCGACGCGTGGGTCATCTCGCTCGGGTACCCGATGAGCGACTCCACGCCACCGAGCGACTCGGCCAGGGCGAACAGCTCCGTCGACTCCGCGAACCGCTTCGCCGCCTCGGCGCCGCCGGACAGCGCGACCGAGAGCATCCCGCCGAAGCCGCGCATCTGGCGGGCGGCGACGTCGTGCCCCGGGTGGTCGGGCAGGCCCGGGTAGTAGACCCGCTCGACGCCGGGCGCGACGACGAGCGCCTCCGCGACGGCCTGCGCGTTCCGCGAGTGCCGCTCCATCCGCACCGCGAGCGTCTTGATGCCACGGGTGGTCAGGTAGGCGTCGAACGGCGACGAGATCGCCCCCGCGCCGAACTGCAGGAACTGCACCTTCGCCGCGAGCTCCTCGTCCGCCAGCACGACGGCTCCGCCGACGACGTCGGAGTGTCCGCCGAGGTACTTCGTGGTCGAGTACACGACGACGTCGGCACCGAGCGACAGCGGCTGCTGCAGGTACGGCGACGCGAACGTGTTGTCGACGACCACCAGGGCGCCCGACTCGTGCCCGAGGGTCGCGAGCGCGGCGATGTCGGCGATCTTCATGAGCGGGTTCGTCGGCGTCTCGACCCACAGCACCGTGGTGGCCGGCGCGCCCTGCAGCGCCGCGCGGACCTGGTCGAGGTCGCTCATGTCGACGACGACGAGCTCGACGCCCCACGGCACGTGCAGCCGACTCACCAGGCGGTGGGTGCCGCCGTACACGTCGTTGCCCATCACGACACGGCCACCCGGGACCAGCGCGGCGCGGAGCAGGGCGTCCTCGGCGGCGAGCCCGGACGCGAACGACGACGCCGCGACGCCACCGTCGAGGTCGGCGAGGAGCACCTGCAGCGAGTCGCGCGTCGGGTTGCCGGCGCGCGAGTACTCGTAGCCGTTGCGCATGCCGCCGACGCCGTCCTGCACGTACGTCGACGTCAGGTGGATCGGCGGGATGACGGCGCCGGTGGTCTCGTCGGGCTCCTGGCCGGCGTGGACGGCCCGGGTGCTGAACTCGGTCATGCTCGGTGGTTCCTTACTCGGAGAGGTAGGTGAGGAGGTCGTGCCGGGTCAGCACGGTGACGGGCTTGCCGTCCTCGACGACGAGGAGCGCGTCGGCCGACTCGAGCGCACGACGCGCCGCGGAGACCGACTCGCCGACGCCGATGAGCGGCAGCGGGTCGCCGACGAAACCGGTGAGCGCGTCCGACATCTTCGCGGCGCCGGTGAAGACCTGCTCGAGCAGCGCCTTCTCCTCGACGGCGCCGACGACCTCGCCGATGACGACGGGCGGTTCCGCGCTGAGCACGGGCATCTGCGAGACGCCGTACTTGGTCATGATGTCGACGACGTCGCGCACCGTGTCCGCCGGGTGCGCGTGCACCAGGTCGGGCAGGCGGCCGTCCTTGCCGGCGATGAGCGAGCCGACGGTGCGCTCGTCATCGGTCTCGGCGAAGCCGTAGGAGCGCATCCACCGGTCGTTGAAGATCTTGCCGAGGTAGCCGCGGCCGCCGTCCGGCAGCAGCACGACGACGACGTCGTCCTCGGTCAGGTCCCCGGCCGCGCGGAGCGCCGCGACGACGGCCATGCCGCTCGAACCGCCGACGAGCAGTCCTTCTTCGCGCGCCAGGCGCCGGGTCATCGCGAAGGAGTCGGCGTCGGACACGGCGATGATCTCGTCCGGCACGCCGGCGTCGTACGCACTCGGCCAGAAGTCTTCGCCGACGCCCTCGACCAGGTACGGGCGACCGGTGCCGCCGGAGTACACGGAGCCCTCGGGGTCGGCCCCGACGATGCGGACGCCGCCGTCGGACGCCTCCTTCAGGTACCGTCCGGTGCCCGAGATCGTGCCGCCGGTGCCGACGCCCGCGACGAAGTGGGTGATCTTCCCATCGGTGTCGCGCCAGATCTCCGGACCGGTGGTCTCGTAGTGGCTGCGGGGACCGTTCGGGTTCGCGTACTGGTTCGGCTTGTAGGCGCCGGGGATCTCCTGCACGAGCCGGTCCGACACCGAGTAGTAGGACTCGGGGTGCTCCGGCGCGACCGCGGTCGGGGTCACGACGATCTCGGCGCCGTACGCCGTGAGCACGTTGCGCTTGTCCTCGCCGACCTTGTCGGGCAGCACGAAGACGCACCGGTAGCCGCGCTGCTGTGCGACCAGGGCCAGACCGACGCCGGTGTTGCCGGAGGTCGGCTCGACGATGGTGCCGCCGGGGCGCAGGTCGCCGGAGGCCTCGGCCGCGTCGATGATCCGGGTGGCGATGCGGTCCTTGGACGACCCACCGGGGTTCAGGTACTCGACCTTCACCAGGATGGTCGCCCGCACCCCCTCGGTCACCCGGTTGAGCTTGACGAGCGGGGTGTCGCCGACGAGGTCGACGACGGAGTTCGCGTAACGCACGCCGTCGAGTCTAGGACGCGGTCACCGCGTCCCGCTGGGATGTGTCGTGTGCGGACAACGCACCGGGATCCCGCGGCGGGCGACGTGCCCTGGTCGCGCTGCGCGCCGGACGGGAGGCCCGTGCGGGCGCCGCCACGGGCCTCCTGTCCGGCGCCCGGTCGCGACCACGACCGTCAGGGGCGGACGACGTCCGCCGACGTGTTCTGCTGCCGGTGCAGCTGCGCGTACGTGCCGTCGAGGGCGAGGAGTTCGTCGTGCGTGCCCTGCTCGACGATCTGGCCGTGGTCGAGGACGAAGATGACGTCGGCGTCGCGGATCGTCGAGAGCCGGTGCGCGATCGAGATGGTGGTCCGGCCGGCCGCCGCCGTGTCGAGCGCCGTCTGCACGACGTGCTCCGAGATGGAGTCGAGCGCGCTGGTCGCCTCGTCGAGGACGAGCACCGGCGGGTCCTTCAGCATGACCCGGGCGATGGCGATGCGCTGCTTCTCACCACCGGACAAGCGGTAGCCGCGCTCCCCCACGACGGTGTCGTAGCCGTCCGGGAACGACGCGATCGTGTCGTGGATGTTCGCCGCACGGGCCGCACGCTCGAGCTCGTCGTCGGTGGCGTCGGGCTTGGCGTACCGCAGGTTCTCGCCGATCGTGGCGTGGAACAGGTACGTCTCCTGGCTGACGATGCCGACGTGCCGCATCAGGTCCTCGTGCACCAGGTCGCGGACGTCCTGCCCGGCGAACCGCACCGATCCCTCGGTCGCCTCGTACAGCCGGGGCACCAGGTAGGACACCGTCGTCTTGCCCGCGCCGGAGGGACCGACGAAGGCCGCGAACTGCCCGGGGCGGAGCTCGAACGACACCCCGCGCAGGGTCGGCTTGTCGGCTTCGCCGTCGGGGTAGGTGAAGACGACGTTGTCGAAGGCGACGTGGCCGACCTTCGACTCGTCCACGGGCCGGGCGGTCGGCGAGTCCGTGATGGCCGGCTCGAGGTCGAAGTACTCGAAGATGCGGGCGAAGAGCGCACCGGAGGTCTGCAGGTCGAGGACCACGCGCAGCAGCCCGACCGTCGGGAACAGCAGCCGGGACTGCACCGTCGTGAACGCGACGATCGTTCCGGCCGTGATCGGGACGTCACCGATGATCAGGTACGCGGCGACGACGTAGATGATCGCCGGGATGATCGACAGGAAGATCTGCACGATCGCGAAGAACCACTGCCCGGACATCTGCTGGCGCACCTGCAGGGTGATCTGGTTGCGGTTCTCGTCCCCGTAGCGGCGGGTCTCGCTGGCCTGCTGGTTGAAGCTCTTCGCGAGCAGGATGCCCGAGACGCTCAGCGCCTCCTGCGTGATGGCCGTCATGTCGGACAGCGACTCCTGCGTCTGCGCGGCGATGCGGGCCCGGACCTGGCCGACGCGGCGCTGCGCGATCACGAGCAGCGGCAGCAGGACCACGGCGACCAGCGTCATCTGCCAGCTCAGCAGGAGCATCGCGACCACGGCGGCGATCACGGTCACGGTGTTGCCGAGCACCGACGAGATCGTGTTGTTCAGCACGCTCGCCACGCCGCCGACGTCGTTCTGCAGGCGTGACTGGATGACGCCGGTCTTGGTGCGGGTGAAGAACGCGAGCTCCATCCGCTGCAGGTGCGCGAACAGGCGCATCCGCATCGCCCCCATGACCTTGTTGCCGACCGTCGCGGTCAGGTACGTCTGCCAGACGCCGACCCCGGCGCTCGCGATCCAGAGCAGGACCATCGCGGACACGAGCTCGACCAGCACCGGGACGTCGGGGCGACCCGACGGCGGGAACAGCCCCCGGTCGAACGCCTGCTGGGTGAGCAGTGGCGGCACGACCGAGATGGCCGCACCGACCAGCACGAGGACGACCGTGAGCATGATCGCCCGGCGGTGCGGCTCGAACAGCGCGGCGATGCGCCGGACCAGGTGCGGGATCTTCGGCGCCTCGGCGTTGGCGGCCTTCTGCGCGCGGAAGTCGCCGCTCGAGATGCGCCCACCCCCGCGCGGACCGCCGCCTCGCCCGCCGTGTCCCATGCTCATGGAGCCACCGTAGCCCCGCGCTCGGACATCGACCGCCACTCCACAGCACCGCAGTATTTGACCCCGTTCAGGGGGCGTGCGAGCATGTGCCGTCCCCGTCCCCGCACCACCGAGGTCCCATGTCGTCCGCGCCGTCACGTCCCACGTCCCTGGGGGCGCAGCTCGCCCGCCGCAAGCCGATCGAGCAGCTGCAGGCCGAAGCCTCCCGTGGTGTGAACGGTGAACCGCTCCGTCGGTCGCTCGGCGTCTGGCAGCTGACGATGATCAGCGTCGGGGCCACGCTCGGAACCGGCATCCTGGTCGTCCTCGGCACCGCGGTCCCGCTCGCCGGTCCCGCCGTCTGGATCTCGTTCGTCGTCGCGGGGATCGCCGCGCTGCTGTCCGCGCTGTCCTACGCCGAGATGGCGGGCGCCGTCCCGACGTCGGGGTCCAGCTACTCGTACACGTACGCCACGATGGGCGAGGGCATCGCCTGGATCTGCGGCTGGTGCCTCGTGCTCGAGTACGCCGTCTCGGTGGCCGCGGTCGCGGTGGGTGCGAGCGAGTACGTCGACGAGACCCTCCGCGTGTTCGGCCTGCACCTGCCCACCGCACTCTCCGCTCCCCCGGTCGACGGCGGCGTGGTCAACCTGCCCGCGGCGGTCCTGGTCCTGCTCGCCACCGTCGTGCTGCTGCCCGGTGCCCGCGAGAGCGCCTGGGTGAACACGGTCATGGTCATCGTCAAGATCGCCCTGCTGGTCTTCTTCGTCGTCGTGGCGTTCACGGCGTTCCGGGCGCAGAACTTCGAGCCGCTGGCCCCGATGGGCGCCGCCGGGGTCACCGCCGCCGCGTCACGGCTGTTCTTCTCGTACATCGGCTTCGACGCCGCCTCGACCGCCGGTGAAGAAGCCAAGAACCCCCGCCGTGACCTGCCCCGGGCGATCATCGGCTCGATCGCGCTCATCACGGCGCTGTACATCCTCGTCGCGATCGCCGCCGTCGGGGCCCGCTCGTGGACGGCGTTCTCGTCGTCCGAAGCGTCACTCGTCCGCATCGTCGTCGACGTCACGGGGCAGCCGCTCGTCGCCCTGGTGTTCTCGATCGGCGCCGTCGTCGCGATCGCGAGCGTCGTCCTCACCGTCCTGTACGGCCAGACCCGCATCCTGCTCACGATGTCCCGCGACGGCCTGGTACCGAAGGTCTTCGGGCGGGTCTCCCGTCGCACCGGCACCCCGATCGCGAACACGCTCATCACCGGGATCGCCGTGACGATCGTCGCCGCACTCGTGCCCCTCGGTGAGCTCGCCGACGCGACGAGCATCGGCACCCTCGTCGCCTTCGCCCTGGTGAACGTGTCCGTCATCGTGCTCCGCCGCTCGCAGCCCGACCTGGAGCGCTCGTACCGGGTGCCGCTGTTCCCCGTCGTGCCGATCCTCGGCACCCTGAGCTGCGTGCTGCTCGCGGTGTTCCTCGGCGCCACCACCTGGATCGCCTTCGGCATCTGGATGGCCGCCGGCGCCCTGCTCTACCTGGCCTACGGCCGCCGCCACAGCACGCTGCGCTGACGCGCCCGCCGCGCCGCGCCCACCCGCGCCGCGCCGCGCCGCGCCGCGCCGCGCCGAGTCTCGGCCAGGCGGACTCTTCACTGCACACGAAGGCGCGAAAGTGTCTGCCCAGGCGAGACTCGGCACCTTTTTCGAGACAGTCGTGCACTCCCGCTCTCCACAGATCCCACCGGAGGGCACACGGCACAGATCCGAGTCTGCACACTCGCATCATGCAACTGCACCGGACACGGCCCGATCTCCTCCGCGCCGAGCCGTCGGATCCATCGCGAGCACGACAACTCCGACGGCTCCATGCCGCTGGGCGCGTCGTCCGGCTCCGTGCGGGTGTCTACCTGGACAAGCGGGTGTGGGATTCACTCGACACGTCGGACAAGCACCTCGCCATGGCTTGGGCTGTCGCTCCCGACCTGAGTCCGACCAGCGCGTTCTCCCACGTCACGGCTGCACTCATCCATGGCTGGCCGTTGATCGGGCCGGCTCCCGAGCGGATTCACGTCGTCGACTGGGAGCTGGTCGGTGTCGAACACCGGGTCGGGCTCATTCGACACGGCATCGACCCCGCTGGCCTGCGCCTCGGCCCCAGCCGATTCGACGGCGTCCCCGTGGTCGATGCGCTCGGAACGGCGATGGCCGTCGCGCGAACGTGCGACCCGGCGGTAGCCTCCGTGGCCATCGACCACGCGGTACGCATGAAGGCGATCGACAGGAAGGTGTTCGAGGAGCACCTGCCTCCGCCCGCATCGCGTGGTGGCCGGAGGGCTCGGCTCGTCGCCGCTGCGCTCGATCCGGCACACGAGTCACCCGGTGAGTCCTACTCTTCGATCCGACTCGTGCAACTGGGAGTGACGAACATCCACCCGCAGCATGAGTTCGTCACGAACGGGTTCCGCGACCGCGTCGACTTCTGGTTGCCCGACGCCGGAGTCGTCGTCGAGTTCGATGGCAAGCAGAAGTACGTCGACCGCGAGATGCTCGCAGGTCGGGATCCCGGCGACGTCCTATGGCAGGAGAAGCGCCGCGAGGACCGCATCCGTACCCGCCGAGAAGTTCGGTCCGTCATCCGAGTGACCTGGTGGCACCTCGAGAGCCTCGACCGGCTTCGTGCGCTGCTTCGATCGCACGCGGTGTTGATCACTCCGTGAGCGGCTCCTGCGCCGGGTCGAGTCTCGGCCCAACGGACAACTTCCCGCTTCAGAGGCCGGCAAGATGCCCGCTCAGCCGAGTCTCGGCGAAAGGCAAAGCGCCCCGCACACGACGAAGGCCGCCGCCCCGAGGGGCAGCGGCCTTCGTGACCGGAACGGTCGAGACTACGCGAGCTCGATCGTGGCGCCAGCGGCCTCGAGGGTCGCCTTCGCCTTGTCGGCGGTCTCCTTGTTCGCACCCTCGAGGATCTTGGCGTCGGCGGTCTCGACGAGCGCCTTGGCCTCACCGAGGCCGAGCGACGTCAGGCCACGGACCTCCTTGATGACCTGGATCTTCTTGTCACCAGCGGACTTGAGGATGACGTCGAACTCGGTCTTCTCCTCAGCGGCCTCGGCCGGAGCAGCTGCGCCGGCGGGGGCGGCAGCGGCGACCGGGGCGGCCGCGGTGACCTCGAAGACCTCTTCGAACTTCTTCACGAAGTCCGAGAGCTCGATGAGCGTGAGCTCCTTGAAGGCCTCGATGAGCTCGTCCTGCGAAAGCTTCGCCATGATTTTCTCCTACTACTAGCTAGTACGTGTGGTTGATGAACGCGAGCCTGATCAGGCCGCGGACTCCTGCTTCTCGCGAAGGGCGTCCACGGTGCGGACGGCCTGCGAGAGGGGTGCCTGGAACAGGTACGCAGCACCGAACAGCGAGGCCTTGAGTGCGCCGGCGAGCTTGCCGAGCAGCACTTCACGGGACTCGAGGTCGGCGAGCTTGTCCACCTCGGTCGCGGTGAGCGGGTTACCGTCGAAGTAACCGCCCTTCACCACGAGCTCGGGGTTCGCCTTGGCGAATGCACGCAGCGACTTCGCGACGGCGACGGTGTCACCGTGGACGAAGGCGAGAGCGGACGGACCGGCGAGCTCGTCGTCGAACGACGAGATGCCGGCGTTGTTCGCCGCGATCTTGGTCAGCGTGTTCTTCACCACGGCGTACGTGGCGTGCTCACGGATCGAGTTGCGGAGCTCCTTGAGCTGCGCGACCGTGAGACCGCGGTACTCGGTGAGCAGAACGGCGTTCGAGCTACGGAAGGACTCCGTGAGCTCGGCGACCGCAGCTTCCTTGTTCGCCATGGTTCTCCTTGGGGGTCTTGCCGGCAGCCCCAGGTCCACGAACGAAAAAAGCTCCGGCGCAGAGGCTCGGAGCTGCTCCCCCGAGAACGGGAGGAGTGGTTCGGAACACCTGCGCGGGATGCCTCACGAGTGAGGACCTTCGGTCACGATGTTCACAAACACGTTGCGAGCAGCACGACATCCGGCGGTCTTTGGCTTCGAGAACTGTACCAGACGCCGTGGGCGTCACCAAACACCCCCACTGGAGGCGCGGGGCGGCCCCGCCCCGCGCCTCCAGACCGTCAGTGGGTGCCGTCCACCGCAGCGGGTGTCGCCGACCAGTCCGCGGACCCGGCCGGGTCAGCCGACGACGACGCGACAGCCCCTGCCGCGGCGGCAGCCGCAGCCGGGTCGCGGGGCAGGTGCACCGTGAACACGGTGTCCCCCGGCTCGCTCGTGACCTCGACCCGGCCGCCGTGCGCCTGCACGACCGCGTCCACGATGGCGAGCCCCAGGCCGGTTGACCCGACCGTGCGGGACCGCGAGCTGTCTGCCCGGGCGAAGCGCTCGAACAGCTTCGGCAGGAACTCCGGGTCGATCCCCTGGCCGGTGTCGCGCACGGTGAGGTCCACGCCGCCGTCGACCGGGGCGAGGCCCACCGTGATGCGGGTGCCCTCGGGCGTGTGGGTCCGGGCGTTGGTGACGAGGTTCACGATGACCTGGTGCAGGCGTGCGGCGTCGCCCGTGATGGTCACCGGCTCCGGCGGGACGTCGACCTCGATGGGGTGTTCCGGTGAGGCGGCGTGTGCGTCGTTCACGGCGTCGAGCACCAGCCCGGTCAGGTCGACCTCGGCGAACTGGATCTCGCGGCCTTCGTCGAGCCGGGCCAGGAGCAGCAGGTCCTCCACCATCGAGGTCATCCGGATGGACTCGGACTCGATGCGGCTCATCGCGTAGACCACGTCCTTCGGCAGGTCGCCGCCCATGCGCCGGGTGAGCTCGGCGTACCCGCGCACCGAGGCGAGCGGGGTCCGGAGCTCGTGCGAGGCGTCGGCGACGAACTGCCGCACCTTCTGCTCCGAGCGTTCCCGCGCCTGCATCGCACTGCCGATGTGCCCCAGCATGCGGTTGAACGCGCTGCCGACCCGGCCGACCTCGGTCCGGGGGTCGGTGTCGGGCACGCGGACGCCGTCGAGGGCGTCGCTGCGGTCGAGCGGCATGCGGGCGACGGTGGACGCGGTCTCCGCGACGCGCTCGAGCGGTCGGAGCGACTGCCGGACCACGAACGCGGCGACGACCGAACCGGCGACCAGTGCGGTCGCCACGACGGAGAGGACGACCCCGAAGAGCTTCCAGACGCTGTCGTAGACGGGGGCCATCGGGAGCCCCACGACCAGGACGGCCGGGCCGACGTTGACGGCGGCGAGGCGGTACCGCCCGACGTCCGACCCGAGGTCGATCGTCTCCGGGTCGGCGTCCACCCGGACGGACCCCAGTGCCTCGGCGCTCGTCTGCGGGACCCCGCTCGGGCGGCCGTAGTCGTCGAGCACGTTCGCGATGACGACCTGCCCGTCGACGAAGTACGCGGTCAGGGTACCGGCGGCCTGGCCGGACGGTCGGGACAGGTCGATGCTCGGCTGCCCCGACTGGTTCTGCTGCAGGTACCGCTGCGCCCGGTGGGTGGCGCCGGTGATCTGCTTGTCGATCGCGCTGGTCTGGATCGAGGCGAGCGCGATGATGCTGGCCGCCCCGATCACCGCGCTGACGGCGACGACGAGGGCGACGATGCTCAGGACGAGCCGACGCCGCAGGGTCACGAGGTCGGCTTGATGACGTACCCGACGCCGCGCACCGTGTGGATCATCGGGGTCTCACCGGCGTCGATCTTCTTGCGCAGGTAGGAGATGTAGATCTCGACGACCGACGACTTGCCACCGAAGTCGTAGGACCACACGCGGTCCAGGATCTGCGCCTTCGAGAGCACCCGACGGGGGTTGCGCATCAGGAACCGGAGCAGCTCGAACTCGGTGGCGGTCAGTTCGATCGGCCGGCCGGCGCGGGAGACCTCGTACGACTCCTCGTCGAGCACCAGGTCGCCGACGACGATGCGGGAGTCGCCGGCCTCGGAGATCGAGATCTGCGAGCGGCGGATGAGCCCGCGCAGGCGCGCCACGACCTCCTCGAGGGAGAACGGCTTGGTGACGTAGTCGTCGCCGCCAGCGGTGAGCCCGGTCACGCGGTCCTCGACGGAGTCCTTCGCGGTGAGGAACAGCACCGGGGTGTCGTCGTTGTTCTGCCGCAGCCGGCTGAGCACCTGCAGGCCGTCGAGGTCCGGCATCATCACGTCGAGCACCATCGCGTCGGGCTTGAACTCCCGCGCGGTCGTCAGGGCGTCCTGCCCGCCGTTCGCGCTCTTGACGTCCCAGCCCTCGTAGCGGAGCGCCATGGACAACAGGTCGGTGAGGCTGGCTTCGTCGTCGACGACCAGGATGCGCAACGGGGTTCCGTCGGCACGCGTGAGGCGCGGGGCTGCTGCGGGCTGGGAGATGGTCACGTCTTCGAGTATCGAGAAGTTCCTATGAGTCGTCTGTGGCACGGCCCAGTGCGTTCTGTGGATCGAGGACACGTCCCCATCTACCGCTCCGTACGTTGGGAGCATGTTGCGATCTGCAGCCTGGCCCCCGTCGGCCCGGCACCTGGACACCGAGCGGATCGAACGGACGACCGGGAGGCCCGGCTCGTCACCGACGGAGCGCCTCGCGGTCGCGCGGGCGGTCGCCGTCACCACCCCACCCCTGTCCGCCGGTGCGGCCGGCGGGTTCTTCGGCACGCTCGCCGCGGTCGCCGCGGCGGACGTCGCCACCGCCCGCACCGTCGAACCGCACCTGGACGCGCTCGGGATCCTGGCACAGGCCGGGGTCGACGCCCCGGACGGCTCGACCTGGGGCGTCTTCGCCGCCGAGGGGCCGGGCCTCCGGCTCGACGCAGCGCCGCAGCACGACGGCACGGTCCTGCTGCACGGCACGAAGCCGTGGTGCTCGCTCGCCTCGACGCTCTCGCACGCCCTGGTCACCGCACACCTGGGCGACGAGCGGGTCCTCGTCGCCGTGGACCTGCGACAGCCCGGGGTCACCGTGCACGACGACGCCTGGGTCGCACGCGGCATGCCGGACGTGCCGAGCGGACCGGTCGACTTCGACGGCGTCCTGGCACGACCCGTCGGCACTCCCGGTTGGTACCTGCGCCGTCCGGGCTTCGCCTGGGGTGGCATCGGCGTCGCGGCCTGCTGGTGGGGCGGTGCGGTCGGGCTCGCCCGGGTGCTGCGTGACACCGCGTCGGCGCACCCGGAGTCCGAGCTGCTGCAGGCCGCCCTCGGAGCCACCGTGGCCGACCTCGCCGACGCCGAGGACGCCCTCGCCGACGCCGCCGCCCGGATCGACGGGTCCGACCCGGGTTCCGACGACACCGACTGGCGGCTGCTCGCCCAGACCGTCCGGTCGCGGGTGCGCCGTTCGGTCGACGCCGTGCGCGAGCGGGTGGTCGCCACGATCGGCCCGGCTCCGCTGACCGCCGACCCCGCCGTCGCCGCGCGGGTCGCCGACCTCGAGCTCTACGTCCTGCAGGACCACGGCGCCCGCGACCTCGCCCGCATCGGCCGGATGGTGCTCGAGCGCGGCGGCGTGGCGTGGTGAGCTTCGACCACCGCGAGCCGGGCACCGACCCGGCGGCGTGGACGGGGTTCCTCGACGGCCTGGACGCACCGGCGATCGACCTCGCCGGTACCGGATCGGTGGTGGTCGTCGCACCCCACCCCGACGACGAGACACTCGGCGCCGGTGGGCTGATCGCGGCCGCTGCAGAGGCCGGCGTCCCCGTGCACGTACTGCTCCTCACCCGCGGCGAGCGCTCCCACCCGGACTCCCCCACGACGACCCCGGAAGCACTCGCCGCCGCCCGTGACGACGAGTTCGTGGCGGCCCTGAGCGCCCTGCGCCCCGACGTGACGTCGGCCTCGGTGGGGATCCCGGACGGCGCGACCCGCGAACACCGAGACCGTGTCGTCGACGCCCTCGACACCGTGCTCGCAGGCGCCGCCCGCCCCGTGCTGCTCGTCGCGCCGTGGCGAGGGGACGGGCACCGCGACCACCGCATCGCCGGCGAGGTCGCCGAGGCCGCCGCGGCGAGCGCCCCCGACGTCGACCTGCTCGCGTACCCGATCTGGGCCTGGCACTGGGACGACCCGGACCACTCGGTCGCCCCGTGGGACGACGTTCGGGCACTGTCGCTGCCCGACGACCTCGTCGCCCGGAAGCGTGCCGCCCTCGTCGCCTACCCGTCGCAGACCCGGCCCCTCTCGCCCGCGCCGGGAGACGAGGCGATCGTCGACGACCGGCACGCCGCCCACCACCTCCGGACGACGGAGTGGTTCTTCGCGCCGGGTCCGGCCCCGTCGCGGTCTCGCGAGTCGTTCGACGCCCACTACGACCGGAAGCCCGAGGGGTGGGACTTCGACGGGTCCTGGTACGAGCAGCGCAAGCGGGCCGTGACGCTGGCGGCGCTCCCCCGCCCGCGCTACCGGTCGGCGCTCGAGCTCGGCTGTGCGACCGGCGTCCTGACCGCCGCCCTCGCCGAACGCGCGGACGACGTGCTCGGCACCGACATCTCGGCGGCGCCGCTGGAGCGTGCCGCCCGCCGCGCCCCGGCCGCGCGGTTCGTGCAGGCGGCCCTGCCGTCGGAGTGGCCGGACGGGCGCTGGGACCTGGTGGTGATGTCCGAGGTCGGGTACTACCTGTCGCCCGCCGACCTCGACGCGACGATCGACCGTGTGCTCGGATCGCTCGACGACGACGGCGTGCTCGTGGCCTGCCACTGGCGGCACCCCGACGACGAGGCCGTGTCGAGCGGTGACGCGGTGGACGCGCGGCTGACCGAACGGTGGCCGCGTCCCGCCCTGCTCCGACACGTGGAGGAGGACTTCGTCCTGAGCGTCCTGCCCGGCCCGGCGGTCACCTCGGTGGCCCGGGCCGAGGGGATCATCCGGTGACCCGACCGGAACCGCGTGCACGCGTCGACGTCGTCGTCCCCGCGCACGACGAGGCGGACCGGATCGCCGCGTGCCTCGACGCGCTCCTGGTGGCCGTCGACCGGCTCGCCGCGGAGCGACCCGGAGTCGACGCCGCCGTCACGGTGGTGCTCGACGGCTGCACGGACGGCACCGCTTCGGTGGTCGAGCGGTACCCGGTCGACGTCCTGACCACGGACCGTGTCGGGGTCGGTCGGGCACGGACCATCGGGGCGACGCACGCGCTCCGGACGCACGACGGCGACCCGGCGGCCCGGTGGCTCGCCCACACCGACGCCGATTCCCGGGTGCACGAACGGTGGCTCGTCCAGCAGTCCGACGCCTTGGCGTCCGGTGCGCAGGTGCTCGTCGGCGCCGTCGTCCCCGACCCGGACGACCTGGCGCCCGCGGTGCTCGACCGGTGGACGCAGGCGCACCCGCCCGGTGCTGCCCTCGGCCACGTGCACGGCGCGAACCTCGGCGTGCTCGCCGCGGCGTACGTCAGCCTCGGCGGGTTCGACCCCGTACCCGAGCACGAGGACGCACGGCTGGTGGCCCGGGCGCGGGCGCTGGGCCTCCGGGTGGACGCCACCGTCGACCTGCCGGTGGTGACGAGCGGGCGTTTCGCCGGCCGGACCCCCGGCGGGTACGCGGAGCACCTACGCCAGCGGTACGGCGACGTCGGCTGATGCGGCCTTGGTCGCTTCATAGGTGAGCGATGGGTCGGTCATCGACAGCGTGCCTAGGTTCTCCTCCGTCGGCCCCGCCGCGTGCTCTGCGCGGCCGGTGACCCCAGCCGGCCACCACCGAGGAGAACCATGTTCCTGACCTACCTCAGGCGCGAACTCACGAACCGCAAGAAGCAGACGGCCATCATCGCGATCGGGATGGCCCTGGCCATCGCCCTCGTGGTGATCGTGTCGTCGATCTCGGGTGGCGTGCAGGCAGCGCAGTCGAGCGTCCTGCAGTCCGTCTACGGCGTCGGCACCGACATCACCGTCACCAAGACCGCGACGGCGTCGACGAACGGCGGGCGTCCGAGCTTCGACTTCGGCAGCCAGGGCGACAGCGACGACGACAGCGGTTCGACCGACCTGTCGCAGTCGCGGCTCGCGGTCGCGCGCGGCACGAGCACCCTGGACGCCGCGAACGTGTCCACGATCACGAGCACCGACGGCGTCAAGGCCGCGACGGGTGTGCTGACCCTCGAGAACAGCACGTTCTCCGGCCAGGTCCAGCAGCAGTCGACCGACGACAGCAGCACGGACAGCAGCAGCGACTCCAGCGGCGACAGCACGACCCAGCAGGGCCCGCCGAGCGGGGACACCGGCGGTGGCGGCGGGTTCGGCGGTGGGTCGTTCAGCGTCGACTCGTTCACGGTGACCGGCATCCCGGTGTCCGGCGCGGCGGTCGGTCCGCTCACGAGCACCGAACTCACGAAGGGGCGCACCTTCGCCGCGAAGGACGCGGGCAAGGACGTCGTCGTGCTCGATGCGTCGTACGCGAAGAGCGAGTCCGAGGCGGTCGGCGACACCGTCGACATCGGCGGCACCGACTTCACCGTCATCGGCATCGTCAGCTCCACCGGCTCGGCCTCGACCACGGGCTCGAACACCTACATCCCGCTCGACACCGCGCAGGCGCTGGCCGACCTCGATGGCAAGGTCACGTCGATCTACGTCTCCGCGGAGTCCTCCTCCGACGTCAGCACGATCAAGTCCGCACTGCAGGCGAAGCTGACGAGCGCCACCGTCTCCACCGAGGCCGACCTGGCCTCGAGCGTGTCCGGGTCGCTCAGCACCGCGTCGAGCCTGGTCTCGAACCTCGGCAAGTGGCTGTCGATCGTCGTGCTCGCCGCGGCGTTCCTCATCGCGATCCTCTTCACGATCTCCGGCGTGACCCGCCGCACCCGCGAGTTCGGGACCCTCAAGGCGATCGGCTGGTCGAACGGCCGCATCACCCGACAGGTGGCCGGTGAGTCCCTGGTGCAGGGCCTGATCGGCGGCGTGCTCGGCGCCGCGGCCGGCCTGATCGGCATCCTCGTCGTGAACGTCATCAGTCCGACGATCTCGGCGAGCGCCTCGAGCACGACCGGCGGGGGCGCCGGTGGCGGTGGCGGCATGCCCGGAGGCGCAGCGACCGCGGCCGCGGGCAGCGGCACGACGGGCGGCGCACCGGCCGGAGGCTTCGGCGGTGGCGCGAGCACCGCGTCGACGACCGACGTGGTCCTGCACGCCCCGGTGACCGTCGAGATCATCCTGCTGGCCATCGGCCTGGCGATCCTCGGCGGCCTCATCGCCGGCGCGCTCGGCGGCTGGCGCGCGAGCCGGCTCCGTCCGGCCGAGGCGCTCCGGAGCGTCGCCTGATGCCCGGCCGCACCGACACGACCGAACCGACGACAGGAGCAACCGTGACCAGCACCGACACCGCGACCGGCGAGGCGGAGGCGAGCCGCGCCTCCAGTCCGATGTACCGGCTGACGAACGTCAGCAAGACCTACGAGCAGAAGAACCGGACCGTCACCGCCCTGACGAACGTCCACCTGACGATCCCGCAGGGGCAACTCGTGGCCGTCCAGGGGCCGACCGGCGGTGGGAAGTCGACGCTGCTGCAGATGCTCGGAGCACTCGACCGGCCGAGTGCCGGCTCGATCCACCTCGGTGGCGACCGCGACGTGGCGAAGCTCGGCGACGGCGCGCTGACCGACCTGCGGGCGACCGAGATCGGCTTCGTGTTCCAGAGCTTCAACCTGATCCCGACGCTGACCGCTCTCGAGAACGTCGAGACGGCGTTCGCGGGGTCGCTCGCGAACCGGCCCCGGAGTGAGGTCCGCGAGCGTGCGGTCGCTGCCCTCCGCGAGGTCGGACTGGGCGAGCGGATGGAGCACCTGCCGGCCGAGCTGTCCGGCGGACAGCAGCAGCGCGTGGCGATCGCCCGGGCGCTGGTGAAGAACCCGAGCGTGCTGCTCGCCGACGAGCCGACGGGTGCCCTCGACGAGTCGACCCGGGACGAGATCATGGCGCTCATCGAGAAGCAGTGGCGGGAGCGCGGGCTGACCGTCGTCATCGTCACGCACGACTCGTGGGTCGCGAAGCGGGCCGAGCGGCGCCTGCACATCAAGCAGGGGCAGGTCCGCGAGGTCTAGCTGAGGCGGGCGGCGGGCGGGGCGTCCTCCCGCGTTTCGCGCTCAGCGACAGTCCACGCGTCCGGCGGCGCGTGGACTGTCGCTCAGCGCGTGAGGACGCCGCAGGCCCCGGCGCAGGCCCCGGCGCTGGCGCCGGCCGCTACCGGGCCACCGGGTAGTCGCAGTACGCGAACCACGACGAGTCGGAGGCCCACGGCGGCACGTTGACCGTCCCCTGCCCGCCGTCGAGTGCCACCAGGGTCTCGGGCTGGACCGCGATCCGTGCGCCGCGGACGAGCGAACCCGGCAGCAGCCGGAGCTCGACGCGGTGGTCGGCCGGGTGGCCCTGCACGCCGGGTTCGTACGACAGGTAGAGCAGGTGTGCGCCGTCCGGCGACAGGTGCGGGAACCAGTTCACCCGGTCGTCGTTCGTCAGGCGGACCGGGCCGTCGTGCCCGGGCCAGCGCACGGCCAGCTGCGCGGTGCCGGGGGTGAACCGCTCCGTGTTCCAGAGCAGGATCCCGCCGGCCGGACTGATGGTGCAGCCGTCGTCGGGGTGCTCGTCCCGCGTGACGAACGTCGGCTCGCCGGTCTCCGGGTCGACCATCGCGACGTCGGTCGTCCAGACGCCGTCCTCGGACAGCTCCCCCACGATCGCGGCGAGGGCGCTGCCGTCGGGGGCGATGCCGTGCAGGTAGAACTTCCGCTTGGTGGGCAGGACGGACGCGACGTCGGTGATCCGGGTCGCGACGCCGCCCTCGGGCAGCGGGACGCGGTAGAGCTCGCCGTCACGGGCGCTCACCACGACGGAGCTGCTGGACGGGTCGAGCACGTGGTCGTTGTTGATCTCGTCGACGCCGTCCATCGGCACCGGCACGAGCGCGGTCTCGTCGAGGACGGTGCCGCTGTCGGCCGACGGCAGCCGCAGCAGCCACAGGTCGCCGTCGCCGTTGAGCACCAGGGTCTCGGCGTCCAGCACGTTCGGCGCCTCCACGAGCACCGTGGCCGACTCGAACACGAGCCGCGAGGTGCGGGACTCGACGTCGTACACGTGCACACGGCTGGTCTGTCCGGGCAGCAGCTGCCGCCCTCGGGTCTCGTCGCTCATGCTTCCATCCTGTCGGTCGTCGGGTCGTCGGGTGGGGAACGGCAAGACACCGGTGTTCACGCTGCGCACCACGTCATGCGGGGGCGTCGAGCGCGAACACCGGTGTCTTGCGGAAGGGGGCCGTGCGGAAGGGCGACCTCCTACTTCACGGCACCCGCGGTCAGGCCGGCGACGAACTGGCGCTGGACCACGAGGAACGCGGCCACGACCGGGATCGACACGACGAGCGACGCCGCCATGACCTGGTTCCAGTACACGTTCGTCTGCGTCGAGTACTGCTGCAGACCGACCGCCAGGGTCGAACCGAGGCCGTTCGTCATGACCGAGGCGAAGAGGACCTCACCCCAGGCCGTCATGAACGAGTAGATCCCGACCGCCACCAGACCCGGGCGGGCCGACGGCAGGATGACCCGGAACAGGGCACCCATCGGACCCGAACCGTCGACCATCGCGGCCTCGTCGAGCTCGCGCGGGATGGTCTCGAAGTACCCGGCCAGCATCCAGATCGAGAACGGCAGCGTGAACGTCAGGTAGGTGATGATCAGGCCGAGCCACGATCCGACGAGCTGGATGCCCAGGGTGTTGCCGAGGTTCGTGAAGATCAGGAACAGCGGCAGCAGGAACAGCACGCCGGGGAACATCTGCGTGGAGAGCACCGCGGTGGTGAAGGTGCTCTTGCCCTTGAAGTTCCAGCGCGAGACACCGTAGGCGGCGAACGTCGCGATGATCAGCGAGAACACCGTCGCCACCGTGCAGACGACGAGCGAGTTGATGAAGTACCGGCCGAGCGGCACCGTCGACCACATGTCGATGAACGGCTGGAAGGTGATCCTCGACGGGATCCACGTGAAGTTGTCCTGCACGTCGCCGAGGGGCTTGATGGCCGTGGTGATCATCACGTAGAGCGGCACGACCGTGAACAGCGTCAGGACGACCAGGGTGATGATCTTGAAGGACTTGGCGCCAGTTGTCTCACGCACGGACGGACCTCCGGTTGGTCACGGCGAGGTAGATGCCGGTGACGACGAGCAGGAAGAGCAGGAGCAGGACGCTCATCGCGGCACCGGAACCGAAGTTCCAGGTGATGAACGACGCGTTGTAGATGTGGAAGCTCAGCAGGTCCGCGGCAGGCGGCTGGGCGGTTGAGCCGAACAGCACGAACGGCGTGTTGAAGTCGTTGAACGTCCACAGGAACATCACGAGCACGAGCGTCACGTTGACCGGGCGGACCATCGGCAGCGTGATCGAGCGCCACTGGCGGAACGGCTTGGCGCCGTCGACCGAGGCGGCCTCGTACACGTCGTTCGGGACGGACTGCAGACCGGCCATGAGCATCAGGAACGCGAACGGCCAGGTCTTCCAGATCGCCACGACGACGACGGCGACGAAGGCGTTGTTGCCGATGAGCCAGAACGGAGCGTCCCCGCCGAACAGCCCGAGTTGGTCGACGAGCAGGTGGTTCAGGGCCCCCGAGTCACGCTGGAACATGAACTTCCAGGTGATGACGCCGGCGTACATCGGCAGCGCGTAGGGCACGAGGAACAGGGTGCGGAAGAGCCCGCGTCCGGCGAACGGCTTCTGCAGCGCGACGGCTGCGGCCATGCCGAAGGTCCAGGAGAGCCCGACCACGAGGACCGTGAAGGCGCACGTGATGAGGAACGAGTTGAGGACCCCGCGGCCGATCGCCTGGTCGAAGTCGACGACGACCTGGTAGTTCCGGAACCCGGCGAAGGGCGCGGCACCCCAGTTCGCGATGAAGTACTTGGTGAGCTGGATGAACGAGATCCAGATGCCGGTGAGCATCGGGACGATGTGGATGAGCAGCTCGAACAGGATGGCCGGCGCGACGAGCGCGTAGGGCAGCCAGTGGGTCTTGCGCTTGCGACCTGGCGGACGGCCCGACATCGTCGGGCCCTTCGTGTGCGTCAGGTCGATGCGCTCCGAGTCGGGCAGGACCGTCGTGGACATCTGGTGGGGCCTTTCGGCAGGAGGGGCGTGCAGGTGCGGTCCGCGCGGGCCGTGGCAGCGGCCGGGAGGCGCGGGGTGCGTGGGGCGTGCGCCTCACGGCCGACGGGTGGTCGGCCCTGGGGCGTGCGCCTCACGGCCGACGGGTGGTCGGCCCTGGAACGTCAGGGGCGGAGGCCCGGGCGCGTCCGGCGGACGCGACCCGGGCCTCCGGGTTGGATCAACCGGCGGCCTGGGACACCTGGTCCTGGGCGGTCTGCAGCGCCGACTTGATGTCGGCCTCGGAGACCTTGGAACCGGTCGCGATCTTGGCGAACATGTCGTTCATCGCCTTGCCGACCGTGGACTCGAACTGGTCCTCGGCGGGCACCAGCGGGAGCGGCTTCGCCTTGTTGTTGTAGATGTCGAGGAACGTCTTCGTCTGCTCGTCCGTGACGGAGTCAGCAGCCTCGGCGAGCACCGGCAGGGCCGAGTACGGCTTGTCCAGCGTCGTCTGCGTGTCCATGCTCGTCATGTACTTGACGAACTTGAGCGCGCCGTCCTTGTTCTTCGTGTTCTTGAAGACGGACAGGTTGATGCCGGCCGGGAACGACGCGATCTGCTCGCCACCGCTGGGGGCGGGCAGTGCCACGACGCCGTACTCGGACGACTTCATGCCGAGGGACTCGATGGTCGCGTTCGCGTTGTTCTGGTTGAGGATGAACGCGGCCTTCTTCTTCGCGAAGTCCGTGGTGGACTGCGTCGCGTTGTCGTACTGCGCGTTCGACGGGTTCGCGACCTTCGAGTCCTGCATGAGGTCGAGGTAGCGCTTGATGCCGTCGACGTTGGCCTTCGAGGTGAAGGTCGGCTTGCCGTCCTCGTCGAACCACTCGCCACCGTTCTGCGCCGAGTTGATGAACGCGAAGTGCGAGTTCTCGGTGTAGGAACCGCCCGCGAGGCTGAAGCCGTAGGTGTCACCCTTGGTCAGCTTCTCGGCGGCCGAGACCATCTCCTCCCACGTGGTGGGCGGGGTGATGCCGGCGTCCGACAGCATCTGCTTGTTGTAGTACAGGCCGTAGGCGAGGCCGTAGAGCGGGACGCTCGTGACCGTCTTGTCGGGCGCGCCACCGGTGGACAGGGCGACCTTGCCGAACTTGTCCTCGCCGCCGATCGCCTTCATCTCGGCGTCACCGAACTCCTGGAAGGCGCCGGTGGCCTGGAGCGAGGTCGCCCAGGTGTTGCCGATGTTGACGACGTCCGGGCCCTGGCCCGAGGTGACGGCGGTCTGGATCTTGTTCTGCAGGTCGTTCCAGCCGATGACCTGGAGGTCGACCTTGATCCCGGTCTCCTTGGTGAACTTCTTGAGGACGGGGGTCAGCACCTCCTTGTCGTTCTGCAGGGACGTGCCCTGGTTGGACGCCCAGTAGGTGAGCGTCTTGGAGTCGCCGGAGTCGCCGGACGATCCGGAGGAGCAGGCTGCGAGGCCGGACACGGTGAGTGCGGCGGCCGCGGTGATGGCCAGTGCGCGGATGGCAGTGCGCATGACTCTCTACTTTCTCGTCGTTGAGATGGTGCAGGGGATGGTGCAGAGGTGGAGCTGGTGCTGCGGATGGTGCTGGTCGGGTGCTGCTGTGTGTTGCGGGCAGCCCCCTGGCGGTCAGGCCAGGGTGCGTTCCGCGGGGTCCCAACCCTCGGGGAGGGTCGGGGAGGGCGACACGGTGCTCTCGACGAGCACCGCCTCGCCACGTTCTGCCGCCTCGGCGATGGAGACCATCACGTCGAGGACGTGGAAGGCGAGCGCACCGGGGACGCGGTTCTCGTCGCCGGCCCGCAGCGAGCGGGCCAGGTCGACCACGCCGGTGCCGCGCGAGTAGGTGGAGCCGACCGCGGGGATCGTCTCGGGCTCTTCGGAACCGAGGGCGTACAGCTCGGTGTCGCCGTCGAAGTTGTTCGGATCGGGGAACACGACGGTGCCGGTCTCCCCGGCGATCTCGACGAAGCCGGTGCGGCCACGGTCGGACTCGAACGAGAAGACACTCTGCGCGCTCCCGCCGTTCTCGAACTCGATCAGCGCGGAGTGGTTCGTCGGGACGTCCACCGGGAACTCGGTGCCGGCCTTCGGCCCGGAGCCGATGGTGCGGGTGGCGCGGGACTTCGATGACGTCGCCGTGACCTTCTTCACCGGTCCGAACGTCTGGACGAGAGTGGTGATGTAGTACGGGCCGATGTCGAACAGCGGACCGGCGCCGTACGCGAAGAGGAACTCCGGGCTCGGGTGCCACGACTCGGGGCCGGGGCTCTGGAAGAGCGTCAGGCCGTTCAGGGGCGTGCCGATGCGGCCGTCGCGGATGGTGCGGAGCGCGGTCTGCAGGCCGGCGCCGAGGAACGTGTCCGGGGCGACGCTGACGGTCTTGCCGGCGGTGGCCGCGGCGTCGCGGAGCTCCGCGGCGCTGGCACGGTCGAGGGCGTAGGGCTTCTCGCCCCAGACGTGCTTGCCCGCGGCCAGGGCCTGCAGCGCGACCTCGACGTGAGCGGCCGGGATCGTCAGGTTCACGACGATCTCGATGTCGTCGTCGGCCAGGAGCTCCTCGACGGTGCCCGATCCGGGGACACCCCACTTCTCGGCCTGGGCGGCGGCGCGTGGCAGGTCGATGTCGGCGATGAAGCGGACCGTCACGTCGGGGAAGACGGTGAGGTTCGACAGGTACTGGTCCGAGATGACCCCGGCGCCGATGACGCCGACGCCGACGGGGCCGGTGCGCGTGGCGCTGTCGGTTGCCGTTGCAGCAGCGGTCGTGGTGTCGGTCATGCGCGGGCCCCCTCGAGGAACGTGTAGGAGTCGGCGACGGCCTGGAAGACGTCACCCTCGTGGTCGTCGAGCTCGACGACGTGCAGTGCGTCGGGCGCGGCGGCGATGATGTCGCTGATCGGCATGATGCCGTTGCCGACGGCGACCTGCTGCTTGTCGTCGTGCGAGCCGTCGCCGTCCTTGACGTGCAGGAACTGGACCTTGTCGCCGTACTTGCCGATGACCGCGACCGGGTCGTCCCCGCCGACCTGCACCCAGTAGGTGTCGAGCTCGAGCACGACGTCGTCGGACAGGGCGTCGGCGAAGACCTCGTAGGCGCTGACGCCGTCGATGCGGTTCGAGAACTCGAACGCGTGGTTGTGGTACCCGAGCACCAGCCCGTGGTCGGCGGCGCGGGGGGCGAGGGCGCTGAGTTCGCGGGCGATCGCCTCGACGTCCTCGCGGGTGGTCCAGCGGGACTCGTCGATGTGCGGGTCGATGAGGGTCCCGAAGCCGAGGGTGGTGGAGGCGTGGAAGATGCGCTCGAGGTCCTGCTCGCCGGCGTCCAACAGACGGGCGTGGCCGCTCGGGGCGGCGAGGCCGGCGTCGCGGAGGGCGGCGGCGAGTTCGTCGGCGTTGTCGACGAAGCCGAAGGCCTCGACGTTCGTGTAGCCGATGTCGGCGATGCGCTGCAGGGTACCGGGCAGATCGGCACTGAGGGCATCGCGGACCGTGTAGAGCTGGACCGAGAGCGGTTGGGTCACCAGGGGTTCTCCTCGTCGAGATGGTGCGGTCGTCACTGACCGATCGTCACACTACGAGCACTTTTGTCGGCGGTCAAGCAGAAGTCCGAGGAATGTCGACGGACTTCATTGCGTGGCGCGAACGATGTGTGCTTCACTCCCCACATGGTCGACTTGAACCGGACGGCAGCGTCGCCTCCGGTCGGGACGAGCGAGCTCTTCCAGATCCTCCGCGACGGCGTGCCGCGCACCAGGGCCGAGCTCGCCGCACTGACAGGACTCGCACGCTCCACCATCGGCGTGCGCCTCGACTCCCTGATCGACATCGGGCTGGTCGGCGCCGTCGACACCGCCGTCTCCACCGGCGGCCGTCCGCCCGCCCAGGTGGCCCTGAAGCCCCGTGCCCGGCTCGTGATCGCCGCCGACCTCGGCGCCTCGCACGGTCGCGTCGCCGTCACCGACCTGGTCGCGGCACCGCTCGCGACCCGCGAGGCCCGGATCGACATCGCCGCCGGTCCGGTGCCGACGCTGTCCTGGCTCGTCGAGACGATCGACGACCTGCTCGCCGAGGTCGGGCGCAGCCGGCAGGACGTCATCGCGATCGGGATCGGCGTCCCCGGGCCGGTCGAGTTCTCCACCGGCCGCCCGGCCAACCCGCCGATCATGCCCGGCTGGGACGGCTTCGACGTGCCCTCGTGGCTCCGTCAGCACATCGCCGCCCACGTGCTCCTCGACAACGACGTCAACATCGCGGCCCTCGGTGAGCGGGAGCACGGCTGGCCGGACGTCGACCACCTGCTGTTCGTGAAGGTCGCCACCGGCATCGGATCCGGCATCGTCTCCGAGGGCCGGCTGCAGCGCGGCGCCCAGGGCACCGCGGGTGACATCGGACACGTGCGGGTCTCCCGCGCCGGGGACGTCCCCTGCCACTGTGGCAACACCGGCTGCCTCGAGGCCGTGGCCTCCGGTCCGGCCATCGCCCGCGCGCTCCGCGTGAAGGGGCACGACGTGCACACCGGTGCGGACGTGATCGACCTGGTGAACCGGTCGGACCTCGACGCTATCTACGCCGTCCGACAGGCCGGTCGGGACATCGGCGAGGTCCTGGCGACCTGCATCTCGCTCATCAACCCGTCCGTCATCGCACTCGGCGGATCGATCACGCAGGCCGGTGAGCACCTGCTCGCCGGCGTCCGCGAGGTCGTCTACTCCCGTTCGATGCCCCTGGCCAGTGAGCACCTCGTCATCGTGCAGTCCCGCGCCGGGTCCCTCGCCGCGCTGCAGGGAGCTGCGGCCCTCGCCATCGGCTACGCCCTCTCCCCCGTCGGGGTCGACGAGCTGGTCGCCTTCGCCGAGGGTCGCGAACTGGTCTCCTGACGCACACAGCCGGCCGTGTGAGCGCGTCGGTTTCGGTCTTGCCGGTGGTCGGGGGGACAATCGTCGGGTGACGATCGTGCAGCCCACCCTGTGGGGCGACCTGGACCCCGGTCTGGAGGCCCTTCCCGGGTCGTCCGCGCCGGTCCCGGCTGCGCGTGATGCGGTCACCGCCCTGCGCGGCCACACCGAGCGCATCGTCGCGCACTCCTCGGACCGCGTCGCCTGGCTCCGCGCCCGCGCCATGGGCATCACCGCCACCGACGTCGCCCGGCTCGCCTCGCTGCGCGCCGTCGAGGCCGTCGTCACCGAGAAACGCTACGGCTCCCGGTTCTCCGGCAACGCGTTCACCGAGCACGGCAAGGACCGCGAACCGGTCATCGCCGCCTGGGTGGCCGCCACCCACGGCATCCAGCCCTCGGCGCACCTGTTCCACGCCGCCGCGAACCGCGCCCACCTCGCCACCCCGGACGGCGTCGGGGTCGACGAGTCGTCCCGCGTGGTGCTCGCCGAGATCAAGACCACCGGCAAGGACTGGCGGAGCATCCCCCGGCACTACCTCCGGCAGATCTGGTGGCAGCAGTACGTGCTCGGTGCCGACCGCACCCTGTTCGTCTGGGAACGCCACGACGGGTTCGTGCCGGTCGCGGACGAGCCCGAGTGCCGCTGGGTCGACCGCGACGACGACCAGATCCGCGGGCTCGTCCAGCTCGCCGATCTGGTGCTCGACAAGATCCGCGGCTTCCGCTCCTAGACAGTCCGCTGGACCGCCACCAGCTAGACCTTCACCAGTCGCAGCCGGCTCATCCCCACGACGAGGATGCCGAGCAGCGTGATCGAGACCGCGATGCCGACGACGTAGATCGCGACGACGCCGTAGCCCTGCGCCGGGTCGAGGAACGGGTACGGCACCCACCCGTCGGTCGCACCGCGGACGAGCACCACGGTGGTCCAGACCGCCGGGTAGAGCAGGAACCACCACACGTGGCGGAGCAGCAGCCGTGCGCGATCCGAGAACAGCAGCCAGTCGAGCACCGCGTACACCGGGATGATCTTGTGCACGATGTCGTTCGACCACGGCACCGAGGCCGACACGTTCGCGCCCGTGAGCAGTGTGTTGTAGACGATGCCGGTCGTCGCGATGTACACCGTCGCGGCACCACGGAGCACCGAGACGGCGAGGTCCGCCCGCTTGTGACGGGCCGCGGCCACGAGCGTCACCGCGAGCGCCACGGCGACGATCAGGTTCGACTGGATCGTGAAGTAGCCGAAGAAGTTCCAGAACGAGTAGGTCGGGGTCTGCGAGCTCTCGAGCCACTGCGCCACGACCGCGACGACGATGGCGATGACGGCGATCAGTCGGAGCGAGTTCACGAGGGTGCGCACGGTTCCACGCTATCGGGCACGACCCCGACGTGCAGGAAGGGCCCGCACCGTTGCCGGTGCGGGCCCTTCCACGAGTCAGGGGACTCAGATGCTGTTGACGTCCAGCGGGATGGCACTGGGAGAACGCAGTGCCGAAGGTCGTCAGATGCTGTTGACGTCCAGCGGGATGCCGGGGCCGAAGGTCGTCGAGACGGCGCCCTTCATGACGTAACGGCCCTTCGAGGACGACGGCTTGAGGCGGTTGATCTCCTCGAGCGCGGTCGAGATGTTCTCGTCGAGCTGCTCCGGCGTGAACGAGGCCTTGCCGACGACGAAGTGCACGTTGGCGTGCTTGTCGACGCGGAACTCGATCTTGCCGCCCTTGATGTCGTTGACGGCCTGCGCCACGTTCGGGGTCACGGTGCCGGTCTTCGGGTTCGGCATGAGGCCACGCGGGCCGAGCACCTTACCGAGACGACCGACCTTGCCCATGAGCTCCGGGGTCGAGACGGCGGAGTCGAAGGAGGTGTAACCCTCGGCGACCTTCGCGATGAGCTCGTCGCCACCGACCTCGTCGGCGCCGGCGGCGATGGCGGCCTCAGCAGCCGCACCCGTCGCGAAGACGATGACGCGGGCGGTCTTGCCCGTGCCGTGCGGCAGGATGACCGTGCCGCGGACCATCTGGTCGGCCTTGCGGGGGTCGACGCCGAGCTTCAGCGCGACCTCGACCGTGGAGTCGGTCTTCGAGGAACCGGTCTCCTTGGCCAGGGCGACCGCCTCGGTCGGGGTGTAGAACTTGTCGGCCTCGATCTTCGCGGCCGCGGCCTGGTAGGCCTTGGACTTCTTCGCCATGGTGGTCTCCTTGCGAGATACGTGGTTGGCGAGCCGGCGAGGCTCTCCCACGGAAAGGTGTCTGGTGGTGGGCCGGAGCCCGATCGGTGCTTAGGCCTCGACCGTGATGCCCATCGAGCGTGCGGTGCCGGCGATGATCTTCGCGGCCTGCTCGATGTCGTTGGCGTTCAGGTCGGCCTGCTTGGTCTCGGCGATCTGACGGACCTGGTCCATCGAGATCTTCGCGACCTTGACCGTGTGCGGGGTCGAGGACCCCTTCTGCACTCCAGCAGCCTTCTTGATGAGCTCGGCGGCCGGCGGGGTCTTGAGGACGAACGTGAACGAACGGTCCTCGTAGACGGTGATCTCGACCGGCACGACGTTGCCACGCTGCGACTCGGTCGCCGCGTTGTACGCCTTGCAGAACTCCATGATGTTGACGCCGTGCTGACCGAGCGCCGGACCGATCGGGGGGGCCGGGTTGGCGGCTCCCGCGTTGATCTGCAGCTTGATCAGGCCCGTGACCTTCTTCTTCGGTGCCATGACTTGTCTTCCTCCTGGAATCGAACACACGGGGATCCGTGCACTCTCCCGCTGGTCCGGCCGTTCCGGACAGCGGTGAAGGCCCGCTCGCACGAGGCGCGCGGGCCCAAACCCGTTCAGTGTAGTCGATCTCGGTGATCGCTACAGCTTGGTGGTCGCTAGAGCTTCGTGACCTGGTCGAAGCTGAGCTCGACCGGGGTCTCGCGCTCGAACAGCGAGACGAGGACGGTGAGCTTGCCGCTCTCCGGCTTGATCTCGGAGATCGAACCCGGCAGGCCCGCGAACGAGCCTTCCTTGATGGTGATCGTCTCGCCGATCTCGAAGTCGACCTCGGCTGCGGGCTGTGCCTGCAAGCCGCTGCCCTTCGCGCCACCCTTGGTCGGGGCGGCCTCGGCGACCTGCACGAGGGACTTGAGCATGCCGAACGCCTCGTCGAAACGGAGCGGGGTCGGGTTGTGCGCGTTGCCGACGAAGCCGGTGACGCCCGGGGTGTGCCGGACGACGGACCACGAGTCCTCGTTGAGGTCCATGCGGACGAGCACGTACGAGGGGATCCGGACGCGGGTGACCAGCTTGCGCTGCCCGTTCTTGATCTCGACGACGTCCTCCATCGGGACCTCGACCTGGTAGATGTAGTCCTCCATCGACATCGAGACCATGCGGTTCTCGATGTTCGACTTCACGCGGCGCTCGAAGCCCGCGTAGGAGTGGATGACGTACCACTTGCCCGGCTTCATCCGCAGCTCGGCCTTGAAGGCCTCGTACGGGTCGACCTCGGCGGGCTCGTCGTCCTCGTCCTCGGCGTCGAGTGCCTCGTCGGCGGCGAGGGTCTCGTTCGCCTCGGCGGCGGTCTCGGACTCGAGCTCGACTTCTTCCTCGTCCTCGACGGCCTCGACGGCGGCCTCGGCCTCGTCGGCGGAGTCGATCTCGAGGGCGTCGTCCACGACGGCGTCGGCCTCGGGGTCGCGGGCTTCCTGCAGGGCCGTCAGTGCTTCGTCGAGGCCGGCGTCGACGGTGCCGTCGTCGGGCTCGGAGCTGAGGCCGAGGGACTCGTCGTCGTCGCCCTCGATCGAGATCGCACGCTCTTCAGCGGACTCGACGGAGCGTCCTTCGCCGGTCTCGACGTCGCCTTCCTGGTTCTCCTCGACCTCGGAGGACTGCTCGGCAGCCGTCGCGAGGTCGATGTCATCGCGGGAGTTGTCAGACACAGTCGATTCTTTCCGTTCGGTGGTTCGGGTCGGGGTGGCGTTCGTTCATGGTCACGAGCGACGCCGTCACGATCGACGCCGTCTCGGGCGACCGTACTCCTCGGAACGACCGCACACGGCAGTCGACGTCGGGGTCAGGCCGTGGGCCCGTTGCCGAAGACGTACCCGACGCCGAGACCGAACACGAAGTCGAGGATCGACACCAGGATCATCATGACGACGACGAACACGAGCACGACGCCCGTGTAGCTGAAGAGTTCCTTGCGGGTCGGCGTCACGACCTTGCGCAGTTCGCCGATCACCTGGCGGATGAAGAGCACGATGGCAGCGATGGGCCCGCGGCGCTCGGCCCGGTCCTGCTTCGCCTTGGCGACAACGTCGTCCGCCGTCGTCTCCATGTCTTTGCTCGCCAACTTCTACCCTTCCAGAGTTGCAGGGCGGACAGGACTCGAACCTGCAACCTGCGGTTTTGGAGACCGCTGCTCTACCAATTGAGCCACCGCCCTTCGCAACACGGTTCGTCACCGATCCGCGTTCCGGTGGACGAGTCTACGGGAGTCCGTCACACGGTGTCCACTTGGCCCCTTCCACGGCGTGCCGCGCCGGTAGGCTGGGCCCCGTGAGCACCGCAGCCCCAGGCCCCGAGTCCACCGCCCACGTGTCCGTCGACACCCTCGCCACCGCGCCGGCCGATCGCCCGCGCATCGCGTCCCGCATCGCGGCCATCGCCGAGTCCGCGACGCTCAAGGTCGACGCGAAGGCCAAGGCGCTCAAGGCCGCCGGGCGTCCGGTGATCTCGTTCGCCGCCGGCGAGCCCGACTTCGCGACCCCGCAGCACGTGGTCGACGCGGCCGTCGCTGCCGCGCAGGACCCGAAGAACCACCGCTACACGCCCGCGACCGGCCTGCCCGAACTCAAGCAGGCCATCGCCGACAAGACCGCCAGGGTGTCCGGCGTCACCGTCGAGCCGTCGCAGGTCATCGTCACGAACGGTGGCAAGCAGGCGGTCTACCAGGCGTTCCAGACCATCGTCGACGCCGGCGACGAGGTCCTGCTGCCCGCGCCGTACTGGACCACCTACCCCGAGGCCATCCGGCTGGCCGGCGGCGAGCCCGTCGAGGTCTTCGCCGGCAGCGACCAGGACTACCTGGTGACGGTCGACCAGCTCGAGGCCGCCCGCACCCCGGCGACCAAGGCGCTGCTGTTCTGCTCGCCGTCGAACCCCACGGGTGCCGTGTACTCCGCCGAGCAGACCCGGGCCATCGGCGAGTGGGCGCTCGAGCACGGCATCTGGGTGATCAGCGACGAGATCTACCAGGACCTGGTGTACGACGGGGTCCGCTTCGCCGGCATCCTGGCCGAGGTCCCCGCCCTCGCCGACACCACGATCCTGGTGAACGGCGTCGCGAAGACCTACGCGATGACCGGCTGGCGCGTCGGGTGGTTCATCGGCCCGACCGACGCCGTCAAGGCCGCGTCGAACCTGCAGTCGCACCTGTCGTCGAACGTCTCCAACGTGTCGCAGCGCGCCGCGATCGCCGCCCTCACCGGTCCGCAGGAGCCCGTCGCCGCCATGCGCGAGGCCTTCGACCGCCGACGGAAGGCCATCGTGGACGGCCTCAACGCGATCCCGGGCTTCCGCACGCCGACCCCGCAGGGCGCCTTCTACGTCTACCCGGACGTCACCGCACTGCTCGGTCGCGAGTGGGCCGGCACCACACCGACGACCACGCTCGAGCTGGCCGACCTGATCCTCGAGCACGCCGAGGTCGCGGTCGTGCCGGGTGAGGCCTTCGGCCCCTCCGGCTACCTGCGCCTGTCGTACGCGCTGGGCGACGACGACATCGCCGAGGGCGTCGCCCGGCTGGCGGAGTTCTTCGCGTAGCCCCTTCGGATCCGCAGAACGGGCCACCTCGCCGAGGTGGCCCGTTCGCACGTTCCGGGAGGCCCGTGGTGCGCGGTGCGCATCCGTCCCGTCGCGCGGACGATCAGCCGAGCAGGTCCCCCACCACGACGGGTTCCGGGACGAGCGAGACACCGAACCGGTTCAGGACGGTCACCTGCACGAACCGTGCGAGCTCGGCCACCTGCGCGGCCGTCGCCCCGCCGCGGTTCGTCAGCGCGAGGGTGTGCTTCGACGAGATCGCCGCACGGGAGCCCGGCACCGCGTAGCCACGGTGGACGCCGGCGTGCTCGATGAGCCACGCGGCACTGAGCTTGACGTCGTCGCCCGCGGGCCAACGGGGCGCATCCGCCGGCAGGGTCTCGGCGAACGCCGGCGAGACGATCGGGTTGGTGAAGAACGACCCGGCGCTCCAGGTGTCGTGGTCGTCCCCGTCGAGCACCATGCCCTTCGAGCCGCGCAGCCGCAGCACCTCGTCGCGGACGGTCGTGGGCGGCACGAGCGCACCGAGCTCGACCCCGAGCGAACCGGCGAGCTGCGCGTACCGCACGGGCACACCGTGCTCCCCCGCGAGCCCCAGCCGGAACTCGACCGTCAGCACGACACCGCGCCGACCGTGCTTGAGGGTCGACGTGCGGTAGCCGAGCGCCAGCTCGGCTGCCGGGACCCACGTGCGCTCCCCCGTGACCGCATCGAGGAACTCGACGCGGGTGAGCACGTCGGCGAGTTCGACCCCGTAGGCGCCGATGTTCTGCACCGGGGACGCACCGACCGTGCCCGGGATGCCGCTGAGGGCCTCCAGGCCGGTCCAGCCGTTCGCGACGGTCGTGGCGACGAACGGGTCCCACGGTTCCCCCGCGGCGACGCGCACGGTGACGCCCTCGGCGTCGCGGTCGGCGTCGACGCCCGTCGTCCGGACCAGCACGACGGTGCCGTCGAAGCCCTGGTCGGCGACCAGCAGGTTGCTGCCGCCCCCGAGGACGAGCCACTCGTCGTCGTCGAAGGCGTCGAGCGCGTGGGCGACGAGCTCGTCGGTCGTCGTGGCCGTGAGCAGCCGGGTGGCGGCCCCGCCGACGCGGAGCGTCGTCAGGTCGGCCAGCACCGGCTCGGACACGGTCAGCGGAACACCACCGTGACCTGCGCCTTGCCGAGCACGGTCTGCCCGGCGGCGGTCACGGTGAGGTCGATGCGCTTCGGCCGGCCGTCCTCGTCGACGGTGCCGACCTTCGCGACGATGCCGACGGTGGCACCCTGCTCCGGGTCGACGACGACGGGGCGCGTGAAGCGGACGCCGTAGCCCGTGACCCAGCCGCTGTCGCCGAGCCACTCGGCGACCGGCTGCACGGCGATGCCCATCGTGAGCATGCCGTGGGCGAGGACACCGGGCAGGCCGACCGAGGCGGCGACGTCGTCGCGGTAGTGGATCGGGTTGAAGTCGCCCGAGGCGCCGGCGTACCGGACGAGCGAGTCGCGCGTGATGTGCACGTCACGCTCGGCGACGACGGTGCCGACCTCGAGCGCGGTGGCGGGTGCGGCGGTCATGCGTCGTCTCCTCGGACCACGAGGGTGGAGGTCGCCGTGACGACGTGCTCCCCCTCGGCGTCGTTCATTGTGCTCTGGGCGGTGACCATCGCGTTGCCGCCGAGGGTCTTCACGCTGGTGACCGTCAGGGTCGCGGTGAGCTCGTCACCGGCGACGATCGGCCGGTCGTAGGTGAAGGACTGCTCGCCGTGGACGACGCGGGAGAAGTCGATGCCGGCGTCGGGCTCGTTCAGGAGCTGCGCGAGCGTGGCCTCCTGCACGACGACGGCGAACGTCGGGGGCGCGACCACGTCGGCGTACCCGGCGGCACGTGCGGCGCCCGGATCGTGGTGGACGGGGTTGGTCGCGAAGACCGCACGCGAGAACTCGCGCACCTTCTCGCGGCCGACCAGGTAGGGCTGGGCCGGCGGGAACGTCCTGCCGACGAGCTCGGGGTTCACTGACACCACGGCAGTCTACCGAGGCCTGTCCGGGGGCCTGCGATCCATGAGAACGCATCAGCTAGGCTGTCTGAGACCGGTTCGGGGGAATCGGGGCGTGCCGTGCGGCACGGGTTCGTTCGGGACGGGGAGGGCCGATGGACACCACGACGGAGTTCGCGGTGCACACGGGAGACCGGTGCACCGCGATGGAGGTCGCGGCCGCTGCGCTGCGCCGCACGGGCCACCACGTCGAGTCGACGGGTGGCACGATGACCGCGACGGCGGGCAGCCGGACCCTCACCATCCTGCTCGGTGCGCTCGTGCAGCCGGCCCGGGAGTACCGCCGGTACGAGCTGTCGACCGTCGTGGACGGTGCCACCACCACGATCACCCTGCGCCGGGCCGGGCACGGCACGGCCGTGTCCGGCGGCAGCATCGGGGCGAACCGTCGACGGGCCGCCTGGCAGCAGGTCACCGCCGCGGTCGAGGACGCGTTCCGTGCGGCCGGGGTGCTCGCGACGCGCACGGACACCGGCTCCCACCGCACGCAGTAGGCGGGCCCGACGGCCTCCGGCGGGTGGCCGTGCGGCGCACCGTCCCGGGAGCGGTCACCGAGCACCCGGCCAGCCATCTAGGTTGGGCCAGGGGCCCCGGAAAGGAACCGCCATGAGCATGGAGAGCGCAGCCTGGAGCTCGCTGTACAAGATCTCGTCCGCGCAGGGCGGCAAGCACGGGTTCTCCCGCGCGTCCGTCCGGCGGATCCTGACGTTCGCGGTGCCGTACCGGGCGAAGCTGCTGGTCTTCATCGGTCTCTCCGTCGTCGGCGCCTTCCTCGCGGTCGCGACGCCGGTCCTCGCCGGTCAGGTGGTCGACGTCATCGTCGCCCGCGGTGAGGTCGCGACGATCGTCCGGCTGGCCGTGGTCATCGCCCTGGTGGCCGTGGCCGACGCCGCCGTGTCGCTGACGACGCGGTGGTACTCGGCGCGGATCGGCGAGGGCGTGATCCTGGACCTCCGCACCGCCGTCTTCGACCACGTGCAGAAGATGCCCATCGCGTTCTTCACCCGCACCCGGACCGGTGCGCTCGTGAGCCGCCTCAACAACGACGTGATCGGCGCCCAGCAGGCCTTCAGCGGCACGCTGTCCGGCGTGGTCACGAACCTCGTGGCGCTGATCCTCACCCTGATCGTCATGCTCAGCACCTCGTGGCTCGTGACGGTCCTCGCCGTCGTCATGCTCCCGGTCTTCCTGGTCCCCGCGCGCCGGATGGGCAGCCGCCTCGCCGCCCTGCGCCGCGAGGCCGCCGACCACAACTCCGCGATGAGCACCCAGATGACCGAGCGCTTCTCGGCTCCCGGCGCCACCCTCGTCAAGCTGTTCGGCCGACCCGACGAAGAGGCCGAGGAGTTCCGCGTCCGTGCCGCCCGGGTCCGCGACATCGGTGTCCGGACCGCGATGCTGCAGTTCGTCTTCTTCACCGCGCTGATGCTCGTCTCCGCGCTCGCCCTGGCGCTCGTCTACGGGCTCGGCGGCTTCCTCGCGCTCGCCGGCCGGCTGGACACCGGCGAGGTCGTCACCCTGGCACTCCTCCTCACGCGGCTGTACGCCCCGCTGACGAGCCTGGCGAACGCGCGGGTGGAGATCATGAGCGCCGTGGTCAGCTTCGAGCGCGTCTTCGAGGTGCTCGACCTCGAACCGCTCATCCGGGAGCAGCCCGACGCGGTGACCATCGCCGACGGCCCCGTCTCCGTCGAGTTCGACGACGTCCGGTTCGCCTACCCGTCTGCCGACAAGGTGTCCCTCGCCTCGCTCGAGGAGGTCGCCACGCTCGACACCCGCGGCGGCGAGGAGGTGCTGCACGGACTGTCCTTCCGGATCGAGCCGGGGCAGACCGTCGCCCTGGTCGGCTCGTCCGGGGCCGGCAAGTCCACGGTCGCGCAGCTGCTCGCGCGCCTGTACGACGTCGACAGCGGCGCGGTGCGCCTGGCCGGGAAGGACGTCCGCGACGTCACCTCCGCCTCGATGCGGCACACCCTCGGCATGGTGACGCAGGACGGCCACCTGTTCCACGAGACCATCCGCTCCAACCTGCGGTTCGCCCGGCCCGAGGCGTCCGACGACGAGGTGTGGGACGCGGTCCGCCGTGCGCGGCTCGAGCCGCTCATCCGGTCCCTCCCCGACCAGCTGGACACCATGGTGGGCGAACGCGGCTACCGGCTGTCCGGGGGCGAGCGCCAGCGGATGACGATCGCCCGGCTCCTGCTCGCCCAGCCACGCGTCGTCATCCTCGACGAGGCGACGGCGGCACTCGACTCGACGTCCGAGGCAGCGGTGCAGGCAGCGCTCGGCGAGGCACTCGAGGGGCGGACGGCGATGGTGATCGCGCACCGGCTCTCCACGATCCGCAGCGCGGACATGATCCTGGTGGTCGAGGACGGCTCGATCGTGGAGCGGGGCACACACGACGAGCTGCTGGCCGCGGGTGGCCGGTACGAGGAGCTGCACCGCACCCAGTTCGCCGCGCAGCAGAACGTCGCGGCCGATGTGCCGGCGGCAGACTGAGCGCGCGGTGGGCGGAACCAGCAACCGAGGTGGAACCGGCAACCGAGGTGGAGCCGGCGACAGAGAAGGCCCCCTGACCCAGGGGATCCTGGACGAGAGGGCCTTGCGTGTAGCGAGGGCGGGACTTGAACCCGCGACCCCACGATTATGAGTCGTGTGCTCTAACCAACTGAGCTACCCCGCCAGAGATCCGGAGCGGCACGCGCACCGGGTCGGAGCCCCGAGTCAGGATTGAACTGACGACCCCCTCCTTACCATGGAGGTGCTCTACCACTGAGCTATCGGGGCGATGTGCCGCGAGCGGCACCACACGAGGATAGCAGACCTCCGACGCTGCTCCGGAACCGGGCGAGACGCCCGGGCGTGCCGCGCCGTCGGCCGCTAGTTCGCGTTGGTCTGGAGCCACGCCAGCGGGTCCACCGGGACCCCGTCGACGTGCACCTCGAGGTGCAGGTGCGGACCCGTGGAGTTGCCCGTGCTGCCGACGAGACCGAGGATGTCCCCGACCTCGACGTGCTGGCCGGTGACGACCTTGAAGGAGTTGTCCTCCATGTGGCCGTAGACGCTGACGAACTGCTTGCCGTCCACGTCGTGCTCGACCCAGACGTCGTTGCCGAAACCGCCGTCGTTCGCCTGCACCTTGATCACGGTGCCAGCGGCGATGACGCCGATCGGGGTGCCCTCGCCCGGGGCGAAGTCGATGCCCATGTGGTTCGTCGAGCAGAACGAGCACCCGGCGACCTGGCGTCCACCGAACCCCGAGGTGATCGGGACACCGGTCAGGAACGGCCACTGGATCGTGCCGGTCGGGTCGTTCGTGAAGGTCGAGGAGTCGACGTTCGCGTACTGCGTGGCGTCGGACACGGTGTACTGGTCGCGGGCGGTCGAACCGTCGGCCGAGGCACCGACCTGCATCGACTGGGTGGCGCCGTCGACGGTGGCACGGGCCGCCGTCGAGCCGGAGGCCGGGACCCAGAGCGCCTGGGCCGGCAGTGAGGTCGAGACGACCAGGCCTGCTGCGAACAGCAGTGCGCCGACCGCGGTCACACGGGATGCAGCACGGCGGAACGACGCGCCCTGCTTCGGGGACCGCGCTGCTGCAGGGGTCGTGGTGGCGGTGGACCGGATGTGACGGGTCGCGCGGTCAACCGGGGTCTTCGTGGTCGGACGGCCGCGGCGGCGCGATGCGGGGACCTGCCCCACGACACGACGCGGCTGCGACGCCGAGGCGGCGGAGGCAACGGGAGCGACCCGCTGGGCGTGCACGACGGGCGAGGTGGGTGCGGGCGGCGTCGCGATGCGGGAGGCCGGGCGTACGGGCGATGCCGGTGCGAGGTCGATCGGCGACACGGGGGCGGCCGGGGTCCCCGGGGTGGCCGCGCCGATCACGTCGTCGAAGCCCGCACGCGTCGAGCCGTGTCCCTCTTGCACCACGACCGCGCCCTTCGCCGCTGCTCGCTCCGCCTCGATCCGAGCGCGTCGGGTCAGGTGGACGACCGGGGTGGCGGCGTCGACGGAACCGTCGGTGGGTTCGGGGGACAGAGGAGTTCGGGGCATGCGTGCGGTGGCGATCCTGATCGGGGAAGGGCTCGCTCGATGGTAACGAGCAGATAACGGGACCAGAGCACGCTAGCAAACGTCGTCGCACGTCGCCAGTCGTGGTCATGTCCACCCGGCACCCCCAGACCTGGGGACCGGCGCGTCGTCAGGCCCCCACGGCTCCGAGCACACCCGCCTCGAGCCCGCGCACCAGGGCCTCGAGCTCGTCGACGACCGCCGGGCTCGCGAACAGGAAGGAGCGGGTCCCTCCGGCCTCCCAGATGCGGATCGCCGCGCCGGCCTCCTGCGCGACGAGGGCACCACCGGCCATGTCCCACGGGTTGATCCCGCGCTCGTAGTACGCGTCCACCACTCCCGCCCCGACGGCGCAGCAGTCGAGCGACGCCGCTCCCCCACGGCGGATGTCCCGCACCTCGCCGATGAGTCCGGCGAGCACCGCGACCTGCTCACGGCGACGGTCGGCCGTGTACCCGAACCCGGTGGCGACGAGCGTCTCGGCGAGCGAACGGGGCGCGGCGACGGACAACGGTTCCCCGTCGCGGTTCGCACCCTGGCCGACGGCCGCGCGGAAGACGGTGCCCGTCGCCGGAGCCACGACGACGCCCGCGATCGGTTCCCAGGTCATCGGGTCGGGCGCGCCGCGCACGACGCCGATGCTCACGCCGTACTCGGCGCTGCCGTACAGGTAGTTGACCGTGCCGTCGATCGGGTCCACCACCCAGGTGATGCCCGAGGCACCCGAGGCCGACCCGGACTCCTCGCCGTGGAAGGCGTCGTCGGGGCGGGCCTCGGCGATGCGGGCGCGGATGAGTGCCTCGACCTCCCGGTCGGCGGCCGTGACCACGTCGACGATGCTCGACTTCCGGTCCGCGACCTCGACCCCCTCGGCGCGGCGGCGTGCAGCCAGCGCCGCTGCGTCACGGGCGATCGACTCGGCGAGGTCGGCGAACTGGGACGGTATGGGGTCGGATGCCATGCACCCATCCTCCCGGAAACACCATCGGCCCCGTCCGCAGTGGACGGGGCCGATCAGATGGTGGCAAGTGAGGGATTCGAACCCCCGAAGGCTACGCCGGCTGATTTACAGTCAGATCCCTTTGGCCGCTTGGGTAACTTGCCATGCGCACCCAGCCGGTGTGATCACCAACCGAAGGCGCGCACAAAAGCATAGCGGATGGCTGACGGTGGTCGTGACCATCGGCCCTGGACGCGACCACGCACCCACCAGGGCCCGCGCACGGGGGCCGAACCGGGCCTCCCGTCCGCCGTTAGGCTGTCGGCATGGCAGACAGTTCCTTCGACGTGGTCAGCAAGGTCGACAAGATGGAGGCGGAGAACGCCCTCAACCAGGCGGCCAAGGAGATCGAGCAGCGGTACGACTTCAAGGGCGCAGACGCCTCGGTCGCGTTCAGCGGCGAGGACGTCCTGATCAAGGCGAACTCGGAAGAGCGCGCCAAGGCGGTGCTCGACGTACTGCAGAGCAAGGCGATCAAGCGGAACATCAGCCTGAAGAGCCTCGACGCCGGCGACCCGTACCCCTCGGGCAAGGAGTACCGCATCGAGGTGAAGTTCAAGAACGGCATCGAGCAGGACGTGGCGAAGAAGATCGGCGCGTTCCTGCGAGCCAACGCCCCGAAGTCGGTGAAGAGCCAGATCCAGGGCGACGAGCTCCGCGTCTCGTCGAAGAGCCGTGACGACCTGCAGAACACGATCCAGCTCCTCAAGGGTGAAGAGTTCGACGTCCCGTTGCAGTTCATCAACTTCCGCTGACCCGCGGCCCCTGCGAACGACACCCGACACCCCGTGGAGCACTGGCTCAGCGTCGTCATCACCGTCCTGCTCGTCCTGCTGGACCTGGCGATCCGCGTCTTCTCGATCATCTACGTCCCGATCAACCGGAAGCCGCAGACCGCGACGGCGTGGCTGCTCGCGATCTTCCTCATCCCCTACATCGGCTTCATCGTCTTCCTGGTCATCGGGTCGACGAAGCTCCCCCGCGCCCGTCGCGAGAAGCAGACCGAGATCAACGCGTACATCCTCGAGCAGACCGAGGGCATCGAGCGGGTCCGCCGTGACCACCCGTGGCCCGCGTGGCTCGAGAGCGTCACGCGGCTGAACCGCGAACTCGGCGCGATGCCGTTGGTCGGCGGCAACTCCGCGGAGCTCTACCCCGACTCCGAGGAGTCCATCGCCGAGATGACCCGCGCGATCGACCAGTCCCGACGGTTCGTGCACGTCGAGTTCTACATCGCGACGCTCGACGACACGACGCGCCCGTTCTTCGAGGCGCTCGCGCGGGCGCAGGGCCGTGGCGTCACCGTGCGGTTCCTGCTCGACCACTGGGCGAGCCGCGGCTACCCGGGCTACAAGGACACCCTGGCGTTCATGGACCAGGCGGGCATCGAGTGGCACCTGATGCTGCCGCTCCTGCCGCTGCAGGGGAAGTTCCAGCGGCCCGATCTCCGCAACCACCGGAAGATCATGGTGATCGACGGCTCGGTCGCGTTCACCGGCTCGCAGAACCTGATCGACGCGTCGTACGACATCAAGTCCCACGTCGAGAAGGGCATGGTCTACAAGGACCTGTTCGCCCGGTTCGAGGGGCCGGTCGTCGCCGGGCTCAACGCCCTGTTCGTCACCGACTGGTACAGCGAGACCGATGAACTGCTGCTGCGCGAGAGCGACCCCGTCCAGCGGGCAGACCGCGGCGATGCGCTCGACTGCCAGGTGGTGCCGTCCGGCCCGGGCTTCGACGGCGAGAACAACCTGCGCCTGTTCAACGCGCTGCTCTACTCGGCGCAGCAGAAGGTCTCGATCACGTCGCCGTACTTCGTGCCGGACGACTCGATGCTCTACGCCATCACCACGACGGCGCAGCGCGGGGTCGACGTGGAGCTGTTCGTCGGTGAGATGGGCGACCACGCGATGACCTGGCACGCGCAGCGCTCGTACTACGAGGAACTCCTGCGGGCCGGCGTCCGGATCTGGCTGTACCGCGCGCCGACGATCCTGCACGCGAAGCACTTCACGATCGACGACGAGGTGTCGGTGATCGGGTCGAGCAACATGGACATGCGCTCGTTCAGCCTGAACCTCGAGGTCTCCGTGATGGTGCGCGGTCACCGCTTCGTCGACGCCCTGCGCGAGGTGCAGGACTCCTACAAGGAGCACAGCTTCGAGCTCACGCTCGACGAGTGGGTCGACCGTCCGCGCCGGTCCAAGGTGCTCGACAACGTCGCGCGGCTCACGGCGGCGCTGCAGTAGCCGCCTGGAGGCCCGGTGCGGCTCCGCCAGGTGCGCTCAGCGCATCGGGACGAGGGACGCCAGGGCCCTCACCACCCGCTCGAGCGGGCCGCGGCCGAGGAACCGCCGCCACAGCATCGCGAAGACCACCGAGCCGAGGGCGAACCAGCCCCAGGCCTCGGCCGACTCGGGGGAGGTCGGCAGCATCGCGATGACCACGAGGTGCCCCGAGTACACCGTCAGCGGCATCGAGCCGACCGCGGCCAGGGGGAACGCGATCCGCTCGGCGACACGCCCGCGGCCGTCGAACACGAGCAGGCAGAGGGCGATCACGGCGACCGCCACCCCGGCAGTCCCCACCACGTCGACGACCGACGACGAGTGGTCGCGCGGGGACAGGAACAGCTGCGCGAGGGCCTGACCGGGGGTCGAGCCCTCGCCCGCGTAGGGGACCCCGGGGAACGCCAGGGCCGCGTCGTCCGGCGCCGGGGCGAGGACCGACCCGGCGACGTACGCGGTGGCGGCGACCAGTGCGCCGGACGCCAGGAGCACGACCTGCTCGCCACGGTCCTCTCCCCACCGGCACGGCCCGTACGCCGCTGGCGCGTCGTCCGGGAACCGGCGGCGTGGGCCCAGGCCGGCCCGGGCGACCGCGAGCCCCACCAGGACGTACGCCAGGAAGGTGACCACGGGGTAGACCAGGCCGAGCTGGACGCCGATCATGCCGGCGTCCGCGTAGACCGGCGCGATCGTCAGCGCGGCGAGCGGCGACAGCACCGCGCAGAGCGCGGCGATGCCGAGCAGCGCCGCCGGTCGGAGGCGGAGCACCGGGACCACCAGCAGGAACAGCACCCCGTAGGTCGGCAGGATCACGTACACGGGGGTGTCGAGCGCCATCAGGGCGAACCCGATGACGACGACCACCACGGCGCGGATGGCGAGCCGGGCACGGATGCGGCCGATGGCGGGCGGGCCGGGCGGGTCGGTGCGGCCGCTCGTCAGGCCGATCGAGACCCCGGCGAGGACCGCGAACAGCGTGGACGGGCGGCCGTGGGCGACGGCGGTCCACGTGGCGGGATCGGTCCAGTCGAGCTGCTCCGCGATGCCACCGATGTGTGCGGCCATCATGCCGAGCAGCGCGAGGGCACGGGCCACGTCGACGCCCTGCAGCCGTGTCCCCGACGCGGACGCGCCCCGCACCGCTGCGGGCGGGACGGGGCGCGTGTCGGTCATGGTCGTCAGCTCGTCGGGGTGTCGACGCGTCCGAGCGAGACGTCGATCATCTCGTCGCGCGGCACCACCTTGATGCGCTCGCGCCCGTCGGCCGCCCCGAGCGCCTGCTCGTGGGTGTCGAGGTGGTGCCAGCCCTCGAGGTCGGTGTACTCGACACCGCGCTCGCGGAGCAGCGCCGGGATCGCCTCGTCGGACGGGTCCTCCGGGGTCCACCAGCTCGCCTGGTCGTTGACGATGTGCTGCACGGTCTCCATCGCGTCGGACTTCGTGTGCCCGATGAGACCGACCGGACCGCGCTTGATCCAGCCGGTGGCGTACACCCCGGGGATCTGCTGGTTGTCGTCGTCGAGGACCTGGCCCTCGTGGTTCGGGATGACACCGTGCCGCTCGTCGAACGGCACACCGGGCAGCGGGGAACCGAAGTACCCGACCGCGCGGTAGGCGGCCTGGATCGGGATCTCGCGGATCTCGCCGGTGCCCTCGACACCGCCCTCGCCGTTCGGACGGGTGCGCTCGTAGCGGATGGCGGTCAGCTTGCCCTGCTCGTCGCCGACGAACTCGATCGGCTTCGCGTAGAAGTGCAGGTGGAGGCGGCGGCTGGCCTGGCCGACCTCGCGCGTGCGCCACTGCTCGAGGACACGGTTGATCACCATGACCTGCTTGTTCGTCGCGATCGCGGTCTTCGAGGCCTCGTCGTGGTCGAAGTCCTCGTCGTAGACCACCATGTCGACGTCACGGACCTCGCCGAGCTCGCGGAGCTCGAGCGGCGTGAACTTCACCTGTGCCGGACCGCGGCGACCGAAGACGTGCACGTCCGTGACCGGCGATGCCTGCAAGCCCTCGTACACGTTCGCGGGGATCTCGGTCGGCAGCAGGTCGTCGGCGTGCTTCGCCAGGATGCGCGAGACGTCGAGGGCGACGTTGCCGACGCCGATGACCGCGACGCTCTCGGCGTGCAGCGGCCAGGTGCGCGGGACGTCCGGGTGGCCGTCGAACCAGCTCACGAACTCGGCTGCGCCGTACGAGCCGTCGAGGTCGACGCCGGGGATGTCGAGGTCGGCGTCCTTGATCGCACCGGTCGAGAACACGACCGCGTTGTAGTGCTTCTTGAGGTCCTCGAGGGTGATGTCCTCGCCGTAGCGGACGTTGCCGAACAGCCGGACGACACCGCGGTCGAGGACGTCACGCAGGGCGTTGATGATGCCCTTGATGCGCGGGTGGTCGGGGGCGACGCCGTACCGGACGAGACCGTAGGGCGCGGGGAGCTGCTCGAACAGGTCGATCGACACGTCGTAGCCGTGCGCCTCGCGCAGCAGGATGTCCGCGGCGTAGATGCCGGCCGGGCCGGCGCCGACGATGGCGAGTCGGAGGGTGGGCACTGATCGTCTCCAGTTCGTTCGGGTGGGGGTTCCCGGGGGCCTCCCGACCGGGCCGCCGTGGGCGTGCCGCGTCGGGAGGGGTGTTCAGCGGCTTCGGTCGACGACGGAGTCCGCGAAGCGGGTGAGTGCCCGTTTCACGGTGCCGTCGGGGAGCGGGGCGAGGGCGGCGACGGCTTCGCGGGCCCAGGCGACGGCGACGGCGCGGGTCGCCGCGGTCGCCTCGTGTTCGCGGAGCGCGGCGACGGCCGACTGGTACGGCGCGGAGTCGACCACGTCGTCGGGCGCACCGTTGACGTCGCGCTCGATGCGCTCGACCAGGTGCTGCGCGGACGGATCGGTCGCGGCCATCCGGCGCAGCTGCAGGACCGGCAGGGTGTCCACGCCTGCGCGTAGGTCGTTGCCGGCGATCTTGCCCGTCTTGTCCGTCGCGGGGGCGAGGTCGATGACGTCGTCGACGAGCTGGAAGGCCACGCCGACCTTCTCGCCGAAGGTACCGACGGCGTCGAGGTAGGCGCGGTCGGCACCGGAGAACATCACGCCGGCGCGTGCCGCGGTGGCGATGAGCGAACCGGTCTTGTCGCTGAGCACCTGGATGTAGTGCTCGAGCGGGTCGTCGTCCGGCTGCGGCCCCGTGGTCTCGTGCAGCTGCCCCATGCAGAGGCGCTGGAAGGTCTCGGCCTGCATCCGGATGCCCTCGGTGCCGAGGTCGGCCGTGATCAGGCTGGCGCGGGCGAAGAGCAGGTCACCGGTCAGGATCGCCACGTTGTTGCCGTAGGTGATCTGCGCGGCGGGGACCCCGCGGCGGACGGGCGCCTCGTCCATGACGTCGTCGTGGTACAGCGACGCCAGGTGCGTGGTCTCGATGCTCACCGCGGCCTTGACCACGGCGTCGGTCACGCCGTCACCGAGCTGGGCGATGAGGAGCGTCAGGGTTGGACGGATGCGCTTGCCGCCGGCGGACAGCAGGTACCGGCTGGTGGTGTCGGCGAGGGTGTCGGTGGAGCGCATGGCGTCCTCGAGCCCCTGCTCGACGAGTTCGAGCCCGTCGTCGACCGCGGAGATGAAGCGTCGGTCGGCGGGCGTGGCGAACAACCGTTCGCCGATGCCCAGCGATGCGCGCAGGCTCGGCGCGCGACGTGCGACCGGGACGCTCGGATTCAAGTGCTGCTCCGTCTTCGGGGGTGGTGACCGGTCAGTCGGCGGCCGGGTCGACGCGCGGCTGCTCGCCGGTGTTCTGGTGGTCACGGCGGGCCTTCGCACGCCGTGCCGCGGACTCGCGCACCGTGTCGGCGACGGGCTTGCGGCCACGGTGCAGTGCGACGATACCGGCCGTCAGGTTGCGGTAGGCGACCACCGAGAAGCCGACACCGCGGAGCCACTGGGTGAGCACCTGCTGGTCGGGCCACGCGTCGATCGACTCGGCGAGGTAGCGGTAGGCAGCCGGATTGCTGCTCGAGAGCCGCGCGATGCCCGGGAGCACGCGCTTCAGGTAGGTGCCGTAGCCGAAGCGCAGCAGGGCGCGGGGCGGCGTCGAGAACTCACAGATGACGACGCGGCCACCGGGCTTCAGGACGCGCAGCATCTCGGCGAGCGCCTGCTTCGGGTCGTTCACGTTGCGCAGCCCGAACGAGATCGTGACGGCGTCGAACGTGTCGTCGTCGAAGGGCAGCTGCTCGGCGTCGCCCTCGACGAAGGTGATCTCGGGGTGGCGTTCACGGCCGACGGCGATCATGCCGGCGGACAGGTCGATCGCGGTGACCTCGGCACCCTTCTTGGCGAAGGCCGCTGCGCTGGTCCCGGTGCCCGCGGCGATGTCGAGGACCTTCTCGCCGGGCTGCGGGTCGACCGCGCGGACCGTGGCGACACGCCACAGCGGGGCGTTGCCCGCCGACAGGATGTCGTTCGTGAGGTCGTACTTGGCCGCGACGTCGTCGAACATCGCCGCCACCTCGTCCGGGCGCTTGTTCAGGTCCGCTCTGCTCACAGCGTCAATCCTAGAGGTCCCGACCGAGGGTTCACCGGACTCGCAGCCACCCGGGCGGTGCGGGATCGGCGCGTAGCATCGGAGCCGTGACCCGAACCACCACGGCGGCGCCCCCGCTGACGGTCTCGACCCGGATCCTCGACGACCCGGGCGCCGTCCTCCGCCACACGCTCCGCGACCGTCCCCTCGCCTTCGTCCGCAACGGCGACGGCATCGTCGGCATCGGTGAGGCGCTCCGGTTCACGTTCACCGGCCCGGACCGGATGCGTGACGCCGCGGCCCTCTGGCGCAGCGTCGTCGAGACCGCCGTCGTCGACGACCCGGTGCAGCTACGCGGTTCGGGGCTCGTCGCGTTCGGGTCGTTCGCCTTCGCCGACGACTCCGCCGACGAGAGCGTGCTCATCGTGCCCCGGGTGGTCCTCGGTCGGCGGCGCGGCAAGGCCTGGCTGACCGCGATCGACACGACGCTCGGCGCGGAGCCCCTGGCCTTCACCCGGACCTCGGTCCCGGTCCCCCACGTCGGGCCGCACGTCTCCGTGGCGCTGCGTCCCGGGCACATCGACGAGGACACCTACGCCGCCAACGTGTCCGAGGCCGTCCGCCGCATCGTGGACGGGAGCGCCCGCAAGGTCGTGCTCGCCCGCGACCTCGTCGGCACGCTGCCGCCGGGAGCCGATCGACGGGCGGTCCTGCTCGACCTCGCGGCCGCCTACCCGCAGTGCGTGACCTTCGCGGTGGACGGCCTGATCGGCGCCACCCCCGAGACCCTCGCCCGCACCGACGGCACGCGGTTGACCGCACGGGTGCTCGCCGGCAGCGCCGCCCGGGGTGCCGACGAGGTGTCCGACCGGGCCGCCGCCGAGGCCCTGGCCAGCAGTGCCAAGGACGTCGAGGAGCACATCTTCGCGATCGACAGCCTGCTCGCGGCCCTCGCCCCGCTCGCGACGGACCTGCGCGCCGACGCCGAACCGTTCCGGCTGCAGCTACCGAACCTGTGGCACCTGGCGACCGACGTGCAGGCCACGCTGCCGCCCGACACCACGTCCCTGGACGTCGCCGACGCCCTGCACCCGACGGCCGCGGTCGCCGGCACCCCGACGGACGTGGCCGTGCGGTTGGTCGCCGAGCTCGAGGGCGTCGACCGCGGCCGCTACGCCGGGCCGGTCGGCTGGATGAGCGCGACGGGTGACGGCGAGTGGATGCTCGCGCTCCGCAGCGCCCGGATCGACGACGACGGCACCGTCCGGGCCTGGGCGGGGGCCGGGATCGTCGCCGGTTCGGAGCCGGCGCGCGAGGTCGCCGAGACGGCCCTGAAGTTCCGGCCGATCACCGACGCGCTGGCCTGAGGCAGCCGCCGCGACGGCGGTCCTCGCAGTCGCGCAGCCGCGCAGCCGCGCAGCCGCGCGTTCGCCGGTCGCCGCTCGCCGGTCAGTCCGCCAGCGGGACCTCGATCACGACCCGCTCGGCGGGGTCGGTGAGCACCCGCTCGAGGTCACCCCACGTCGCCGCCCGGCGGTACTCCCACCCGAGGCCCGTGACGACCCGCTCGACGTCGACGTGCTGCGGGGTCGACATCATCCGCCGCATGTCGGCTTCCGGCGTGGTCTTCGCCACCTCGAGCCCGCGGAAGATCGCGCCGCCGTGGTCGTTGCCGACGACGACCTGCACCCGGTGGGTGCGTTCCTCGGTGCCGGTGACGAACGCTCCGAGATCGTGCAGCAGCGTCAGGTCGCCGAGGAGCACGCGTGTGGTGCCCACCGAGGCGGAGGACTGCTCGAGCGCCGCGGCGATGCCGAGTGCGGTCGAGACGGTGCCGTCGATGCCGGCGAGCCCACGGTTCGCGTGCACCCGGATCTTCTTGCCGAGCACCCGGGCGTCGGCTTCACGGATGAGCTGCGACGCCCCGAGGACGAGCCGGTCGTGCGGCCAGGTCACCCCCCAGACGGCGTCGGCGAGCATGGCCCGGTCGACGGGTCGGCGACGGAGCGCGACCTCGTCACGCAGGAACTTGTTCCGCTCGGCGCGGTCGGCGGAGCGCTTGGCGTCGAGGTCCGGGCCGGCGTCGCCGTCCCCCAGGATCCGCCGGCTGGAGCCGACCCAGCGGCCGACCCACGCGCGGTGCTCCGGCCGGGTGCGGCCCGTCACGCGGACGTCGGACACGAAGGTGGTCGCGGCGTCCGGTCGGGAGGCGCGGGCCGGGTCGAAGGGGTCGGCCGCCGGTCCGCGGACCACGATCGTCTCGACCCCGTCGCGCTGCAGGAGCGCGGGGATCTCCCTGCTGAGGGTCGGGTGGCCGAGCACGACGGCCCGGCGGACCGCGCCGCCGTGGTCCGGGTCGCGCAGCAGTTCGCGGTAGGCCACGACCAGGTTGCGGCCGAAACGCGCGCCGCTCGAGACCTCGGCGAGGAGCGGCGCCCCGAGTTCCCAGGCGATCCGCTCGGCGTCCTCGCCGGCGTCGTGCCCGGCGATGACGACGGTGCCCGGTTCGTCGTCCGGGGTGAGTTCCGCGACCGGCAGACCGGTGTGCGCCCGGCGGGTGGCGAACGCCAGGTCGACCTCGTCGTCCGGGACGGGAGTGACGTGCTCCGGGGCGAGCCCGGCGGACAGCGGCTCACGGAACGCGACGTTGAGCTGCGCCGGCCCGGGCTGCCCGGTGTGTCCGGCTGCGGCGGCGACGGCCTGTCGGGCGAGGGTGCGCAGGGTGTAGCGGACCGAGGCGTCGACGCCGTGCGCCGACGGGGCCTCGACGTCGCGGACGAAGGCGACGGCCTGGCCGAAGATCCCCGGCTGGACGGTGGTCTGGTTGCTGCCGATGCCGCGCAGTTCGTCGGGGCGGTCGGCGCTCAGCACGATCATCGGCACGCCGGAGTGGTGCGCCTCGAGCACGGCGGGGTGCAGGTTCGCCACCGCGGTGCCCGACGTCGTCACCATCGCTGCGGGTCGGTGCGTCTCGACCGCGAGCCCGAGTGCGAAGAACCCTGCGGTCCGTTCGTCCAACCGCACGTGCACGGTCAGCCCACCGGCGCGTTCCAGGGCGACCGCCGCGAGTGCGAGCGCCTGGGAACGCGAACCGGGGCTCACGACGACGTCGGTGACGCCGGCACGCACGAGTTCCTGCAGGAGGGCGAGCGCGGTGTCCGTCGCCGGGCTGCCCGAACCGACGGGGCCGTCAGCGATCGGTGCGGCCGTCGTCGTCGCGCTCGTGGAACTGGTCTTCGAGGTCTCGGAGGGTCGCGTCGTCCTGGTCCTTGTCCGTGAGTGTGGCGCCCGGCTCCGGCGTGGTGCCGAGGAAGTCCGGGTCGTCTTCGGGTCCACGGTACCGGGCCGAGGCACCGGGGTCGGCCGCCGGGGTGCGACCGAGCAGGAACCAGAGGACGCCGCCGACGACGGGCAGGATGATGACGAGCAGGAGCCACACGCCGCGACGCAGGGAACGGACGCGTTGACGGGGCATCGTGCCGCAGTCGATGGCCGCGTACACCGTGAAGGCGACGGCGGCCACGGCGACGATCAACCACAAGCGGACCATGCGGTGAAGTCTAGGTCGCGACCCTGTGATGCCCCTGCCGGTCGGCGCTCCGTAGACTCACCGTGTGAAAGCGTGGCTCCTGTACACCCTGGCTCGGCTCGGCATCTTCGTGGTGGCGCTCGTGCTCCTCCTGCTCCTGACGCCGATGCCGTGGTACTGGGCGACGATCGTGGCCGCCCTGGTGGGCCTGCTCATCTCGTACATCGCCCTGTCCGGACTGCGCACGCAGGTGGCCCTGAGTCTGGCGAACCGCCGCGGCGCCCCGGAGCGCGACGCCGACTCGGACTTCGAGGACGACTTCGTCGACGCCGCCGACTCCGACGCCGCGGCCACCCCGGTCGTCCGTCCGGTGTCCGACGCCGACCGGCACGGAACGCGCCGGGACACCGACGCCGACTGATCAGACGGGGCCGGGCCGGGGGCGGGCCGGCCCGTGTGACTACGGCTGGACGGCCAGGGTGATCCCGAGCACCACGCCGAAGGCGAGCGAGGCGAACGACGACAGCTGCAGGGCCGTGATGAGCTCGCGGGGCTTCCGTGACGACACCCCGATCGCCAGTGCCGGCAGGGCCAGCAGCAGCGAGAAGTACGTGAAGCCCGTGCGGAAGTACAGCAGCACGAACCAGAGCAGCACGACGTACGGCAGCATCAGGAACAGGCCGTAGAGGACGCGGGCCACCGGACGACCGACGACCACGGCGAGCGTGCGCTTGCCCGCCAGCTGGTCCTCGTCGATGTCGCGGATGTTGTTGACCATCAGGACCGCGCAGGCGAAGAACCCGGCGGCCACCGCGGCTGCCCAGCCGCTGACCGTGACCTCGCGGATCTGCACGAACTGGGTGCCGAGCACGGCGACCAATCCGAAGAAGACGAAGACGAAGACCTCGCCGAGGGCGTTGTACCCGTACGGCTTCTTGCCGCCCGTGTAGAACCAGGCGGCGACGATGGCGGCAGCGCCCACGAGCAGCAGCCACCACAGCTGGGTGAGCAGCACGATGACCAGGCCGGCGACCGCGGCCAGGCCGAAGAACGTCAGGGCGACGGTGAGCACGGTCCGGGGCTTGGCCAGGCCGGCTCCGGTGAGTCGTGCCGGGCCGACGCGGTACTCGTCGGTGCCGCGGACGCCGTCGGAGTAGTCGTTGCTGTAGTTCACGCCGATCTGCAGGAACAGCGCCACGGCCAGGGCGAGCAGCGCGACCGCGAGGTGGCCGTCCTTCGCCAGGTAGTCGCCGAAGTCGCCGGACTCCCCGCTGTCGACGAACGCGACGGCGGTGCCGAGCACGACCGGGACGACACCGAGGGTCAGGGTGCGCAGGCGTGCGCCGCCGATCCAGTCGCGCGCGGTCGCCTTCCGCTTGGTGCGGGCGGGGGCAGCGGCCTTCGCCGGGTTGCCGGACCGGCCCTGCTTCTGCGTCGAGTTCTTCGTTCGTGCCACGAGCACCGATCTTATTGCCGATGCGAACGCCCGGCCGCTCGCGGTCCTACGAGCGGACCGGGTCGACGAGCGCCTGCACGGCCCGACGGTCGGGTTTGCCCGACGGCAGCATCGGGATCCGGTCCACCAGGACCACGTCGGCCGGGCGGGCGGCACGCCCCAGGGTGGCTCCGACGTGGGTACGCACGGTGTCGAGGTCGAGCGGCTGCTCGGTGACGACGACCGGGACCTCGCCCCACTCCCCCGCCGAGCGCCGCACGACGACGGCGCTCTCCTGCCCGGGGAGTCCGCGGACGAGCCGTTCGACCGCACCGAGCTGGACCTTCTCGCCGCCGGAGATCACCACGTCGTCGAGGCGTCCGAGCACGCGGACCACCCCGTCGGACAGGGTCGCGGTGTCCCCGGTCCGGTACCAGCGCAGCCCGTCCCGTTCGACGAAGGCCGACGCCGTGCGGGCGTCGTCGTCGAGGTACCCCTCGGCGAGCATCGGCCCGGCCAGGTGCAGCTCGCCGTCGACCAGCGCGGTGCGCACCGTGCCGAACGGGACGCCGTCGTACACGCATCCACCGCTCGTCTCGCTCGCACCGTACGTCGTCACGATCCGGACCCCGGCGTCGAGCGCCCGCTGCCGGAGCGGCGCCGGGGTGGCCTGCCCGCCGACCAGGACCGCGTCGAACCGGGCGAGCGCACGCGTGGCGTCCGGGTCGTCGAGGACACGGGCGAGCTGCACCGGCACCAGCGAGGTGTAGCGACGCGGCGCAGCCGGACCGGCGACGAGCCGTTCGGCCGCCTCGGAGAACGCGGCGGCCGCGAAGTGCCCGGGTGGCACGACGACGGGTTCGGTGCCCGCGGTGATCGAGCGGGTCAGGACGTTGATGCCGGCGATGTAGTGCGTCGGCAGTGCGAGCACCCAGCGCCCGGGCCCACCGAGTGCCGCGTCCGCCGCGGCGGCACCGGCGAGGAGCGCCTCGGACGAGAGCGCCACGCGCTTGCCGGTGCCGGTGGACCCGCTCGTCTCGACCACCAGGGCGACCGCCTGACGGACCTCCGCCGGCGGTGGCGTCGGCAGTGCCGGAGCCCCCTCGGCGACGGGGAGCAGTGCGGGGCCGCCGGCGAGTGCTGCCTCCAGAGCGCGCAGCACGGCCGTCGGGTCCGACGTGCCGGTCGCGACCAGCGGACGGGGCATCAGTAGTGCCAGGGGAACGCGGTCCACTCGGGAGCGCGCTTCTCGAGGAACGAGTCGCGACCCTCGACCGCCTCGTCGGTGCCGTAGGCCAGCCGCGTCGCCTCGCCCGCGAACACCTGCTGACCGACCATGCCGTCGTCCACGGCGTTGAACGCGTACTTGAGCATCCGGATCGCCGTCGGGGACTTGCCGAGCACGATCTCGCCCCAGCGGATCGCCTCACGCTCCAGGTCGGCGTGCGGGACCACGGCGTTCACCGCACCCATCTCGTACGCGCGCTGGGCGGAGTACTCCTGGGCGAGGAAGAAGACCTCGCGGGCGAACTTCTGCCCGATCTGCTTGGCGTAGTAGGCGCTGCCGTAGCCGCCGTCGAACGAGCCGACGTCGGCATCGGTCTGCTTGAACTTCCCGTGCTCGGCGCTCGCGATGGTGAGGTCGCAGATCGCGTGGAGGGAGTGCCCACCGCCCGCAGCCCAGCCGGGGACGACCGCGATGACGACCTTGGGCATCATCCGGATCAGGCGCTGGACCTCGAGGATGTGCAGCCGCCCCATCGACGCCTGCGCGGCCGCGGGGTCGACGCCCTCCGGCGGTGCGCCCTCGTCGCCGACGTACTGGTAGCCGCTCCGCCCGCGGATGCGCTGGTCGCCGCCGGAGCAGAACGCCCACCCGCCGTCCTTCGGGCTCGGGCCGTTGCCGGTGAGCAGCACGACGCCGACACGCGGGTCCTGCCGGGCGTCGTCGAGAGCGCGGTAGAGCTCGTCGACCGTGCGCGGCCGGAAGGCGTTGCGGACCTCGGGACGGTCGAAGGCGACCCGGACGATGCCCTTGGAGACGTGCTTGTGGTACGTGATGTCGGTGAACTGCTCCGCGATCGGAGCGGTGGTCCAGACGTCGGGGTCGAACAGGTCGGAGACGGGAGCAGCCATGCTCCCAACGTACCGCCGGGCGTCTGGCGGGTCAGGCGCCCATGTCGGTCAGGATCTCCGGCGCGACGAACACCATGATCACGATGAGGATCACGGGGTTCGCGAAGAACGCCAGGACGACCCCGACGGCGCCGTACCAGCGTCCGAACGAGCCGACGGCGGCGACGAACCCGAGCACGGCGGCGATGAGCGTCAGGAACACGACGACGAAGCAGATCCCGAAGGCGAAGTTCGTGTCACCGCCCATGAAGACGGCGAAGGCACTGGCGTCGACCGCGGCGGAGACGACGGCGAGGCCGAGTGCGATCTTGCCGACGACGGGGTTGCGGCGCTTCGTGGCAGCCGTCTGCCGCACGTCGACGGTGTTGCGCTGCATGAGGCGGGCGAAGTCGTCGGGATCGCGCCCGGCGGCCGCCGCGGGTCGAGCGCCCGCTGCCGGACGGCCTGCGGTTGCCGCCGCCGGTCGGGCTCCGGCCGCCGGACGAGCTCCGGCCACCGGTCGGGCTGCGGCGCTCGACGGGTCGGACGGGCGCTGCGATGCGCGCTGCTGTGCTGCGCGCTGCCGCGGATCCACCGCCACCGAGCCTCCATCGTTCCGGGTCGTTCCCCTCGCCGACCGAGGCCGACCGATGCATGCTAGTGCCCCGCCCTGGCGGTCCCCTCCGAGGAACCGGCAGGCCCCCTGGGTGCGGTGGGAGGATGGCGGACGTGCTCCCCGACCTCGCCGAACTCCTCGCCTACGCCCACGTGGTGGCCCTGCCGATGCGGGTGCGGTTCCGCGGCATCACCACGCGCGAGGCGGTCGTGCTGCGCGGCCCCGCAGGCTGGACCGAGTTCTCGCCGTTCGTCGAGTACGACGACGCCGAGGCCGCCGCCTGGCTGCGGGCCACCGTCGACTTCGGGTGGACGGACCACGAACCGGCCGCCGACTCCGTGCCGGTCAACGCCACCGTCCCGGCGATCGCCGCCGACGACGTCGCCGACCTGCTCGCTCGGTACCCCGGCTGCACCACCGCCAAGGTCAAGGTCGCGGAGCCCGGCACGACCGTCGACGACGACGTCGCCCGTGTCGCCGCGGTCCGCCGGGCGATGGGCCCCGAGGCCGCGGTCCGGGTCGACGCGAACGGGCTGTGGAGCGTCGAGCAGGCCGCCGCGGCACTGGAGCGGCTCGCACCGTTCGACCTGCAGTACGCCGAGCAGCCCTGTGCGACGGTGCCCGAACTCGCCGAGCTCCGGTCGCGCGTCAGCGGCCTCGGGGTCCGGGTCGCCGCGGACGAGAGCGTCCGGAAGGCGAGCGACCCCCTCGCCGTCGCACGGGCCGGTGCCGCCGACGTCCTGGTCGTGAAGGCCCAGCCGCTCGGCGGGATCACCGCGGCCCGTGGCGTCATCGCCGACGCCGGGTTGCCGTGCGTCGTCTCCAGCGCGCTCGACACCTCGGTCGGGCTCGGGATGGGCGCGTTCCTGGCCGCCGCGGCGATGACCCCCGGGTACGCCGCAGGGCTCGGGACGGCTGCGATGTTCGCCGGGGACGTCACGGCCGATCCGCTGCTGCCGGTCGGCGGTCGGGTGCCGGTGCGCCGGGTCGACGTCGCGCGGGAGCTGGTGGACCGGCACGCCGCGTCGCCGGAGCGCACGGCGTGGTGGCGTGAGCGGGTGGCGCGCGTGCACGCCCTGCTCGCAGCCGCCGGGTAGCGCAGCCGCCGCGTCCTCACGAGACGCCGGCGTCTCCGCAAGACGCCGGCGTCTCCGCAAGACGCCGCCGAGTCATCGAGACGCCGCCGAGATCAGCGGCGTGTCGTCGACAACGCGGCGTCCCACCAACACGACGGCGTCTTCCTGGCCTTGCACGCGGCCGCGCGACGGACGGGAGGCACGGTGCCAGCTGGCACCGTGCCTCCCGTCCGGTCGTGGGCGCGACCAGGGCCGCGTCAGCGACCCGTCGTGCTCACAGACCCGAGTAGCTGTGCAGGCCCTTGAAGAAGACGTTCACGACCGAGAAGTTGAACATCACCGCGGCGAAGCCGATGAGGGCCAGCCAGGACGACCGCGCCCCGCGCCATCCGCGGGTCGCACGGGCGTGGATGTAGCCCGCGTAGACGACCCAGATGATGAAGGTCCAGACCTCTTTCGTGTCCCAGCCCCAGTACCGACCCCAGGCGCGTTCGGCCCAGATCGCACCGGCGATGAGGGTGAAGGTCCAGAGGACGAAACCGACGAGCAGGACGCGGTAGGTCAGGACCTCGAGCCGGTCGGCGTCGGGCAGCGTCGCCATGAAGCGGAGCTTGCCGGAGGCCGTGCGGCCCTGGCGGTACGTCTGCACGAGCTGTGCCACCGCGAGCCCCGCGCCGAGCGCGAAGAACCCGGTGCCGGCGATCGCCACGAAGACGTGGATGACGAGCCAGTACGACTGCAGGGCCGGCTGCAGCGGGACGACGGGGACCCAGTAGTTCACCGTCGCGATGCCGAGCAGGATGATCGTCAGGCCGGTGATGAAGACACCGAGGAACTTCAGGTTCTGCCAGAACTGCACGAGCAGGAAGATCAGGGTGATCAGCGCCGTGCCGGTCAGCGAGAACTCGAACATGTTGCCCCACGGCACACGGTCGGCCGCGATGCCGCGCAGGACGACCGAGGCCACGTGCAGGACGAGCGCGAGGATCGTCATCGCCATGCCGACGCGCTCGAACTTCGTGCCGCGGCCGGCCGAGCCACCCGACGGCGGTGCGGCGACCTGCTCGAGCACGACGGTGCCGCCGCGGACGGTCGCGACCGTCTTCGCTCCGCGTGCCGACGCGGTGCCGGCCGTGTCGGCCGAGCTGTCGTCGGCGCCCGCGTCCTTCGCGGCGGCCGTGACCTCGCCGGAACGTTTGGCCATGTCGAGGGCGAACGAGATGAACGCGACCACGTACACCGCCATCGCGGAGTACGTGAGCACGACCGAGTAGGTCGCGAGGTTCGTGGTCATGTCGTTCACTGGGGCATCCTAACTCCCCCGCCTTGGGTGCCAGGTGGTGCGGGGTGGTGCGATCGTTGATTCTGCGCGGCTCTTCATGGTGTCACGTGTTGCTCAGATGCAGCGGCTTGTGGGGTGTTTGCGGACCCGCTGCGGACTCGGACTAGCGTGCGGACATGGGCTTCATTCAGTACGACGGCCGCCAATACGAAATCGAGGACTTGTACGCCGAGGTGATGATGCGGGTCACTGGTACGGCACAGCGCCTTGGCCGCGTTGAATGGCTTCCCATCGTCGACTGGGCGGAAGACGGGCGCAAGGTCGTGACTTACTTGCTGATCGCACCGGGCGTACCGGTGTCCGTACAGGTGGACTACGAGGGCGAGCACAAAAATGCACTGCCAGGCCTGCTTGAGCGGTACACGCGCGAGTGAGGCGGCGACGGTGAAGCCGTGCATGTCTGCGACACTCGGTTCTTAGGATCTCGCTATGACCTCTGACTGGATGACCCCCGAGCAGGTCGCGGCCGAGTACGGCTACGGCCTCGAGCACCTGAAGAAGCTGCGGTACGAGAAGAAGGGCTTCCCGTACTACAAGCCCACCGACCGCAAGGTGCTCTACAAGCGGTCCGAGATCGACGCGTTCATCGATGCAAGCCGAGTGGCTGCTGGGCTAGCCGGTCTCGACCGAAGTCAGTAGCTTGGCGGCATGAACAATCGTCAGGCTGCGCTGATCGCTGCTTCGAGCTTCACAACGACGGTTACTGCCGCGACTCGCCAAGCCAGGCTGCTCACGGTCTGGCTCGACGAGCTAGACGCTGCGGAGACAGAGAAGCGACTGCCGGCGGACTTCAACATCGTAGCGCGCGCCGTAGAAGCGTCATCGAAGCTGGAGCAGGCGGAGAACTCGCCAGTGGTGCGGTTCCACTTCGACGGTGATCGACCGAAGGTCGACTTGGCGAGCGACCAAAGCTACGAATGGCACGGCTCATGGTCACGCATCCGATGATGCGGATCGTCGCCTAGTCCTCGAGCAGCTTCGCCAACCGTTCGTCTTCGAGGCTCAAGTTGAAGCCGTTGTCGGGGTGGTACGTCCATGAGGCGTGGATGCCGCGGAAGTCACCTTCTTGCATGCCGTCCATGGCGCGGGTGCTGAGCATGCGGTCCTGCAGTGCCGCGCTCGCCTTAACGCGCTTGAGCACACACATGACGTTGAGGATGTTGGCCTGGTCAGCGGACAGGTCGTCCTCGCCTGCCGTCGACAAGATAAGTGAGACACCCTTGTCGGCGTACTCAACCCCGTCCTTGCCCTTCAGGTCACACTTCGAAACTGCCGTCTTAAAGCGTGGCGTAGGGGGCTCCTGCTTCGCGCAACCCGCTACGCCAACGATGATGATGCTTGCGATGGCCACGGTGGCGAGAGTGCGCTTCATAGTGGGAGCATAGGGTTTCTCAAGTTGAACCAGGATGCCCCAGTTTGGGCGGTCTGGCGAAGATGTCGGTGGGTCGTTGCACGATCCCTGCATGCCCGAGCACAAGTGGGCTCCCCCGGAGCATCCCGACGTCACCCTGCATCAGCCCAGCACGCTCGACGCAGGGGTCGTTGGCCGGCTTCGCATGCTCGATCCGGTCGCTCCCGTCTGGGCTGACATCGAGTTCGTGGGGGTCGGCGTGCTGCACTTGAAGTGCTTTGCCGCTGCTGAGTCGAATAGTGCGGTGCTCGTGCAGACCGCCTGGCAGGGGCGACTGCAGCAGGTGCTTGTGCCACGCGAGAGGGTGTCGCGCCGAGCTCTCGACCCGCGGGCCCGTTGATGGCGCGAAGGCGACGAGACCGTTGGTCGCTCGGTCCGGCGCTCAGCTTGCCCGAGGCGGCGTATGGAGGCCCCGTCTACGACCTCGCAGAGCCCGACCCCGTGCTGGCTTGGCTTTCGTTCCCGGACCGCTCTCTCGAGGTCGAGGCGCGCGTCATCGCGTACACCGAGCGTGCCGTGCTCGCAGAGTGGGGCTTCGGCCAGGCAGCCGAGAGCGCTTGGTTGTGGCGAGACGCTGTTCGGTCCCGCGGTTCAGCCTCCGAGAGTTAGGAAGTTCCCGACCGTGCCAGCGATGATGCCGAGAATCACAAGCACGACCGCTGCCTTTTGGCCGGCGCGCCCCTCGAGCAGGAATCGCTCAACCGGGTCCGACGACTCACGCACAGTCATGTCGTAGTCCGTACCGGCGTGTCCGCCGTCGATTACGCGAACCATCCTGGTGCTGAGCAGCTTACGAGCAGCTCTGATGTCGAACACGATCAGCAGGACACCCGTGAGCTCAGCAGCAGCGGACACCCCGAACAAGATGCCAGCGAGCATATTCACCCCTGAACCCGCTTCGGCGCAGTCTTGTTGTTCCAGTGCCCCGGTTTCCACTCCCCTGTTGCTTCGAAGTGCGTGCGGGTCTTGTAGTGGTCGTTGAGCGCGGCGAGGACGGCGGCGTGCACTACCCAGTAGGCGATGAAGATGCCGGTGATGAAGAGAACGATCGCGAGAAGCCCCATACCTTTATCTTTCCGGGCTGGTCGAACGGGCGCACCACCCCGAACGGGTCGCGCCGAGACGGCGACGCCTCCCGAAGAGGGGCGGCGACGGCAAACGTGAGCCGTCCTATGCTTCTGACGTGAACCGAGTCCTACCTGCCATTCTCGTCGCCGCACTGACTGCGGTGTCGTTCGCCGGCTGTGCGAAGGCCGAGCCTCCGACGCCGCGCTTCAAGACGGCGATCGAGCAGTGCGACATCCGGGGCGAGGACGGCGTTGAGTATGCCGACGAGGGGGCATCCTTGATCCTCAGCACCGCGGGTGACGACGACTTCGGTTCGGGCATGATCACGTGGTCGGACGTGGAGTGCGTGCTGAAGCGCACGAAGGCGACAGAAGCGACACTCAACCGGATGCTCAGCACACGGGCGCTTGATGGCATGCAGGACGCTTCCTGGACCTACCACCCGGACAACGGGTTCAACATCAGCCTCGAGGACACAGCCCTCGAAGACAGTAGGGATTGAGGACGAAACTTATGAGCGACGAGGGCAAGCTGATGATGACGAGCGAGGCCGACGGCACCTTCACCATCACGCGCATGGCAGATGATGTGGTGCTCGGCCGTATGACACTTGACGACTTTGAGCACTGGCACGCCTGGCACGAAGATGGCAGCATCGAACGACGGTACCTGGGCGAGTTTGAGGAAGACGACGACGCCATCGTTGCGATCCGCGAAGCCTCGGAATCGCATTAGTCCGGTTCGCTGCTCTTATGAACGTCCCGCCCCTCATGTTGAGGGGCGGGGCGTCTTTCGGTCGGAGCTCTTAGCTAGTCGGCCGTCTTGACCATATTCATCGGCAGGTCCGCGCGCAGCACGAAGTAGCCGACGTGGTTGTTCAGCAGCCGTGGGTCGACGCTCACGACGCCGGCTCCATCGTTGTTGACACGGAAGGCGTAGGTGAAGTCCATCGTTCCACCGGAGAGCCGGCACCCCGCGGGAGCCATCAGGTAGTTGCCGACCGGCATGTACGCCGTCGGGATCTGCAGGATCGGCTGGTACGCGGTGGTCGCGACAGAGGCGAGGGCGTCCATGCCTCCGATCGAGACGTTGAGGCGCAGCGATGACCCCTCGATGGTTGTGTCGTCCGTGGCCAGCGTCGGTGTTCCGGACACGCCTTGGGCCGTCATCAGAGCTGCCGCGTTGGAGTGCAACGCGGTCGCGACCTTGAAGTATGGCCGCCAGGATTCACCTGTCAGGAAGCCCGCAAGGCGGGCTGCGACAGCTACGAAGCCAGCAGCGGTCGGGTGCCGGGACTGATCGGTTGAGGTCGCCGGGTCCCACCAAGCCGCGGTGTCTCGGATCGCGGACCACGTCCACATCGGTGACGACTCGGCGACCGCGAAACCAGCCAAAGATGCACCTTCGAAGAACCGTGTGTACCAGCGCCAGGGATCGTTGTCTCCGGCGTTGTTGATCGCCTTCTTCGCGTCCGCGGCGTACCAGAGGCGCGCATTCGGGTACAGGGTTGCGATCGCCTGGAAGTGCGCCCGTGCTTGGTCGACGGTTGGAAGATAGCCGCCGATATTGTTGACGCCGGCGAGCACCACGACATCAGTGATCCGGTTCTTGTTGTAGGACGAGTCAGCCTGGGCGGTGGTCACCTGGGCATCTGTCGCGTTGCCACTGTTCTGCGTCGTGGGGCCGAGGATTGCGCCGCCGACCGCGTAGTTCTTCACGAGGTTGCCGCCGAGCCGAGCGATGGCCATGTTCGGAAGCGGGTCCGTGTCGCTGTATAGCTTCGTGCCCCAGGAATCACCGAAGTAGACGAACTGACGGACAGGGTTTGCCCCGACGCCGGCCAGGAGAGAGCCGACGGCAGCGCCTTCGAAGGCATTCGGGTCAGATAGGTTCGCCGCCGCACGCTTGCGAACGGCGTCGGGGAACTGTTTGGTGTCGGAGTCGACGGAGACGAGTAGGGGGTTGCCCATGGTTATTCTTCCTTCATCGAGGTAAAATGTGAGTGTCGAGGAAATGAGTGGCCGGACGAAAGAGCGCCACCCCTGTATGGGGCGGCGCTCTTTGTCTGTTATGCGCGGTTAGACGTACTGGGCACGTTCACGCCGCTCGATTGCGTGAACGACCGCGGTGGGGTCTTGTACGGACAGGTTGTAGTTGTTCCCCGCACGGTTGATTACTTGCGCTGGCTGTTGCGCGGCGGCGCGCAGCGGCGTGGGATCCATGTACCTGACGTTGCCGCCCTGGTTCATAGCCTCGAGCAGACCCCGGTTCCGAGCAGTAGCCGCCGCGTTCACCACGAACTCGCGTCCGTGAACAACACCGGCAACCTGGCTGACACCGAGCTCACCCGTGTACCCGCCGGCCGCGTACCCCTTCAAACCGAAACCACGCGCGATGATCCCCTGAATGGCACGCGACTGCTTCGCGATCTGCGACTCCAACGAACGCGCGTTCTTGTCAGCAGCAGCAATCTGCGCCTTGTAGTTCGCGTCCGCAACCGTCTGACCAGCCTTCGTCGCCGTCGACTGGATCGACGAATACGAAGAGTTGATCGACTTGATGTCCGCGGACGACGCCTTCGCCAACGACCGCGCTAACGGAAGACCCTCAGCGGTACCCAACGAAGCGATCTCCGCCAACAGGTCCCCGTTGATGCCCTTCTTCGCCAACGACGACAGCAGATTCGCGAACTCCGTCACGTTCCCCGCCGTCTTCGACAGGCCACGCCGCAGCGACGACGCCGAACGGTAATCGCCCACGTCGACCTTGCCGACAGCAGACGCAACCGACGACTTCAACGATTCCGCCGACTGCCGCAGATCAGTTAGCTTTCGCGCCGCATCATCCGAACGGTCCGACAGGTTCTTCATCGACAGCTGGTACTTCAAAGCAGCACGCACCGACTGGTTACGGAGACTCGAAGGCAGCTGCGAGTTACCGAACATCGAAATCAGTTCGGAAACACCCGACATGCCGTCATACTGACCGGCGCGACGGTTCAACGTGAATTGGAAATTACCACCAGCATTGTACGCGTACGCAGGCTTCTTCGGAGCGGGAGCTTTCCGAGAAAGACGCGCCTGCCCACCAGAAGCGAAACGCTCCACGATCCCGCCAGCCGCAAACATGCCAGCATTCACGCGATCCAGGAAAGCGACACCGTACTTGTCCACCGACGACGCTTTAACGACATACTCGCCGTTGGACAGCATCGCAGGAATCGAATCCGACGTTGCCGTGCCCGGCCCGTAAATCGGGCCACCAGACGCCTTGTTCTTGAACACACCGTTGGTGTTGGCCGGGGTGGCGACGTCGACGTGGTTCGTCGTGATGGTGATCGTCTTCTGTGTGGGGAGCCCCAACAGCATGCGGGAGACGGTCCCGATGCCCTGCTGCGCGATGAACGTGTCCGCAGACACCTTCGTCGACTTCGACCCCGGCAACGATTCGAGCAGGTTCTGGTACCGGCTGACCGGTCCGCTCGCTGCCGCCGCGGTGTTGGTGAACTGGGTCGCCCACTGCTTCGGCGTGCCGATGATCTTGTCTGCGTACTGCTGAGCAGCAGCACCTGTAATGCCGTACTGGCCGAGTGCGCGAACGAGCTCGCTGCGACCCTGTTCCATCGCTGCGGTAGCCGACTGCTGGCTGCCGGTCTGCTCGTAAATTGACCCGGCGGCGTTCTGCGCTGCCTGCGCAATGGCGTCCAACGCCGACTGGTTGCTGCGGCCCTTCTCCGTCGAGATGTCCAGCGACGTGCCGTTCTCCTTCACCGACTCCGTGACCGCATCAACGGCAGCTTCGAACTGACGCTGCGCTTCACGGGCGTCGAGCGTCGGGGACGTCAGCGCCCGCAGCGCGTTCGCGACCTCATCGATGCTCGGAGCAGCCTCGCCCGCGGCCCCCTGCAGGGCGTTGAGAGCTTCGGCGTTGTCCTCAGTCGGCTGCTTCGCGCCCTTTGCTGCGTCCGCGTACTGACCCATCGCCAGCTTCACGAGGTTCGTGTCATTCGCGGTGATGCCGAGAGCGTCCGCCTGCTGGACCAGCGCCGACCGGTAGTCGCCTCCGATCGCGTCGACCAGCCGGTGCAGCGAATTCTGTGACCCATCGGTCTGCTCAGCCAGCAGCTCGAACGCGCGGACTGCCTTCGACGGGTCGGTCTGTGCGAGCTGACCCATCTCCGCGTTGATATCCCGCAGCGCGTTAACACCCTGGTTGAAGTCGGTGTTGGTGAACCGCGTGAGGATGGCCTGGAAGCCGTTGTCGCTGTTGTGGGACGCGAATGACTGCAGAGCCGCGTCCATGTCTTTCAGCTGATCCTTCACGCTGCCGTCGATGCCCGCGGACAGCTGCCCCTTGCCGAGCGTCTTGAAGATCTCAGCAGCCGACGAAGCCGACTTGAGGGTGTGCGTGACCTCCGCACCATCCGCCTTCAGCTTCTCGAGCTCAGTGTTCAGCAGGGCTACAGCGGTGACGCCGAGGGTGATGCCTCCGACCCACGGCCCACCGAGGAAGCCAGACACGGAACTGAGTGCTGCGCGGCCAGTGATACCGCTCTCTCGCAGCGACGCCATCGCGGATCGGAACTCGACGATCTTCGGCACAGCAAGCAGCAGCCCGCCGCCCAGAAGCGTTGCCGCGCCGACGACCCCCGTCGCACCGAGCGCCGTGGCCTTCAGCGGTTCCGGAAGCTCTCGAACCTTTTGGATGAACGACGTGAGGTCCTGCACCATCGGACGCAGAGCACTGCTCGCAGACGTCCCCGTCTCAATCAGCCCAGACTGGAAAGCCGACTGCAGCTTCTTCAGGTCACCGTTGAGGTTGTCCGACTTCTTCGCAGCCTGGTCGATCGCGTAGCCGGCGTCGTTGTTCTGGTTGATGTACTGCTGGATGCCGTCAGCACCCTCCTTGTACAGAACCGTCGCAGCACGGACAGCGTCCGCACCGAAGATCTGCGACAGGGCCTGCTGGCGCTGAGCGTCGCTGAGCGTCGACAGCCGATCGTGCAGCACCTGAGCGATGTCAGCAGCACCCAGGAACTGACCGTTCGCGTCCTCGACATTGATGCCGAGGGACTTCATCAGCTGCGCCGACTCCTTCGACGGGTTTGCCAGCATCTGCAACATGCTCTTCAGCGACGTACCCGCATCAGAACCAAGCAGACCCGCGTCCGCGAAAGACGACAGCACACCCGTGGTTTCCTCGATCGAAAAGCCGAAGTTGGAAGCGACCAGACCGGACTGGTTCAGGGCGTCACCAAGCTCCTGCACGCCGCCCAGCGCCTTACCGGCACCAGCAGCAAGCAGGTCCGCGATGTGGGGGACGTCGGAGCCCTCGAGGTTGAACTGCTTCATCGCGACCGCAGCGATCTGCGTCGCCTTACCAAGATCCACGTTGTCCGACGCGGCCAGGGCCAGAACGCCAGTCAGGCCACCGCCAAGGATGTCCTTCGTCGCCAGGCCAGCCTTACCCAGCTCCACCTGCGCCTCAGTCACCTGAGTTGCCGTGTACCCGAACGCAGCGCCAGCAGTCAGGGCCTGGTTCCGGAACTTGTCCATCTCCGAAGCCGTGGCGTTGGTCGCGGCCTGCACCTTGGACATCTGCGCGTCGAAGTCAGCCGCCATCTTGGTGACGATCAGGACAGAGCCCGTCGCCGCGGCACCCATCGTGAGCAGGGAGCCGCCAACGCGCTCAGCTGCCTGCCCGACCTTCTCGAGCTTGTCGGAGTCCTTCGCCGTATCAGCTGTAGCCTTACGGACCTTCTCCATGCCCCTGACGTAATTGTCGATCGCGGCACGGATCGTTACTTGAACTACTCGGTCTGCCAATGTTCTCTCCTATGGTTAGGAGAAATCGGCACACCAAAACACTCACCCATACCCGGGCATGCCAAGATCTCTCTTGTTCATGCCCGGGTAAACCGGCGGGCTAGTTCCTACATCAATTGTCTCATTGCATCCGCTCAATCAGCCGAGTCGCTGCAACCATTCTTCGAACGCACGTCGCAATTCGTGGTCCCGTGGAGAATCGTTTCTGACCTCTTCCGTTAAAGTTGCGTCACCAGGGCCGACCAGCGTGAAAAGGGTCTTTTCCGAGCCTCGATTCCACCCAGTTGGACGCACGGTCGGCAGCGGATGTACTGGGCAATCACCGGGATGGACGAATGCCCTACGTGCGGCACGGGCAGCCGCCGAGGCTGCAGCGATGTCCGTCGCCGCAGCATGTTGCGCCGTACGCCATGCCCTCAGACGTTCCAACGAACAGCGCCCGGGCCAGTCCGCCTCGACGAACTCCGACAGCCAGGGCGGTCCACTCGTTCCTGCCGACCTGCGCCGCGGCATCAGCGCATCCCGTAGACGCCGCGCACCTTGCGGGCAGCAGGAAGGCTGTCATCCTCCAACGGCGGGATGCCGAGAGTGGCCAGCAGCCGCGCCAACGTCAGGCGCTGCTGTCGGGCCTCACCCACGCCCGGGTGTACTCGAGAGCCCTGCGGAGAGGTGATCATGAGGCCTCCGGTCTTCACCGCAGCATCGAGCTCAACGATCCGATCCCGTGTTCGGCACGCCTCTTCGAGCATCGCCAACTCGTGCTGCGCCCACTCGAACTCAGCCGTGCCGGCATCCCAAAGACGACGCCCCGCGGCGTTCAAACCGCGGGGCGTCCGCGCTGCACTTTGCACGTCGTTTGAATCAGTCACTTCCGCTCCAATCCTGAGCAGCAGCAGGCGCAGGGCCAACCGTTCTGCTGTCACGGAGAGAGACGCGCCCGCCCCGGAGGTACTGGGCAGGACGCCGCCTACGTGTAGCCCCCTGGGTCACTCGCTCGCCTCTGCGACCTGTTCGATCAGCGAGTCGGAGAGAGCGCGGATCTCGGTGGGCTTGTCAGCCTGGAACGCGAAGTCGTTGAGCGTGTTCTGCAGTGTCTGCCCTGCAGCCTCATCGCCGTAGCGGATGTCCCACAGCTCCTGCGCTTTGGTCTCGAGCGTCGAGTGGTCTTCGAGGTATCGGTTGATGACGTCGACTTCACCGTCTCCGTATGCCTTCGCGAGGATGGCTTTGGCGAGGATGGTGTCGTTGCTGATGGCTGCCGTGTCGTAGAGCGCAGCCAGCGCCGCACCGTCTTCGGCTCGGCTGGCTCGGTCGAGCGCATCGCGGTACGAGAGCGTGTCGGATGTGGATGCGTACTTCGGTAGGCCGAACATCTCTGCTTCGAGTGCAGTGCGGCGACTGTTGAGCGTGGCGTCGCGCTCATCGCGCAGCTGTCCGAGCTGGTAGTTGGTGTCACGGTAGAGCTTGGCGATGGCCTGCTGCTTGGCTTCGGGCGTGAAGCGCCGGTCGTTGCGGATCTCTTCGACACGGCGCTGATACTCCTGCCGAGTGGTCTCGGCCAGCTCATGCTGCTTGGTGCGGGGCGTGGTCATGCTGGTTCCTTTCGAGCTTTGAAGTGCGCGAGTTGTTCGCGGTTGATTCGGTAGGCGCGACCTACCATCGTCGCTTTGAGTCTGTTCTCACGGATTGCCTTGCGGATTGCACGGTCTGTCATCGCGAGGGCGTCAGCCGCTTGCTTTGTGCTGAGCCATTCCAATTCTGCCGACAGTTCCGCATGTGATGCATTGCGAGTTCCTGTTGCGGACTCGCGCCACGACAGCGCCACCACTTTCATTGCAATAAGCGTCTGATCGATCTCGGCATCTTCACCGCGATGGTCCGCGTGATACCGGTCAAGTTCGGCGTAGCGCAGCAACCAAGCCGCTGCGCGACCGCTGACAACCACTACCGCTCCGTCAGTGCCGTGCACGAGCTCGCGGGCGTGCCGATTCATGAGTCCCGCTTACTTCGGAGGGAGAGCGGCCGATAGGCGCTGCCGTGACTTCTGATGCATGTGCCGCCTTCGCAGGCGTCTTCGCCGTGTTGCTCTTGGTAGTGCCCCTCGAGGGCAGATCGCTTCGTAACTCCCTTCGCGCACACTGGGCGTACTCGCTGTTGCCGGCGGCGTCGCTCGTGTTCTCGGTGTGGGGGGTCGTCATCTCGGCCAACGGCTTCGCTTTCGATGGGCTCAGCGATCGAGCTGTCCCGTGGGTTTGGGTCCCGTTCTACGGCGACCTGATCGTGACTGCGGCGTTCCTGTTCCTTCTTGCCCAGCAGGACAGCGATGAAGCGGAAGCGGCGCGACAGGCCGCAGTCCAAGCTGCAGCCCCTCAGGCAACGACCGTGACGGGGCAGGGCGAGCAGGCAGCCGCTGCTGAGTAGCCGCAGACTCATGCGGGGTCACTGCCGGCGGCGTTCTGCAACGTCTCCCACCACTCGTTAGCGGCAGCCCTCATGTCGAGGTCACCGCTGCTGTCGGTCACCCGATAGGCGGGCTCGAGGTACAGCATTGCAAGGTGCAGCAGCGCGCCGTAGAGCACATCTGACCAAGCTTCCGCGCCGAGGGTGCCGGTCGACAGCGCATGGTGGCGGACCACGGCCTGAACCATCTGATCGGGGTGGGCGGTGAGGGTGGCCAGTTCGCTAGCGAGCGTGTAGCTGGCGATGCTGATGGAGCCTGCACCGACGACTCCACTTGGCACCCCTTCGTTGTCCTCGTAGAGCTGAGTGAGGATCTTGTTGCCGGCTGCCTCGAGCTCTTCGAGGTACGTCTTAAGCCATTTGCTGGAGCTGTCGGTCATGCGTAGTCCTTGGGATCGTGGTGCAGCCCGAAGGCTGGGTGGTTGAGCCGCGGGCATGTGTCGTCGTGCTCGAGCAGCGCGTGCGTGATGCCGGGGCCAGAGATGTCGATGACTGCCGCGGCTGAGCAGTCAGGGCAGGCGACGGTGATCGGGTTCATGCCACGCCCTCGAACACTTCGCTCTCGTAGGGGGTGTTAGAAGCGTTAGGAGTGTTAGAACCATCTTCGGAACTAACAGATCTAACGGAACTAACAGGGCCATAGAGGCCTCGTGAAGGCTTCAAGATGCGCTTCGCGTCGACCGCGCGCTTGAGGTACACGTCGAGCTGAGTCACCGGGATCGTCGGCAGCAGGTGCTGGATCTCTTGGCGGGACACAGGGGCATCGGCCTGGTAGATGACGCCGATGATGTCGGCCATCCGATCCCCCACTCCCGCGGACACCTTGATCGCGTCAGCAGCAGCGCGAGCAGCTTCCAGCCCGCCCCCGTTGAGTGACCAAGCTCCCGAGTCCGACAGCAGCAGTGCGTACTCGCCCTCTTTCGCATCGCGAGAGGTGACATGCAGCGTCGCGCTTTGCTCCTGGCGCTCACGGCGCAGCACGAGCACAGTGTCCGCAGCTCCCGCGATGCCCTGGGTGCCGCTCACAGCGTCCAGGAAGTCCTCTCCGCCGCTCTTCCGGGTGTGGTGGACGATGATGAGGGACGAGCCCGGTTCCGCGTCAGTGGTGGCCTTGAGGGCGCCCAGGAACTCGTAGTCCGCGGCGTACTGCGACTTCGTTGCTGCGGTGCTCGGCAGCACCTTCCCGAGTGTGTCGAGGATGACAACGGGGTTCTGGTCGATGTTCCGGGAGATGAACTCCCTGATGGCAGGGATCACCTGACCGCCTTCAAGTGCTGTGACGAACTCGAGCCGCGGGGTGACCACCTCAGGGCTGAGCGTGCGGATGCGCTGCTGCAGACGGCGGGGACCGTCTTCGAGCGCGAGGTACAAGACAGGTCGGGGCGCGCCCGTAGGTACACCGCCAAGTGCTTTCTCGCCAACGTGGAGCGAGAGTGCCAGTCCGAGCACTAGCCAGCTCTTGCCGATCTTCGGCGCGGCGACGAGCAAGGTCATGCCTTCCGGGATGATGCCGGGGACGACGTACTGAGTGGGTGGGAAGTCCTGCGCCATCAGCCATCGGGCATCGAAAGTGGTGGGAGGTCGGGTCATTGGGTCTCCTGTCCGGAGTAGATCTGGGCGCGGATCTCGGCCGCTCGTTTGGCTGCGGCTTCAGCGCCGCGGTGCTTTTGCGCCTCGAGGAAGGCGTTGGTGGTCTCGTGTTCTCGAGATGGCTGGCGTCGGCAAACTTCGGCGTAGAGCCGGTCCGCGTCGTCGTTGGCCTGGTCGATCTCGACCTGCCGTGACGCGCTCCCCTGCTCGAACGCGAAGACGTAGAACTGCCGAAGTGAGGGCGGTAGCTGCCTGAGTTCAACGACGCCAGCGGTGAGGTCGATCGCCAGCTGGTGCATGTACCGCTCTGCGGCCGGCGAGAGCTCGATGGTGTCCGGGTACGAGAAAGCCCCCTCGTCCTCGTTCTGTCGAGGATCTGGGGGCTTCCTGGTGCCGAACTGGCCTACGGCCACTCAGGCGGCTCCGGACGTTCGGCGTCTTGCGCAGCTTCGAGCAGGCAGATCGCCAGGCGTCGCGCCTGGTCCCCAGCTAGCTCCGTCAGGGGACGTTCGGCACGCAGTCCCACGACGCCGTTGATGGCGAGCACCGCGAACCCGTCGACCGTCGTCTTGCCCGCCGGCATCAGGCAGCCACCTGCAGGGTCGGGACCAGCATGGGCACGGCGATCGGCTGAGTCCGCACGTCGGAGACGCGAGCGACGATGGCGTGAGCCAATCGCAGCGCTTCGGATGGCGTCAGGATGAGCGAGTAGCCGTCGCTGAACTGGCTCGGCTGAGCGTCGATGATCACTTCGGCGCGTCCAGTCAAAGTCGTATCGACGTTGACGAGCTTGATCACGTCGTCCATCAGGCGTCCCCCTCGACTCGCTCGAACTTCCCGGTGATGATCCCTTCCCCCGGGTCGAAGGAGTAGCCGACGAGCTTGTACAAGCCGACGTACGTCATGACGAACTCGTTCGGGCGGCTGGTCACCTCATCTTCCGGGTGGTCGCCCCACCGGTACCCCGGAGTCGTGTGCAGCTGGTACTCGACCGGCGTCAGGTGACCCCATGTCGTTGCGTCGGGCATCGCGCTGATCTCTTCGCGGTTGCCCTCGTACCGGCGGTGCGTGGTGATGACCCTGTAGAGACCGTTGGGGTCAGGCTGCTTCCACTGCTTGTGGTGCCACCCCTTCAGCTCGAGCGTCGCGGTGCCGACCCGCGCAGCTACAGCGTCCCCCGAAGGGGCGCTTGCGTGGATGTCAGTGGGGCGTGTCATGATGTCTGTGCTGGACAATGTTCTTCGTTCCTTAGTTTCGTAGTGGTTACTGGTGGGACGTGGCCCGAGACGCTCTGCCAGGAGCGCTCGGGCCTTCCTTTTTCGGTACGGATCGGTACTTGCCGGACCAACGGCCCTCTCGAACCCTCGTTGGTTGCTTGGAGAACCATCCGGTGACGGGATCGAAAAGCGAGTCGATCTCCTTCACGGTCACCGGATGGAGGGGCTGACGAGCTCGGGTCTGCTCGTGGTAGAGCTGCCAGCCGCTGTACTCCGCTCGCCCGCTCAATCGAAGAGCCCATTCAAAGGTGGGGTCTCGTTGAGGGAGGTGATTCGTCGTTTGCAGCTCTCGCTCGAGGCGAATTGCGGCGAGGGTGATGGGAGCGGCCAGGTAGATCCAGATGCCGTGACCCACGAGGGCCCAACCTTCGCAAGCGCGCGCCGCCTTTTGCGCGGATGTCGGCGGCGTCTGCCAGCCCAGTGCTCGGATGCCCAGTCTCGTCACCCGGCCTCCCGAAGGGCCTCTGCGAAGAACCGGTCGATGCTCTCTTGCGGGATGTAGATCTTCTTGCCCAAGCGGACCACCTTCAGCGGGAAGTCTGGAGTCCTGATCCACTGCCGGAAGGCCGTTTCGGTCTTGCGGAACTGGGGGGCCGCTTCGGGGATGGTGCGAAGCGTGACGGGCATCTGTGCCTCCTTCTCAGTTCTGAGAACTGCTCGTACCACTAGTTATACACACGGATCAGGTAGCGCGCAATCCCAGTTGTGTGATTTGCTATCCCCCGTGACAGAAGAGACGAGCTTCACCCCGGCCGAGAAGAACTTCGCGACCGAAGTGGCGCGCGAGCGTCAGCAGCGAGGGTGGACCCTGGCTGAGATGGCGGAGAAGTTGGAGGCTGCCGGCGTGCCGTCCATGAGTGTGATGTCCGTGTCTCGCGTTGAGAACCGCAAGCGTCACGTGTCCATGGTCGAAGCGGGCGCGTACGCCAAGGTGCTCGGTCGCGGAATCTCTGACCTCCAACATCCCGACGGCCGAGAAGCCATGCTGATGATCTTCGAGGTCGGCAGACGACACACTGTGAGCGAGTACAACAAGCTGCTGGAAGCTGCGAAGGATTTTGGTGATTCCGTAGCCGTGCTCAGCACGCACGTCACTACCGTTCGTGACTTGTATGAGGCCGACTTCGACGATCTTGACGAGGAGACCCGTTCGCGGGTCAACAATTTCATGCAGGGCTCGCTCTGGCTGATCGAGAAGGATCCAGTCGCGGAGGTGCAGGGCATCATCGAGAAGAGCTGGAAGCAGCATGGCGAGCGTTAAGCGCAGGCCGAACGGTCAGTGGCGTGCTCGATACGACTACCTCGACGACGGCGGGAAGCGGCGTGAACATGCGAAGCACTTCCGGACGAAGGCTGCCGGCGAGGACTGGATCGTCGAAGAGCTTGCGAAGCGCCAGCAGGGTACCTGGACGACGCCTACGGAGCGCAGGACGACCCTCCGAGGTTTTTACGACGACTGGTCGCCTCGGCAGATCTGGGCATCGTCGACCCGCGACTCGTACAACATCACGATGAACGACTGCACGTTCGACACGGTAGAGGTTGGGAAGCTGCGGCGCTCCCACGTTGAGGCGTGGGTGAAGGACATGCAAGGCCGGCTCGCACCGGGCACGATCAAGACTCGTGTCGGCAACGTGCGGACAGTCATCCGCGCCGCGATGGCTGACCGGGTACTCACGGTCGATCCGTCGATCGGTGTGCGTCTCCCCCGTACCCGGCGTGCTGAGGTCGCGATGGTGATCCCGACACCGGAGCAGGTCGGCGCGATCGTGAACGCGGCCGAGTCATGGTTCCGCCCATTCGTCGCACTCGCTGCGTTTGCAGGTCTGCGCATCGGCGAGGTGGCCGGCGTCCAGCAGGGCGACATCGCGTTCCTCAAGCGCACGCTGCAGGTGTCTCGTCAGGTGCAGAAGGAGCCGGGGACGCTGGCGGTGATCCCGCCGAAGCATGGCAGCGAGCGGAAGGTGTACCTACCGGATGCGCTCGTGACCATGCTGTCGGAGCACGTGGCAAACATCGGTGTGCACGGCGATGAGGGGTGGCTGCTGCCGGGCCGTCCTCCGAACCCCGACTCGCTGCGGTGGCATTGGAACAAGACGCTCGAGGCGGCAGGCGTCATTGGGTTCACGCCTCACGACATGAGGCACTACTACGCGTCCGGGCTCATCGCTCACGGCGCGGACGTGGTGACGGTGCAGCGTGCCCTCGGCCACGCGAAGGCGTCGACGACCCTGAACACCTACAGCCACTTGTGGGGAACTGCAGAGGACGTCACCCGAGCCGCTGCTGCGGACCTGATGACGTCCTCCCTTGCTCCTGCGGACTCCCTGCGGACTCCGGGCGCTGATACCGCCTAGATTCCGCTAGATTCCTGGTCAGCTCGGACTTGCATCCTAACTCCGAGGTCCGACGTGTGGCGCTGTGCGATGTCCGCGACGGCCCGTTCGAGGTTCGGGTCCTCGCCGCGCGCGAGTCCGGCGTACTCGAGGTCGTACTCGCCGTCCTGCGCGTCGCGACGCGGGACGACCTTCACCCAGACGCGGCGGCGCGGGACGAACAGCGAGGTGAGCAGACCGAGGGTGGAGAGCAGGGCGAACCCGCCCACCCAGAGCTGCGAGGGGTCGTGGTGGACGTCGAGGGAGACGTACCGCTTGACGCCGTCGAAGGTGATCGACCCGGCGCCCTCAGGCAGCTTCTTCGTCTGGCCGGGCTCGAGCGCGATGCTCGCGGTGTCCGACTGCCGTCCGGCGATCTGGTCGAGACCCTTGGTGCTGAGCGTGTACACGCTCTGCGGCACACCGCTGTCGAGCCCGAGGTCGCCCGTGTAGACCTGCAGCGTCAACAGCGGGTTCTGGGTGTCCGGGTAGGCACTCGAGTACGCGCCGCTCGCGAGCTTCGACGCGGTGGGGTAGAAGAACCCGACCATGCCGAGCTGGTCCGGCTTCGCGTCCGGCACCTTGATGACGCCGGTGGAGGTGTAGTTCGCGTCCTCCGGCAGGAACGGCACGACGTCCTTGAACGCCACGTCGCCGTCGCCGTCGCGCACCGTGACCTGCATCGCGTAGCCGTTGCCGAGCAGGTAGACGTTCGTACCCCCGACGTGCAGCGGTTCGTTCACACCGAGGCGGCTCGTCTTCGGCTCGCCGCCCTTCTCGGTGCTCGTGACGGTGGCCGAGTAGTCGAGCGCCTGGCCGAGGGCGTCGAGGTTGCGCTCCTCGTACTTCGTCACGAACTTGTCGAGCCGGAGGTTGTAGCCCTTCAGGTCGGTCTGCTGGAACCAGCGGCCGGGGTTGAACGAGTCGTACGAGCCGAGCACGTTCGAGAACGTCTGACCCTCGACCAGCAGGCGCTGTCCGGTGAAGCCGAAACCGCCGCCGACGCCGACCGCCAGGAGCACGCCGACGAGGGCGGCGTGGAACACCAGGTTGCCGGTCTCGCGCAGGTAGCCGCGCTCCGCGCTCACCGAGTCGCCGAACCGCTCGACGCGGTACCCGGACCGCTTCAGGATCGCCATCGCGCGCGTCACCGCGTGCTCGGCGGACGGGAGGCCCGTGGTCGCGTCGATCCCGGTCGTCCCGTCGATCATCGCGTCCGGCTGCACCGCCACGGTGCGGAAGCCCGCCAGTCGCGCCAGGCGCGCCGGGGTCCTCGGCGGACGTGTCCGCAGTGCCTGCCAGTGGTGCTTCGTGCGGGGCACGATGCAGCCGATGAGCGAGATGAAGAGCAGCAGGTAGATCGCGGAGAACCACACCGAGGTGTAGGTGTCGAAGACCTGGAGCTTGTCGAGGACCGGGTAGAGCTGCGGGTGGTCCGCCTTGTACTGCACGACGCCGTTCGGGTCGGCGGTGCGCTGCGGGACGAGCGAGCCCGGGATCGCCGCGAGGGCGAGCAGCATGAGCAGGAACAGCGCCGTGCGCATGCTCGTCAGCTGCCGCCAGAAGAACCGGAGGTACCCGACGAAACCCAGCCTCGGCTGGTTGACGCCGCCGTCGGTGGGGCCGGAGCCGTCGACGTGGTCGGACGGTCGCTGCGGGTCGGAGGCGCTGTCGGCCCCGTCGCCTGCGCCCGTCGGGATGTGCTCGTTGAGGTCAGACCGCGGGGACAAAGCTCTGGATCACCGCCCCGACGCTCGACATGACGGCCGACCAGATACCGGTGACCATGAGCAGACCGATGACGATCAGGATCGCTCCTCCGATGATGTTGACGGTGCGCATGTGACGCTTCACCGCCGCGATGGCCCCCGTGGCCCAGCCGGCGCCGAGGGCGACGAGGACGAACGGGATGCCGAGCCCGAGGCAGTACGCCACCCCGAGCCACATGCCCTGCCAGGCGCTGCCCGACTGGACACTGAGCAGGTTGATGGCCGCCAGGGTCGGGCCGAGGCACGGGGTCCAGCCGAGGCCGAACACGATGCCGAGCAGGGGGGCGCCGAGGAGCCCGGTGGCCGGGGTCCAACCGGGCTTGATGGTGCGCTGCAGGAACGTGAACCGACCGACGAACACCAGGCCCATCGCGATCACGACGACCCCGAGGACCTGCGTGATGAGGTCGCGCCAGCGGACGAGCCAGAAGCCGAGCGCCCCGAACACGGTGGTGTACGCCACGAACACCGCGGTGAACCCGGCGATGAACAGCAGCACGCCGAGCACCACACGGCCCCGACGCTGCCCGCCCTCGGCGACACCGCCGACGTACCCGAGGTACCCCGGAACGAGCGGCAGCACGCACGGGGACAGGAACGACACGAGCCCGGCGAGCGCCGCCACGGGCAGCGCCACGGCCATCTGGCCGCTCAGGATCGCGTCGGCGAAGGGGTTGGAGGTCACGGGTCAGGAGGCCTTGCCGGCGTCGAGCTCGTCGCTGACCAGGGTCTTCAGGATGCTCGTGCCGTCGATCGCGCCGAGGACCCGGGCAGCGACGCGCCCCTTGGTGTCGAGGACGATCGTGGCGGGCACCGCGTTCGGTGCGATCTGCCCGGACATCGCCAGCTGCATCGTGCCCGTGCGCTGGTCGAGGACGGTCGGGTACTGCACGTCGAAGGTGCGCTCGAAGGCGGCCGCGGTCGCTGCTTCGTCACGCACGTTGACACCGATGAAGGCGACGTCGTCGGCGTCGGCGTAGTCGTCGTGGACCTGGTTGAGGTACTTCGCCTCGGCACGGCACGGCGGGCAGCTGGCGTACCAGAAGTTCAGGACGACGACCTTGCCGCGGAGGTCCTTCGACGAGACGGTGTCACCGTTCGAGTCCTCGGCCCGGAAGGTGACCGGGTCGGTGCGGTCCTTCGCGGAGACCTCGGTCACGGCGCCGTCACCGGAGATGTAGTTCTGGGTCGTGCCGTTGCCGTACTGCTTCGCGATGCCGCCGCTGTCCGACGAGCAGCCGGACAGGACGAGGACGGCGGCCACGGCCGTGGCTGCGAGGACCGCGAACCGCTTGCTGATGACGCGCGCACTGCTCGTGCTGTTCACACTGCTCCTTCGTCGACGGCGGTCGCGCGCAGTTCCTGCGCGGGGTCCGCGTACCCGACCTCGGTGAACCGACCGGTCGACGTGGCGGGCACACGTTCGACGGTGGTGATGCTCGACAGGTCGCAGCGGCGCTTGCGCGGGTCGTGCCACAGGGGCTCCCCCGCGAGCTTCCGGTGGACCATCCAGATCGGCAGCTGGTGGCTGACCAGGACGACGTCGCCCTCGTCCACGCTCTCCCACGCCGTGGTCATCGCCGCGAGCATGCGGTTGGCGATCGACTCGTACGCCTCGCCCCAGCTGGGACGCAGCGGGTTCGCGATCCACGGCCACTCCGCCGGGCGGCCGAGCGAGCGCTTCGTGAACCCGGGGGGCTGCCCCTCGTAGCGGTTCGTCGGTTCGATCAGGCGCTCGTCGAGCGTCACGTCGAGCCCGTAGGCGGCCGACCAGGGTGCGGCGGACTCCTGCGTGCGCTGCAGCGGGGACGCGACGATCCGACGCACGTCGACGCCGGCGTCCTTCCATGCCGTGGCGGAGGCCTGGGCCATCCGGGTGCCGAGTTCGCTCAGCCCGAAGCCCGGGAGCCGGCCGTAGAGGACGCGGCCCGGGTTGTGCACCTCTCCGTGCCGGACGAGGTGGAGACGGGTCGCGGGCATGGGTTCCAGTGTAGGTCGCCCCGTGGTTCCCACCGCCCCCTCAGGGGATTCACCGGATGCGGAAGCGCTCAGCCGCCGAGCTCGCCGGAGAGCCGTCCGTGCAGCGCGATCGACCCCGAGTCGAGGTTCACCACCTCGACGGTCGACCCGTGCTTCGCGAACCGTTGTTCGACCCCGTCGAGCGCTGCGACCGTGGACGCGTCGAACACGTGCGCGTCGGCCAGGTCGATGATCACGTGCTCGGGGTCCTCGGCGTAGGAGAACCGTGTGACGAGGTCGTTCGACGAGGCGAAGAACAGCGCCCCGCGGACCCGGTACCGCACCGTACGGTCGTCGACCGGCTCGCGGACCACGGTCACCACGTGCGCCACCCGTCGGGCGAAGACCAGGGCCGCCACGACGACGCCGACGAGCACCCCGGTGGCGAGGTTCTCGGTCACGACGACCACGACGACGGTGACGAGCATGACCGCGGTCTCGCCGAGCGGCATGCGTCGGAGGGTGCGCGGCCGGATGCTGTGCCAGTCGAAGGTCGCGACGCAGACCATGAGCATGACCGCCGTCAGTGCCGCCATCGGGATCTGGGCCACGAGGTCGTGGAGCACGATCGTCAGGACCAGCACCGAGACCCCGGTCGCGAAGGTCGAGACGCGGGTCCGGGCACCCGCGGTCTTCACGTTGATCACCGTCTGGCCGATCATCGCGCAGCCGCCGGTCCCACCGAAGAAGGCGGACGCGATGTTCGCGACGCCCTGACCCCACGACTCGCGCCACTTGCTCGAGCCCGTCTCCGTGATGGAGTCGACGAGCTGCGCGGTGAGCAGGGTCTCGATCAGGCCGACGATCGCGACGCCGAACGCGTACGGGGCGATGATCTGCAGCGTCTCGAAGGTGAACGGCGTCGTGATGCCGCCGAAGCCCGGGAGCGCCGTCGGCAGGGCGCCCTCGTCGCCGACCGTCGGCACGGCGATGCTGAACACCATCGTGAGGCCGGTGACGACGACGACCGCGATGAGCGGTGCGGGGATCGCCTTCGTCAGGAACGGGAAGCCGACGATGATCGCGATGCCGAGAACGGTCAGCGGCCAGACGACGAACGGGACGTCGTCGCCGAGCAGGTTCGGCAGCTGGGCGGTGAAGATGAGGATGGCCAGGGCGTTCACGAACGCGACGTTGACGCTGCGCGGGATGAAGCGCATCAGCCGTGCCACCCCGAGGAACCCGAGCACGAGCTGGAACACGCCACCCAGCACGATCGCGGGCACCAGGTACTCGATCCCGTGCTCCCGGACGAGCGGGGCGATGACGAGGGCCACCGAGCCGGCTGCGGCCGAGATCATCGCCGGGCGACCACCGACGATCGAGATCACGATCGCGATGACGACGCTCGAGAACAGACCGACCGCGGGATCGACGCCGGCGACGACGGAGAACGAGATCGCCTCGGGGATGAGGGCCAGCGCGGTGACGATGCCGGCCAGGACCTCTCGGGTGAGCATGCGGGGCGAGCGGAGGGCGGCGAGGACGCTCGGGGCCGTCGGCGCGTGTGTGATCACGGACATCGATCGGAACTCTACCCTCACGTGAGGGTAGAGTCGTACGCCGTGAGCACCAGCGACGTCCCCGACACGATGCACATCGGCGAACTCGCCGATCGCGCCGGCATGTCCCTGCGCACCATCCGGCACTACGACGAGGTCGGGCTGCTCGTACCGAGCGGCCGTACCCCCGGCGGGTTCCGGGTCTACACGGCGCAGGACCTCGAACGGTTGCTCGTGATCCGCCGGATGAAGCCGCTCGGGTTCACGCTCGACGAGATGGCCGAGCTGCTCCGCGTGGTCGACGCCCTCGCGACGAAGGACCCCGAGGACGAACCGGCGCTGGCGGCCCGCCTCGACGCGTACCTCGAGGACGCCCGAGCCCGTCACGCCAAGCTCGTCGAGCGGGCCGGCATGGCCGAGGAGTTCATCGGCACGCTCGGGTCACTCCGCGCTTCGCTCCCCTGAACGCTCGTACCGCGCAAGCCATCGCCGTTCGGCCTCGGCGGCTGCTTCCGGGGTGTACTCCAGACGGGCTTCCACCCGCTCGAACATGGCGATCATCTTCCGCGCCTTCCGTTTCGGGTACGCGTCGAGGATCACCTGGTTGAGCCGGGCCTGAGCACGTTGACGTTCTTCACCCGTCATGTGCATGAACATCCGTTGCATCGCGCTCCTCTTGTCCGAGTGTTCGTACCAGGACACTCACACCCGGATCATCGACCCGTCCATGAATCTGCATGTCGTACATCGCGCCGGCCACCATCCGACCGATCTCGGCCTTGCCGACGTCGTCAGACGAGACCATCTCGGCTGCCCAGACGACCTGTTGCCACACGTACGCTCGCTCGATCGCGCGCTGCTCCCGCCGCCACCGCATGAACGACCAGATCGTCGCCGTCGTGGTGCCGCCGAGCGCCAACAACGACGCGACCACCGTCGCGACCGCCGCAGGCGGCCAGGTCGCGAGTTCCCCTGTCCCCGTCCCCACCCGGTCCCCCTCTCGTCCCGCGACCCGGCCACGTCGAGAACGCTACGGAGTCCACGCGCGCCGCCACGGGCCTCCCGGCATTCGGTGGAGAACACCGGACGCAGGCGGCCCTGTGGAGGAAGGAACCCTGCCGCCCACGCCCCCGGACGCAGGCGGTTAGACTCGACCACCGTGATCGAACGCACCCGCATCGCCGACCTGGCAGCCCTCCCCGACGGTCCCGTCTCCGTGGCCGGATGGGTCGAGACCGTCCGAGACCAGAAGAAGGTGCAGTTCGTCGTGCTGCGCGACGAGACCGGCGCCGTCCAGCTCGTGAACCCGGCGACGCGCGAGGCCGAGGACGGCGACGACGCCGCACAGTCCGCCCTCGCGACCACCAACGAGATCTCCGGCCTGGCGCACGGCACCTTCGTGCACGTCACCGGCACGCTGAAGCACGACGAGCGCGTGAAGCTCGGTGGGCTCGAGGTCAAGATCGGTGCGCTGCAGGTGGTGAGCGCCGCGATCCCGGAGACCCCGATTGCCGACGACTCGTCGCTCGACAAGCGTCTCGACTGGCGCTTCCTCGACCTGCGCAACCGCAAGCAGAACCTGATCTTCCGCATCCAGACGACCCTGGAGCACGCGTTCCGCACGTACTGGGTCGACCGCGACTACATCGAGATCCACACGCCGAAGCTGATGGCGTCGGCGTCCGAGTCGCGCGCCGAGCTGTTCCAGCTCGAGTACTTCGAGACGACCGCCTACCTGGCGCAGTCCCCCCAGAACTTCAAGCAGATGGCGCAGCCGGCCGGCTTCGGCGCCGTGTTCGAGATCGCCGACGCCTTCCGCGCCGACCCCTCGTTCACGAGTCGCCACGCCACCGAGTTCACCAGCGTCGACGCCGAGTTCTCGTGGATCGAGTCCCACGAGGACGTCATGGCGATGCACGAAGAGGTCCTGGTCGCGGGCATCACCGCCGTCAAGGAGAAGTACGGCAAGGACATCGCCGAGGTCTTCGGCTTCGAGCTGCAGGTCCCCGCGACGCCGTTCCCCCGCGTGACCCTGGCCGAGGCGCGCAAGATCGTCGCCGACAGCGGCTACGACGTCGTCCGCGCCGACGGTGACCTGGACCCCGAGGGCGAGCGCCGCGTCGCCGCCTGGGCGAAGGAGCACCACGGCTCCGAGTTCGTGTTCGTCACCGAGTACGACGCGTCGATCCGGCCGTACTACCACATGCGCAAGCCCGGCGACCCGTCGGTCACGAACAGCTACGACCTCATCTTCAACGGCGCCGAGATCTCCACGGGTGCCCAGCGTGAGCACCGCGTCGACGTGCTCGAGGCGCAGGCCGTCGAGAAGGGCCTCGACCCGGAGGAGCTCGGCTGGTACCTCGACTTCTTCCGCTACGGCGTCCCGCCGCACGGCGGCTTCGGCATGGGCCTCGCCCGCGTGCTGATGCTCATGCTCGGTGAGCCGTCGATCCGCGAGGTCACGTACCTGTTCCGTGGCCCGACGCGCCTGACCCCGTAGGTCCCGCGCTGCGCGGCGCCCGCCGCGCGCACCTGGTGAGCAGCAATGGTCGCCTCCCGATGCGGGAGGCGACCATTGCTGCTCACGAAGCGACGAGCGCCGGACGGGAGGCCCGGCTCAGCTCTGCCAGTCGATGGCGGCCCGTGCCGTGACCAGTTCGCGGATCTCCGCTGCCGCGGCCTGGTGCTCCGGGTGCACCTGGTACGCATCGAGCCCGGCGAGGTCGTCGAAGGTGGCGACCACCGCGACGTCGTGGTTCTTGTCCGGGTACGCGACGTTCTCGACGACCTCGAGCGAGCGGATCGACTCGACGGTGCCGACCAGACCGGTCAGGAGTTCGCGGATGCGGGCGATCGACGCGGTGCGGTCGAGGTCCGCACGCAGGGACCAGGAGACGACGTGGGAAATCATGCGCGGGCCTCGGCCTTCTCGAGCGCACGTGCGAGCCGGTCGGCGTCGACGTGCCAGTTGCTGTGGACGCGCCCGTCGATCAGCACGACCGGGATGTCCTCCGCGTACTCCTGGCGGAGGGCATCGTCGTCGAGGATCGAGCGTTCCTGCAGGGTGACCCCCGGGTGGTCGGCGACGACGCGTTCGACCACGGGTCGGGCGTCATCGCAGAGGTGGCATCCGGGCTTCGTCAGGAACGTCACTGCGGGCATGGTCCCAGCGTAGTCCGGGAACGCGAAAGCCCCGGCGAACCGGGGCTTCTCGTGCAGGTCCTCCGACCTGCGCAGACCTGTGAGGGTCTACTTCTTGTTGCGGCGCTGGTGACGCGTCTTGCGAAGGAGCTTGCGGTGCTTCTTCTTCGCCATGCGCTTACGACGCTTCTTGATGACAGAACCCATGTGGACCTCGCTCGGACTGATGCTGATGTACGGACACCGGGCCGAAGAGACCGCGGAAAATCAACCTGCCCGAGTCTACCGGCTGCCCGCTGTGATGTCGAACGCGTGCTCAGCCGACGTCCGCCACGCCACCGCGCAACACGTCGGCGACGGCCGACTCGGGGACGCGGAAGGAGCGGCCGAAGCGGATGGCGGGGAGCTCCCCGGCGTGCACCATCCGGTACACGGTCATCTTCGAGACGCGCATCATCTCGGCGACCTCAGCGACGGTGAGGAAGCGCACGTCGTCGAAACTGCCGGTCATGGTCCGCCTTCGGGGCTCGCACGCGCGCTGCGCACGGGAGTGGTGTGACCTGTGTGGTCAGTGGCAACTGTAGAGGCGCGTGCGACCCGGTGTCCAGGATCAGTCGCGCCGCGTGCACCCGGCCTGTGCTGCGTCCTCACCAGGCCACGTGCGCAGAGTCAGTCCTCGTCGCCCCGGCGGGTGAAGCGCTTGCGGCTGCGGTCGACGACGCGCTCCCAGCCCTGCTGTGCCCCGGAGATCGCCGCGGTGGCCCGGTACGACGCCTCGGCCATCACACGGCCGAGTTCGGTGCCCACCTCGACGGTCGCCTTGCCGGCCGCGCCGTTCCGGCGGATCGACACCGGTTGGCCGTCCGGCGTCCACGCCGTGGTGGCCGGGGTGCCGTCGGCGTCGACCGCGCCCGTGAACGGCAGGACCCAGTCCTCCAGGCTCACGAGCGGCTCCGGGTCGAGCCGGTAGTAGCGGTGCTGCCCTTCTTCGCGACTGGTGACGAGACCGATGTCGCGCAGGACACGCAGGTGCTTCGACACCGTGGGCTGGCTGACCCCGAGGCGTTCGACGAGCTGGCCGACGCTGAGCTCCCCGCCGGTGACGTCCGAACCGTAGGCGGACAACAGCGTGCCGAGCAGCTCGCGCCGGGTCGGGTCCGCCACGACGGAGAAGATGTCGGCCATGGGGCAAGGCTAGCCGGGGCACCACGGATGTACCATGACGAACCGTCCCGGCCCATGTCCTCGGAGGCATACGCATGCTCGACCGAACCGAGCCGATCCCGCACCACGTGAGTGTCGGCCGACGGCGAGCGAGCCGGATCGCGACGGTGCTGCGCTCGTCGCCGTCCCGACTGGCGATCGTCGTGTTCATCGCGCTGATCTTCCTGTTCACGGTGCTCTTCATGACGCCGTGGGCCACGGTGGACCGCAGCAGCACCCACTTCGCGGACGCCCTCTTCACCGCGGCCTCGGTGGTCTGCGTCACCGGCTTGTCCACGGTCGACATGGCGACGCACTGGTCGGTGTTCGGCAAGGTCCTGGTGGTCATCGGCACGCAGATCGGCGCGGTCGGTGTGCTGACCTTCGCGTCGATCCTCGGCCTGTTCGTTACCCGGAAGCTCGGCCTGCGCGCGAAGCTCATGGCGGCGGGCGACTCGAACCCGCTCCGCACCCACCACGGCGCCGTGCCCGAGGGACAGGCCGTCCGGCTCGGCGAGGTCGGCACCCTGCTCGCGACCGTGGCGGTGAGCACGCTGTCGATCGAGATCGTCCTCGGCCTGCTGCTCCTGCCGTCGGTGCTCATCGCCGGCATCCCGTTCTGGACCGCGGTCGGCGACTCCTTCTACTACGCGGCGATGGCCTTCACGAACACCGGGTTCGCCCCGAACGCCGACGGCCTCGACCCGTTCGCCCACGACTACTGGTTCCTGTCACTCCTGATGGTCGGCGTCGTGGCCGGGTCCATCGGGTTCCCGGTGATCCGTGCCCTGACGAAGCAGCTGCGCACCCCGCGGCGCTGGCCGATCCACGTCAAGCTCACCCTGGCGACGAGCGCGGTTCTGCTCCTCGGCGGCGCGGCCGTCTACATCGCGCTCGAGGCGTCGAACCCGACGACCTTCGGCGAGGAGGGCGCCGGGCGCACCGCGTTCCAGGCGCTCTTCCTGTCGACGATGACCCGCTCGGGAGGCTTCTCGCTCGTCGACTTCGACCAGCTCAACGGCTCGAGCCTGCTCGTGACCGACATGCTCATGTTCATCGGAGGCGGATCCGCCTCGACGGCCGGCGGCATCAAGGTGACGACCCTCGCGGTGCTGTTCCTGGCCGCGGTCGCCGAGGCGCGCGGCCGCCAGAGCATGGAGGCCTTCGGTCGCCGGATCCCGAGCGACGTCCTGCGGGTCGCGGTGGCCATCGTGCTCTGGGGAGCGACGATCGTGGCCGTCGCGACCGTGGTGCTCCTGCAGATCACCGACGACTCGCTCGACCGTGTGCTGTTCGAGGTGATCTCGGCGTTCTCGACCAGCGGTCTGTCCTCCGGCGTGTCCGCGAACCTGCCGGAATCGGGCAAGTACGTGCTCGCCGCCACCATGTTCCTCGGCCGGGTCGGTACAGTGACCATCGCCGCTGCCCTGGCCGCCAGCCAGAGCCGGCAACTGTTCCGCCGTCCCGAGGAGAGGCCGATCGTTGGCTGACCGCACCCGTTCGTCGCACCAGCACGGTGCCATCAGTCACGACGCTCCCGTCCTCGTCATCGGGCTCGGTCGCTTCGGGGCCGCCACCGCCGGGCAGCTCGAACGCCAGGACCGCGAGGTGCTCGTCGTCGACACCGACGCCGGACTGGTGCAGAAGTGGTCCGACCGGGTCACCCACGCGGTGCAGGCGGACGCGACCGACATCGACGCGCTCCGGCAGATCGGCGCGCAGGACTTCGCCATCGCCGTCGTCGGCACGGGCAGCGACCTGGAATCGAGCGTGCTCATCACGGCGAACCTGGTCGATCTCGGCGTCCCGCAGATCTGGGCGAAGGCGATCAGCCGCTCACACGGCACGATCCTGTCCCGCATCGGCGCCAACCACGTCGTCTACCCCGAGCGTGAGGCCGGCGAGCGCACGGCGCACCTGGTGTCCGGCCGGATGCTCGACTTCATCGAGTTCGACGACGACTTCGCCGTGGTCAAGATGTTCCCGCCGCGCGCGGTCCGCGGCAAGGACCTCGCCACCACCGTGATCCGCACGCGCTTCGGCCTGACCGTGCTCGGCATCAAGCCGCCCGGCAACCCGTTCGTGCCGGCGACGCCGGACAGCGTCATCGGCGAGGACGACGTCATCATCGTCTCGGGTTCCGAGACCGACCTGGAGCGCTTCGCCGCGTACGAGTAGCGACCGCAGGACGGACGGGAGGCCCGTGGCGGTGTCGCCCCGGGCCTCCCGTCCGCACTGTGGCTGCGTCCACGACGCGGTGTGCGTCTACGACGCGGCGATCTCCTCGGCACGCGCGATCGCGGCACGCGACGCACGCAGCAGCGTGTCCGCCAGGTCGGCGTCCTGCAGCACCGCGACTGCCCGCTCCGTCGTGCCCTTCGGGCTCGTCACCGCACGGCGCAGGTCGGCGGGCTCACGGCCCGACCGCTCGAGCAGCTCGACCGCGCCGCGGACGGTGCCCTGCACCATCGTCGCCGCCTGCTCGTGGGTGAACCCGAGCTCCTCGGCGGCACGCTGCCACTGCTCGACCAGCAGGAAGACGTAGGCGGGACCGGAGCCGGACACGGCGGACAGTGCGTCGAGCTGCGCCTCCGGCACCTCGATGACCTCGCCCGAGGCGGCGAACACCGACGACGCCAGTGCGACGGCCTCGGCGTCGGCCGAGGTGCCCGCGCTGATGCCGGTGACGCCGTGGCCGACGCCGATCGGGGTGTTCGGCAGGGCACGGACGACCCGGACGCCGGCGGGCACCCGAGCCTCCATGCTCGCGGTGGTGGTGCCGACGGCGACGCTGACCAGGACGGCACCGGGCTCCAGGTCGTCGGCGACCTTGTCGAGCAGGTCCGCGATCATGTACGGCTTCACGCCGACCACGACGAGGGCCGCGCCACGGACGGCCGCCCGGTTGGCGTCGGGGTCGGTGTCGCTCGCGGTGGCGTCGAGGCCGCGCTCCCGGTGGGCAGCAGCGGACGCCTCCGACTTCGTGGTGAGGGTCACGGTGGCCGGGTCGAGTCCCGCGGCGAGCAGGCCGTCGAGGACCGCGCCGGACATGGAGCCGACGCCGAGCAGGGCGGTGCGGGGCAGGTCGATCGTCATGCTCCCGACCCTACCGACGCGACCCGCCTAGGATCGTGTCGCAGACCACGAGAAGGGGACAGCTGTGAGCGCTTCCGGAGGCACGAAGGCGATCTTCGCCGCACTCGGTGCCAACATCGGCATCGCGATCGTGAAGTTCATCGCGGCGGCGATCAGCGGATCGGCGTCGATGCTGGCCGAGGGCGTGCACTCCCTGGCCGACTCCGCGAACCAGCTCCTGCTGCTGCTCGGTGGCCGCAAGGCCCGGCGAGCGGCGGACCAGGAGCACCCCTTCGGCTACGGGCGTGAACGCTACGTGTACGCGTTCGTCGTCTCCATCATCCTGTTCTCGGTCGGCGGTGTCTTCTCGCTCTACGAGGGCATCGAGAAGCTCGCCCACCCGCGCCCGCTCGAGAACTGGTGGCTCCCCCTCGTCGTGCTCGTCATCGCCATCGGTCTCGAGGGCTTCTCGCTCCGCACCGCCCTGCACGAGGCCCGACCGCAGAAGGGTTCGCAGAGCTGGGTGCAGTTCGTGCGCCGTGCGAAGGCCCCCGAGCTGCCCGTCGTGATGCTCGAGGACACCGCGGCCCTGCTCGGCCTGGTCTTCGCCCTGTTCGGCGTCGGCCTGACGGCGATCACCGGCAACGGGGTGTTCGACGCGATCGGCACGATGCTCATCGCGGCGCTGCTCATCGCGGTCGCGGTGGTGCTCGGCATCGAGACGAAGAGCCTGCTTGTCGGCGAGGGCGCGACCGCCGCCGACGTCGAGCGCATCAAGCAGGCGGTGCTCGACGGCCCCGAGGTCGACGCGATCATCCACCTGAAGACCCTGTACCTCGGACCGGACGAGCTGATGGTCGGCGTGAAGGTCGCCGTCGACGGGGACCGCCGGCTCGGTGACGTCGCCGCCGGCATCGACACCGTCGAGCAGCGTGTCCGGAGCGCCGTGCCGATCGCCCGGGTGATCTACGTCGAACCCGACGTCCTGCGCACCGGGCCGCAGCCGCCGACCGAGGCGATCGTCATCCTCGCCGCGGACTGAAGAAGTCGTCGAGCAGCTCGGCACACGCCTGCTCGAGCACGCCCCCGATGACCTCGGAGCGGTGCGGCAGCCGGCGGTCCCTGGCGATGTCGTAGACGCTGCCGCTGGCGCCCGCCTTCGGGTCCCACGCGCCGAACACGACACGGGGCACCCGTGCGGCCATGACGGCGCCGGCGCACATCGGGCAGGGCTCGAGCGTCACGACGAGCGTGTGCTCCTCGAGGTGCCAGTCCCCCGTCACCGCCGCAGCAGCACGCAGCGCCAGGACCTCGGCGTGGGCCGTCGGGTCCTGCCGCGCCTCGCGCTCGTTCCGGCCGGTGGCGACCACGACGCCGTCGCGGTCGAGCACCACCGCGCCGACCGGTACGTCGTCGGTCTCCAGGCACCGTCGGGCCTCGTCGAGCGCACGCTCCATCGCCGGGACGAACGGGCGGGCTGCGGGCTCCTCCACGGGACCTCCTGACGGTCGGCGGCACGCTAGGCTCGACCCTATGCGAGTCCACGTCGCCGACCACCCGCTCATCACCCACAAGCTCTCGGTGCTCCGCGACCGTACGACGCCCTCCCCCACGTTCCGCGCCCTGACCGAGGAGCTCGTCACGCTCCTCGCGTACGAGGCCACGCGGGGTGTCCGGGTCACGGCGACGCCGATCGACACGCCGGTGGCGCACACCATGGGCGTCGCGATCGCCAAGCCGCGGCCGCTCGTCGTCCCGATCCTCCGCGCCGGGCTCGGCATGCTCGAGGGCATGGTCAAGCTCGTCCCGACGGCAGAGGTCGGCTTCCTCGGCATGGCCCGCAACGAGCAGACGCTCGAGCCGCAGACCTACGCCGAGCGCCTGCCCGACGACCTGTCCGGTCGGCAGTGCTTCGTGCTCGACCCGATGCTCGCCACCGGTGGCACCCTCGCCGCCGCGATCGACTTCCTGTTCGCCCGCGGTGCGCAGGAGGTCACGTGCGTGTGCATCCTCGGTGCCCCCGAGGGGCTCGCCATGGTCGAGCAGGCCGTCGGCGACCGCAACGTCTCGATCGTCCTCGGTGCGCTCGACGAGAAGCTCGACGAGAACGGGTACATCGTCCCGGGCCTCGGCGACGCCGGCGACCGGCTCTACGGCCTGGCCGAGTAGCGACCACCCACGGACAGGAGGCGCGGTGCCGGTCGGCACCGCGCCTCCTGTCGTCCGTGCGGTCACGCCCACCGCACCGTCCGTTCCGGGCGTACCAGGTCGATTCGGGCGTACCTGCCCGTTCCGGGCGTACCAGGTCGATTCGGGCGTACCAGGTCGATTCGGGCGTACCAGGTCGGTTCTTTCCACCCGGTACGCCCGATTCCACTTCCCATCGCGTGCGCAATGGGAAAGAACGGGCGTGGCGCTCGACGCCCGTGCGGTCGCGCCCACCGCACCGTCCGCGCGGACGGTTGACACCGCGTTGGTATACCGCAGATACTCGTCACATGACTGCAACCGTGTCCACCCGCGTCCTCTCCGAGGCGTGCTCCTCCGCAGGGGCAGTGGGGACCGTCGGCGCGATGATGCCGACCATGCCGGTCATGCGTTGTCGAATGTGTGCCTGATCGGCACCCGTTCCAGCCGGATCCCCCGCGACACCACCCCCGTCGCGAGCGAGTGATCCCCCGGGCGACGGACACCGTCGGCGACGCGCACCACGTCACGAGGTCTGTCTCCCGTTCCCCCGGGTCGGCCCCGGTCCGCAGCAGGACCGCAGGGCACATCGGCGTACCGCCGTACCCGGGATGACGCATTCGACACCGGCCGCCGCGCCACCCGCGCACCGGCCACACCGCCCGGAGAACCACCATGTCGCTCACCATCGCCCAGCCCCGCACCTCGCTCCGCACCGCACCGGCCCCGACCGACCTCGGCACCGTGACGCCGATCCGCCCGCGCCCGGCCTCCCCGGCAGCCACCGGACCGGCCGCCGTGCCGACGAGCCCCGTGGTCGCGCCGCAGCGGAACCGCGCGCTCCCCGAGGGCACCGAGGCCCGCGGCTTCGCCCTGTACGTCGGCATCGACGAAGCGAAGGCCGCCGCCGCCGGCACGACCCTGGCCGCGGTGGTCGAGCAGCTGAAGGCCCTCACCGCGCAGCTCGTCCCGTCGTCCGAGACGTACGCGGCCGTCGCCGTCGCCGCCGAGCACTCCGGTGGCCGTGACGTCGACGTCGTCCGCCTCGCCCTGCAGGACCGCTCCGCGGTGGCCGCCCGCAAGCAGGCCGAGAAGCCCGAGCCCGAGGAGACCGGTGTCGTCATCGACATCTCGCGGAAGCGCGTGACCCTCGACGGCGAAGCAGCACCCCTGACCTACAAGGAGTTCGAGCTCCTGCAGTTCCTGGTCCTCCGCGAGGGCCAGACCGTCGACCGCTCCGCGATCATCGAAGGCCTTTGGTCGGACGGCGAGGACGAGACCCCGAACGAGCGCACCATCGACGTGCACGTGCGTCGGCTCCGCTCGAAGCTCGGCGCGTTCGAGGAGATCGTCCGCACCGTGCGGGGCGTCGGCTACCGCTTCGACCGGCACGCGGACGTCGCCGTGCGGTACGCGTCGACCCCGTCGCCCGACCTCTTCTGAGCCTCATCGACTGCTCTTGGTGAACTCGCAGCGAACCGGCCACGGAGAGGCTGGCGCGCCGTTACCGCTTCGTTATACAGTCGGTGGTGCAGACGGTGTTTGCTGTGGCACCGCCTGCGGAATGTGATTGCAGGAAACTCTTGGTGCAAGGGAGAGGGCCGGTCGCCGACAGGCGGCCGGCCCTCGTGCATGTCGCCCGGCTCCTGTCCGGCTCCGTCGGTAGTGTGGTCAGACCGTACGACCGGAGGGAACGCGAACGTGAGCGAGACACGCCGCAGTGAGAAGGCGACCGCCGTCGCCGCCTGGGAAGCGCTCTTCCGCGCCCAGGTCGCCGTGATGCGGAGTCTCAACGCGGACTTTCCCGGCGACGAGATCTCCTTCAACGAGTACGACGTCTGCTTCAACCTGTCGACCCAGCCCGGACGCCGCTGCCGGATGCGCGACCTCACCGGGCACCTGCTCCTCACCCAGCCGAGCGTCAGCCGCCTGGTCGACCGACTCCTCGCCCGCGGCATCGTCGAGAAGCAGCCGGACCCCACCGACGCCCGCGGCGTGATCGTGGCGCTGACCCCGCACGGCTTCGACGTCTACCGCCAGGTCGCCGTGCAGCACGCGGCGAGCATCGCGCAGCAGGTCGGTGCGGGACTGTCCGACCCCGAACTTCGCACCCTCACCGAACTCTGCACGAAGCTCCGGCTGGCGGTCGGCACCGCACCGGGCCGGCGGTCGACGGCTCGCCCGGTGGCCGCTCCGGATACGGCGACGGTGTGACCGGCGCGATCGTCTGGCTCCGTGACGACCTGCGGCTGTCGGACAACCCCGCACTCCGTGCGGCGATCGACCACGGTGGTGCCGTCACGGTGGTGGTCGTCCTCGACGAGCAGTCCCCCGGGCTCCGTCCGATCGGTGCCGCGAGCCGCTGGTGGCTGCACCACTCCCTGAGCGCCCTCGACGCCGACCTGCGCGAGCGGGGTTCCCGGCTGGTCCTCCGGCGCGGTGCCGCGGCGACGGTCATCGACCAGCTCGTCGCCGACACCGGGGCGGAGGCCGTGTACTGGAACCGCCGGTACGGCGCCGTCGAGCGGGACATCGACGCCGGCATCAAGGCGGCCCTGCACGACCGTGGTGTCGAGGCACACAGCTTCGCGGCGAACCTGCTCTGGGAACCGTGGACCGTGCTCACCGGGCAGGGCGAGCCGTACAAGGTCTTCACCCCGTTCTGGAACGCCGTCCAGGCACTGCCCGAACCGCGCCACCCCCTGCCCGACCCCGACGACCTGCCGGCTGCGGCCGACGTCACCGGTGATGCTCTGGCCGACTGGGCACTGCTGCCGACGAAGCCCGACTGGGCCGGCGGGCTCCGTGACGCCTGGACCCCGGGTGAGCAGGGCGCCCGGCAGCAGCTCGAGCACTTCGTCGAGCACGCGCTCGAGGACTACGACCAGCGCGACGAGCCCGCGATGGAAGCCACCAGCAGCCTCTCCCCGTTCCTGCGGTGGGGCGAGATCAGCCCGTACCAGGTGTGGCACCGCCTGCACGAGCGGCTCGAGCCCGCGCAGCGCCAGAACGCCGCCGCGTTCCTCCGCCAGCTGGCCTGGCGGGAGTTCAACTGGAACGAGTACTTCCACTGCGACGACATCGCCACCGTCAACGTCCGTCGGAACTTCGACGCGTTCCCGTGGCGCGACCCGGAAGCGGCCGAGCTCGACCGCTGGCGGCAGGGTCTGACCGGCTTCGACCTGGTGGACGCGGGCATGCGCGAGCTCTGGCACAGCGGCGCCATGCACAACCGGGTGCGGCTGGCCGCCGGGAGCTTCCTCGTGAAGAACCTGCTCGTCGACTGGCGTGTCGGGGAGCAGTGGTTCTGGGACACCCTGGTCGACGCCGACCCCGCCAACAACGCGGCGAACTGGCAGTGGGTCGCGGGCTCCGGCTTCGACGCCGCCCCCTACTTCCGGGTCTTCAACCCCGACCGGCAACTCGAGCGCTTCGACCCGCACCGCGAGTACGTCCACCGCTGGGTCCCCGCGGACGAGCTCCGGCCCGAGCCGATGGTGGACCTGAAGGCGTCGCGGCAGCGGGCGCTCGACGCCTACGAACGGATGCGGCGCTCGTGACCGGGTCGCACCCCGCGGTCGCCGCCGTCGTCGACCAGGTCGACGAGGTGTTCCGCGCTCGTGTCGAACAGGGCATCGCACCGAGCAGCGTGTGGGGCGTGTTCGACCGCTCCGGGCTCGTCGCGTCCGGTGGGCACGGCGACCGCGGGGACGGCCGACGGCCGGACGCCGACACCGTCTACCGCATCGCCTCCTGCACCAAGAGCGTCACCGCCGCGACCCTGCTGACCCTCGTCGCACGGGGTGCGCTCGACCTCGACGCGCCCATCACCGACTTCGTGCCGGCGTTCGGCGCCGTCACCCTGCCGACCCCGGACTCCCCCGTCCCCACGGTGCGGATGCTGCTGACGATGTCGGCGGGGTTCCCCACCGACGATCCCTGGGCCGACCGGCAGGAGTCGATCTCGGACGCCGAGCTGGACGAGGTCCTGCGCGGCGGCCTGCTGTTCGACTCGCTGCCCGGCACCCGCTTCGCCTACTCGAACCTCGGCTACGCGCTGCTCGGCCGGGTCGTCGCCGTCGTGACGGGGCAGCCCTTCACCGCGGCCGCCGGCGAGACCGTCCTCCGTCCCCTCGGGCTCACCGACACGGTGTTCAGCGCCGACGACTCCACCGGGTTCGTCGTCACCGGTGCCCGAGGCCACCAGGGTGGTTGGGAACCCCTGCCGATGACGGGCCCCGGCGCGTTCTCGTCGATCGGCGGGCTCTTCTCGACCGTCCGCGACCTGGCGCGCTGGGCGACCCACCTCGGTTCGGCGTTCTCCGCAGCGCCGGAACCCGGCCCGGTCTCCCCCGCCGACCGCCGGCTCATGCAGCAGGCGATGCGGGTCGTCCCGTCGTCCGTCGTCCCGGGTTCGGCTCGCGCGACGGCCTACGGCTTCGGACTGTTCGTCGAGCAGGACGACCGCTTCGGCGAGCTCGTCTCGCACTCCGGCGGTTACCCGGGCTTCTCCGCGCACATGCGGTGGTCCGTGCGCGACGGCCTCGGGGTCGTCGCGTTCGAGAACGCGACGCAGGCCAAGGTGTCCGCGGCCGCGCAGCAGGCGCACGACCTCGTGCTCGACGCGGCGCTGACGGCTCGGACACCCAGCCCATCGGAAGCCGGCACCGACGTGGCCGGAGCGACCAGCGGGGTGGCGGCGACCACCCGCGCGACGCGCGTCGCCCAGGCCGCCGTGACGCGCCTCCTGGCCGACTGGCGCGACGACCTGGCGGACACGATCTGCACGCCGAACGTGGCCATGGACGTGCCCTACGACCGCCGACGGCGGGCGGTGGCACAGGCCGTCGCGGACGTCGGCGCCGACCTCGGTGCAGCACCGGTGTCCGAGTACTCGGCGGCGCCGTCGCACCTGCGCTGGTGGCTCCCCGGCACCTGCGGACGACTGCGCGTCGAGATCCGGCTCGCGCCCGCCGCCGCGGGGCGTGTCCAAACCCTGAACGTCGTCGCCGAACCGTCGGAGCGCTGACCGAGCGCTGACCCGACGGAGCGCCGACCCGGGAGTGCCGACCGAGAACCCGTCGGCTCAGACCGGCGGTCGACCGCCCACGAAGCCGAGTGCCCGCGCGGCGACCCGGGTGCCCTCGCGGGCTGCCGCACCGACGCGGACCGGATCCGTCGCCCACGCACGGACGAACCCGGCGACGAACGCGTCCCCGGCCCCGATGGTGTCGACGACGGTCGCCGGTGTCGCGGGGACCCGGTGGACGCTGCGGCCCCGGCGTCCGATGAGCGCGCCGTCGGCGCCGGCCGTGACGACGACCAGTGGGACGTGCTCCGTCAGCCGCCGCACCGCGGTGTCGAGGTCGTCGCCCCCGGCGAGGGCGAGCGCCTCGTGCTGGTCGGGGAAGAGCACGTCGACGCCCCGCAGGGCCTGGAGGAACCGGTCGGCGCCGACCGTCTCGATCACCGCCACCGACGAGGGGTCCACCGCCACGCGCGCCGGCCCCGTCCGGGCGCACGCCACCAGGTCAGCGAGCCGATCGGCCCCGCCGCCGAGCATGGCGGCCCCGGTCAGGTGCACGATGTCGGCGCGGGCGACCACCGACGGCGGGACGTCGGCGGCGCTGATCTTCCCGCTCGCGGCGGGGTCGGACATCGCGGTGCGACCGTGGTCGTTGCGGACCGAGACGACGACCCCGGTGGACGTCATCGCGTCGTAACGGAGGTGGGCACGGACCCCGGCGTCCTCGAGCGCGCGCTCGTGGCGGTACACGTCGTCGACCCCCACCCGGGCGACGACGTCGACCTCGGCCCCGAGCCAGCCGAGCCAGGTGGCCGTGTTGCCACCGGCGCCGGTCGGTCGGTGGCGGATCTCCGCGGCGGGGTCGTGCACCCCGATCCGGTGTGCGGTGGTGTGCACGAGGACACCGTCCAGGACGTCGCCGACGACCAGGAAGCGTTTTCCGGCGCCACGACGGCGGCCCGTGACCACCCGTCCGGCGCGGGTCCCCTCGGGCCGGGACGGCGGCGGAGCGCCCTCGTACGGCATGGACATCCGCAACAGTGTACCGGTAGCCGAGTTTTTCTCCGTTTCTATCGGTGAAAACGGAGGGTTTGCGGAGAGATCACACACGACGGCCCATGGTGCCCGTGATATACCGGCTGCTAGTATGTGGGCGGTCGCGCGACCACGCCCCGACGACGGAGATGCCATGCCCAGGAAGCCCGACCCCACCCGCAAACCCGCGATCCTCGAGAAGGTCGTCGACCACTTCGTCGAGACCAAGATCGAGGACGTCACGGTCCGGGGCCTCGGCCGCGTGCTCGGGACGAGCGCCTACCCGGTCGTCTACCACTTCGGCTCGCGCGAAGCCCTGATCGACTCCGTCGTCGAACACCTGGCGGCCTCACGGCCGGTGGCGACGCTCGACCCCGGCGCCGACGCGGACGCCCTCGCCGATCACCTGGTCGCGGCCTTCGGCGGGCTCGACGATCCGCACCGCGCGTTGGCCGCGCGACTCACCTTCGAACTCGGGTCGGTCGAGTCCCTCGACGGGCGCGACCGCCAGCGCCGCGCGCACCGCTGCCACGTGGCGGCCATCCGGGCGTGGTGCCGGGCGCACGGCGCCGACCCCGTCCTCGCCGAAGGTGCGGCCCAGAACACGGTGATGGCCGCCCGCGGAGCCCAGTGGAGCGCGCTCGTCGACCGCGCGCACACCGAGGCCGACGCCGCACTGCGGCGCATCGCCCACGACCTGGCTTCGAGCACGACCGGCACCGACCGCGCGCTGAGCGCGACCGCGACCGAGACCGAGGACCGGTCGCGAACCCGGTGACGGCGTTCGGTCCGGAACGGCACCCGGCCACGAACGGGAGGCACGGTGCCAGCTGGCACCGTGCCTCCCGTTCGTCAGGTGGTCACCGTGGTGACCCGCCGACGCTGATCAGAGCGTGACGAACCGCTGCGACTTCGCGTTCTCGAAACGAGCGGCGACGTTCTCCCAGTCGACGATGTTCCAGACGGCCTTGACGTAGTCCGCCTTGACGTTCAGGTAGTCGAGGTAGAAGGCGTGCTCCCACATGTCGAGCATGAAGATCGGGACGAGACCGAACGGGATGTTGCCCTGCTGGTCGAAGAGCTGGAACGTGGTGAGCTTCTGGCCCACGGTGTCCCAGGCCAGCACGGACCAGCCGGAGCCCTGGATGCCGTTCGCGACGGCGGCGAACTGCGCCTGGAACTTCTCGAACGAACCGAAGAACTCGTCGATCGCCGCGGCGAGCTCGCCCTCGGGGACCTTCGTGTCCGGGCCGAGGTTGGTCCAGAAGATCGAGTGGTTCACGTGGCCACCGAGGTGGAACGCGAGGTCCTTCTCGAGCTTGTTGATCGCACCGAAGTTGCCGGACTCGCGGGCCTCACCGAGCTGCTGCAGCGCGGTGTTGGCACCGGTCACGTAGGCCTGGTGGTGCTTGTCGTGGTGCAGCTGCATGATCTTGCCGCTGATGTGCGGCTCGAGCGCGGCGTAGTCGTACGGCAGTTCCGGCAGGGTGTACTCAGCCATGTGAGGTCCTTTCGATCAGTGGGTTGTGGACGCGGCTCCGCGGCTCACGAGAGCCGGGAACGATCGGTGAGGGAGTGGAATTCCCGGTTGTGGTAGACCAGCGGCTCGCCGCGGTCGGCGCCGACGATGATGTCGAGCACCTCGGCCACGACGACGGTCGAGCTGCCGATGGGTGTCGTCGACAGCGGTCGGCAGCGGAGTGCACTCGCCGCACTCGGCAGGTAGCGGTCGCCGGACGGCAGGGTGCCCCAGATCGGGTCATCGGCGGCCGGGCTGCCGGTCGAGGCGAAGCGCTTGGCGAGTGCGACCCCGAGGGAGTCGACCAGGTGCACGACGAACAGCGGCGCACCGAGCACGACCCCGGCCGAGCCGGAGTTCGTCGAGAGCGAGAAGACCAGCACGGGCGGGTCGACAGCCACGCTCGCGACGCTCGAGGCGGTGAGGCCGGTCGGTCCGTCCGGGCCTTCGGCCGTGATGACGGCGACGCCGGCAGGGTGCCCGCGGAAGGCGGACTTGTACGCGTCGGCGATGGTTGCCGGTGCTTCGTCGGGCATGGTGATCGTGGTCGTTCCTTCGGGAGGGGCTGCCGTCACTCGGCGGCTGCCACCCAACGTATGACCTGAACCCTGGTTGAGGTCAACGATTCACAGGTTCGGGCGCGGCGGGCGCGCCGTGGCGGCACTTCGTGAGCAGGAATGGTCGGGTCACGCACGGCGACCCGACCATTCCTGCTCACGAAGCGCAGCTCGCGCCCGCAGTGCGCCCGCTCAACCGCTCAGCGGCGCTTGAGCATGACGAGCGCACCCGCGGCCGCCACCACCATGAGCACCGCGGCGACGCCCGCCGTGATCGTCACGCCGGAGTCGAAGGCCGCCCGTGCGGACTCGAGCAGCACCTGCCCGGCGCTGCCGCCGAGCTGCCCCGCCGCGGCGACCGCGCCGCCGAGGGTCTCCTGCGCCGCGACGTGCGCGGCCGAGGACAACCCGTCGGGCACCACGACGTGCGCCCGGTAGGTCGTCGCCAGGATCGTCCCGAGCACCGCGGTACCGAGCACGGCGCCGATCTCGTACGCCGTCTCCGACATCGCCGACGCCGCACCCGCCTTGTCCGCCGGAGCCGTCGAGATGATGAGGTCGTTCGTCACGGTCTCGGACGCCCCGATCCCGATGCCGAGCAGCACGAACGCGAACGCCAGCGCGGCGATGGAGGCGTGGTGTCCGAGGACCGCGACGAGGGCGTACGCCGCCGCCGAGAACAGCAGCGCGACCGACACGACCCAGCGCGGAGCGACACGCGCCACGATCGGCACGACCGCGAGCCCGGCGACGATGGTCAGGACCGACCCCGGGATGAGGACGACGCCGGACGCGAACGGGTCGAGTCCGGCCACGAGCTGCAGGTGCTGGGCGATGAAGAACAGGAACCCGGTGAGCGAGAACATCGCCGCCAGGTTCATCAGCACGCTGCCCGTGAAGGCCGTGCTGCGGAACAGCCGCAGGTCGAGCATCGGCGTGCGGGACCGCAGCTGCCGACGGACGAACGCGATGCCGCACACGACACCGACCGCGAGCATGGCGATCGCGAGGCCGCGCTCCTCGGGGTGCACGACCGACTTGATGGCCCAGGCGATCGGTGCGAGGGCGCCGAGGGACAGGAACATGCTCGGCAGGTCGACCGGCCCGGGCATCGGGTCGCGGGACTCCGGCACGCAGAACGGCACACCGACGAGCATGAGCACGAGGATCGGCACCGCGACGAGGAACACGCTGCCCCAGTGGAAGTGCGCGAGCAGCGCGCCGCCGACGAGCGGGCCGAGCGCGTTGCCGGCCGCGAACATCGTCGACCAGACAGCGAGCGCCATCCGCCGCTCCCCCGCGTCCACGAACACGTTGCGGATGATCGAGAGCGTGGCGGGCATGAGCATCGCGCCGAACACGCCCATCGCGATCCGGGCCGCGACGAGCATCCAGGCGTCGGTTGCGAAGGCCGCGGCCACCGAGAACAGGGCGAAGCCGGTCGCGCCGATCACCAGGATCCGCCGTCGGCCGATGCGGTCACCGATGCTGCCCATCACGACGAGCAGGCCGGCGAGCACCAGCGGGTACGCGTCCACGATCCAGAGCTGCGTGGTGGCGTCCGGGTTCAGCGCGCGGCTGATCGACGGCAGCGCGAAGCTCAGGATGGTGTTGTCGACCGAGATGAGCAGGACCGGCAGCATGAGCACGGCGAGCGCCAGGAACCGTCGGGCGCGGCTCCCGGTGACGCGGGTGGCGACGGGACTGGTGAGCAGTGCGGACACGGCGGACTCCTGGGACTTCGAGCCGGACCAGGTCGACGGCGGGTGGTACATGGGGCAGACGAGACGGGACGCGGGATGGACACGCGCCCCGTCAGGACTCCGTTAGTGTACCGTCCGGACGGTTTTGGTTGCAAATGCAACTGAAGGCCGGGAGGCCCGTGTCGATCCCGCCACGGGCCTTGCGTCGATCCGCTGGTCGCGTCGTCGGGCCTACGCCGATTCGCGGAGCAGCAACCGGTGTCGCACCGTGCGCTCGACGGCTGCGCCCGAGCGCGGCAGCTCGCCCGCCAGCATGCCGAGCGCCAGGTCGAGGGCCTGGCCGGCGACCTCGTCGAGGTCGACGGCCAGCGTGGTGAGCGTCGGCGCGACGAGCGTCCCGAGCGGCAGGCCGTCGACGCCGACCACGCGGACGTCACCGGGGACGTCGACGCCGGCACGACGGCAGGCCGACAGCACGCCGAGGGCCAGCACGTCGTTGAACGCCAGGACCGCGTCCACCCGGCGGTGCTCGGCGAGGATCCGCTCGGTCTGTCCGGCGCCGGCCTCGGCGGTGGGCGCGGACGCGATGACGAGGTCTGGCAGGTACCCGCGACGCCGGAGTGCCGCGACCATGTGCGCCCCGCGCTGGCTCGGCACACCGTCGGCGGCGGCGTCGAGCACGACGGGGTGCTTCACCCCGACGTCGACGAGGTGGTCGGCGAGGTCCTCGATCGCGGCGGTCGGGTCGATCCGGACCGCGGCGCGGATCACCGGCCCCGAGGGGTCGAGCTCGACGACCGGGACCGAGCCGAGCCGTTCGATCCACTCCGGCGCTCGGGACCCGAGGTAGCCGATCACGACGTCGGTCTGGGCGCCGAGGGACTCGACCATCCGGTCCGAGTCACTCGCGAGCCCGACGTCAGCGAGCATGACGTTCCACCCGCGGGCGGCGGCCAGGCCGAGCACCGCGGATGCGAGTGCCGGTGCGTAGGGGTTCCGCAGGTCGTTGACGACGAGCCCGAGCTGGTGGTCGCCACCCGTGACGAGCCCGCGGCCGAACCGTGACGGACGGTAGTCGAGCGCAGCCGCGGCCTGGAGCACGCGGTCCTTGGTCACCGCGCTGATGCCGGACATGCCGTTCATCGCGCGGGTGACGGTCTGCCGGGACACCCCGGCGGCCGCGGCGACGTCGATGATCGTCGCGCGGCCGCCCGGGGTCAGGCGCGGAGGTCCAGCCATGCCACCTGTTCCGGGGAGAGGTCGACGGAGAGGCCGGTCATGGACGACCGGGCCTCCGCGATCGTACGGGGTCCGAAGAGCGGGAACGTCGGGAACGGCTGGTTGAGCACGTACGCCAGCGCGATCGCCGTCGCGGGGACGCCGAACTGCTCGCCGAGTTCGCGCGCACGCCGGAGCCGCTCGAAGTTGTCGTCCGAGTAGTAGCAGCGGACGAGTTCGGCGTCGCTGGTGTCCTCGGGCGTCGCGCGGCCGGTGAAGAACCCGCGGGCCTGCGACGACCACGGCAGCAGCGGGACCTGGCGTTCCTCGAGCCAGGCCTTCGATGCCGCATCGGTCGCGTGTTCGCAGCCGTCCCACGGCACGTCGTACGCCTCGGCGAGACCGAAGTGGTTGCTGAGCACCTCGAACCCGTGCTTGCCGTTGGCCCGTGCGTAGGCGTTCGCCTCGTCGAACCGTGCGGGGGTCCAGTTCGAGCCGCCGTACACGCGGATGCGCCCGGCTCGGCGGTGCTCGTCGAGCACGTCGACGAACTCCCCCACCGGGATGTCGGGGTTGTCGCGGTGCATCATGTAGATGTCCGCGTAGTCGGTGCCCTGGCGCTCGAGGCTCTCGAGCAGCTGCCGGGTGATCGACTCCGGGTCACAGTACGGGGTGTGGGCGCCCTTCGTGATGACGACCACGTCCTCGCGGATCCCCCGGTTCTGGATCCACCTGCCGAGCCGGCCCTCGAGCACACCGCCGCCGTAGATGTACCCGGTGTCGAACACGTTGCCGCCCTGCTCGACGAACAGGTCGAAGATCGCGCTGGCGTGTGCCAGGTCGGGCTGGTTGTCGACACCCATCACCAGACGGGACATCCGCTTGCCGACGCCCGGCACCTCGCCGAAGCGCATCGGGTTGCCGTCCTGCACGGTGAGCGGTCGGCCGGACACCGTCGGGATGTCGGCGGTCTCGGCCTCGAAGGGGTAGCGCAGGCCGATCGCCGCGCGCCACCTGTCGAGCGTGCGGGCGGTGGCAAGGGTCTCGTCGATGGTCATCCGCGCCGCTTCGACCCCGCCGGCACGCAGGGCGTCGGTGGTGGCGTCGGCTTCTCGGGCGTAGGGGTGCTCACCCGCGAACGACAGCGAGCGAGGGGGTTCGTCGACGGTGTGGATCTCGATGGTGGGGTCCTCGCCGAGGGTCCACGGGTCGGTGAGCGCGATGCGACCGCGCGAGCCGTACACCGACACGGCGTTGTCGTCCTGCACGAAGACGCCGGTCCGGACCGTCGCCGTGATCCCGCCCTTGTAGGCGAGCTGCGCGACCGTCCACTCGTCGACCCCGGTCGGCCCGAGCGTGCCCGTGGCGGTGAGGTCCGCCGGCTCGGCGACGGCGACCCCGGTGGCGGCCTGCACGATCGCCGCGGCCATCGTCACCGGGTACCCGCCGACGTCGAGGATCCCGCCGCCGGCGGTGTCGACGTCGAACAGGCGACCGGTGCGCTCGCCCGTCCGGAAGGCGAACGAGGCGTCGACGTGGGTCACGTCGCCGATCACGCCGTCGCGGACCAGGTCGAGCAGCGCCGCGGTCTGCGGGTGGAAGCGGTACATGAACGCCTCGACGAGCGGCAGGCCGGACCGGCGTGCGGCGTCGGTGAGCGCCATCGCGGTGCCGTGGTTGACGGCGAGGGGCTTTTCGCAGAGGACGGCCTTGCCGGCCTCGAGTGCGGCGAGCACGAGTCGGGCGTGCCCGGTGTGCACGGTCGACACGTAGACGGCGTCCACCCGCGGGTCGGCGAGGACCTCGTCGTAGGTACCGGCGGTCACGTCGGCGAACCCGAACCCGGCGGCCTCGTCGGCGAAGACCTGCGCCCGCTCGGCGGACGAACTGCCGGCCGCGACCAGGACGCCCCCGCTGGCGGGCAGCTGCGAGAGGAAGCGTCGGGCGATGCCGCCGGGGCCGAGGACGGCCCACCCGGGGCGGTCGGTGGTGGTCGAGCTCGGGGTGGTGGCGGTGTTCGCCGTCTGCGCTGACATGCGGATCCTTGTCGTCTCGTGAACCTTCACGGTCGGTTCGACGCTAGCCGGTGCGGGAGGGATGAGCAATGGTCCTGCGGCGGTTCGTGAGCGTTCACGGCGACCACGGAGGAGCTGGCGTCCCCGCCCCCCGGAACTGCTCCTAGACTCTCGGCATGGCCAGTGCCCGCGACCGTGTCCTCGACAGCTTCGTCGCCATCGTGTGCGAGGAAGGCGAGCGTCCCGCCACGCTCGACGCCGTCGCCGCGCGCGCCGGTGTCTCGAAGGGCGGCCTGCTCTACCACTTCGGCTCCAAGGCCGCCCTGGTCGAGGGGCTCTGCGAACGGCTGTCGGACCTGTCCGCGATCGACGTCGAGCGCATGCAGGAGGCCGAGGACGGCGCCGCGCGCTACTTCGTCCGCAACTGCCTGTTCGTCGGCAGCGAGCTGGACCTCGCCCTGCTCGCCGCGAGCCGCCTGCAGCAGGCCGGCTACGAAGAGGCCGGACGCACCCTCGACGACACCGAGAACGCCTGGCTCGCGACCCTCGTCGACGCCCTCGGTGACGAGCCGACCGCGCAGGCCGTCAAGCTCCTCGGCGACGGGCTGTACCACCAGGCCTCACTCGGTGCCGCGAGCGAGGTGCGACCGAAGCGGGGCAGCGTCGACATGGAGACCCTGCTCACCGTCGTCGACCGTCTGATCGCGACGCGACCGGGAGCGTGAACCGGCACACCCCCGGCTGGGGATAGACTGGGGAACGATCCACTCGTCGACACCCGGAGGTATCCCGTGGGCCGCGTCATCGCCGCTGTTTTCTCGATCCTGCTGCTGCTGGTGTCGATGTACCTGTTCGGGTTCGCCTTCCAGGTCGAGTCGGGCCAGGCCTTCGTCTTCATGGCCGGCGTGCTCCTGATGAGCCTCTCCTTCTTCCTGCCGATCCACGTGTTCGGCAAGCGTTAGGCAGCAAGCACAGCTACTGGCCAGCGAGCACAGCCGCTCGCCGGTCCGTGCAGACAGAACGGCCCCGCACCTCACCGGTGCGGGGCCGTTCTGCGTGGGGCGTCCGGCGGCTCAGACCAGGACGCGCAGGGACCGCAGCGTCACCGCGGTGCTGATCGCCGCGTGCGCGGCCTCGGCACCCTTGTCCTCCTTGGAGTCGGGCAGCCCGGCGCGGTCGAGCCCCTGCTGCTCGTCGTCCAGCGTGAGCACACCGAACCCGACGGGCTTGCCGGTGTCGATCGCGACCTGCGTCAGGCCACTCGTCGCCGCGCCCGACACGTACTCGAAGTGCGGGGTGCCGCCGCGGATGATGACGCCGAGCGCGACCACCGCGTCGAAACCGGCCTCGAGCGCGGTCTTCGCGACCACGGGGAGCTCGAAGCTGCCGGGGACGGGGATCACGTCGGCCGTCGCCCCGAGGCGCTCGACCTCACGCTCCGCCCCGGCCAGCAGGCCCGCGGCGATGGTGTCGTGCCACTGTCCGGCGATGATGGCCACCCGGATCCCGGTGCCGTCGACCTGGTCGCGGTCCGCCGCGCCTGCTCCGCTCATCGTGTCGTTCCTTCCGTGGGCGCTGCGGTCGCTGCCGCCGCCCGGTCTGCCGCGTCCAGCCACTCGGCGAGCGCGGCGATGGTGATGACGGGCACGCCCTCGCGTGCCCCGAGTGCGACGAGTGCCGGCAGCCGCATCATGCTGCCGTCCTCGTCGACGATCTCGCAGATCGCCGCAGCGGGCCGGAGACCGGCCGCGGTGACGAGCTCGATCGCTGCTTCGGTGTGCCCGGCGCGCTCGCGGACCCCGCCCGGTCGTGCACGCAGGGGCACCACGTGTCCGGGTCGGTGCAGGTCGTCACGCACCGAGGTCGGGTCGGCGAGGACCCGCAGCGTGCGGGCGCGGTCGTGGGCGCTGATGCCCGTGGTCACGCCGACGGCCGCGTCGACCGTGACCGTGTAGGCCGTGCCGCGGACGTCCTCGTTGTGCGCCACCATCGGCGGCAGGTCGAGGGCGTCGGCGATCTCGGTGCTGACCGGCGCGCAGATGAACCCCGACGAGTGCGCGACGGTCCAGGCGATCCACTCCGGCGAGGCGAGCTCGGCGGACAGGATGACGTCGCCCTCGTTCTCACGGTCCTCGTCGTCGACGACGATCACGGGGCGGCCGGCCGCGACCGACGCGACCGCGGTCTCGATGCTCGACAACCCGAGTGCCTGCGGGACGGCACCGACCTCGGCGACCATCACCGGGCCTCCGATCCGACGGTCTCGAGCGACTGCGCCGCGGCGTCGAGCCGCAGCATGCGGCGGACGTGCCGTGCCAGGACGTCGGTCTCGACGTTGACCCGGTCACCCGGCACGCGGAGTCCCAGCGTCGTCGCCTCGAGCGTCTCGGGGATCAGGCTCACCTCGAACCAGGCCGCGTCGGGCGCGGTGCCCTCTGGCGAGACCGCGCTGACCGTGAGCGACACGCCGTCGAGCGCGATCGAGCCCTTGTCGACCACGAGCGGGCTGAGCGCCGGCGCGAGCGAGAACCGCACGCGCCGCCAGCCGTCACCGTCGGCCGTCTCGAGCACGGTGGCGGTGCCGTCGATGTGGCCCTGCACGATGTGCCCGCCGAGGCGGTCGCCCACCGAGGCGGCACGTTCGAGGTTCAGGCGGTCCCCCACCCGGAGCGCGCCGTGGGCGCTCATGTCGAGGGTCTGCTTCATGACGAAGGCGGTGAAGGTCTCGGGGGTCTGCTCGACGACGGTCAGGCAGACACCGCTCGTCGCGATCGAGTCGCCGTGCCGGGCGTCCTGCACGACGACGGGGCCGTGGACGGTGAGCGCGACGGAGTCGCCCTGCTGCTCGACGGCGGTGACGGTGCCGAGTTCCTCGATGATGCCGGTGAACACTGGTGTCCTCTCAACGGGACTCCGGGGGCGTTCGACGATCGTCGGCATCGACGGACGGGTCACACACCACGGGTCGTGGGGTCGTCCTGTCCGCCCAGCGCGCCTCCCATCCGGACTTTCACCGTCGGTCCCGGAATCCCACCGGGTCAACCTCTGTCGGGTTCGCACCCGTCATCAGTTCGTGGACTGTCACCACCGGCTCGGAATTACACCGACCCCGGAGCGCTTGCGTAGTCGGAACGATACCCCAGGCCGCTGACGGCTGCGTCGTTCTGCTCCCCCGGCCGTCACGGGGCGTCGCACCGTCGGCGCTTTGCGCGCATCAGGTGCACCGGCATGTTCCGACAGAGCACTCGTCGATCGACTGGTGTCCTGCCGAACCGTGCACGCACATCCGATGCGTGGGCATCTTCCGACGAAGCACGCGTCGATCGACCCGCGTTCCGTCGCGACATGCACACGCGTGCTTCCCCGGGCGGCGTGACGACGAGGGGCGCCGCGGGTGCGGCGTCCCTCGTCGACCTGTCGGTCAGTGCCGGCGACGGAGCACGAGCGTGCCCGTTCCGGCGAGGAGCAGCAGGAGCGCGAACCCGACGGGCAGGACCGGCGAGCCGGCTCCCGTGTACGCGAGCTCCGGCTGGCCGTCACCGGCCGCGGCGGCTGCCGCGACGGTCTCGGCGCTCGTCCGGACCCCGCTGGTGGCAGCGGTCGTGGTGGTCACCACACCCGCCGTGGAGGCCCGGGTCGGCTCGACGACGCCGACCACGTCCACCGGGGTGGTCGCCGTGCCGGGCGTGGTGCCGGTGCCGGTGCCCGTCCCGTCGGTGGGGACGGTACCGGGGTCCGTGCCCGGGTCCGTACCGGGGTCCGTGCCGGGGTCCGTGCCGGGGTCCGTGCCCGGGTTGGTACCGGGGTCCGTACCGGGGTCCGTGCCCGGGTCGGTACCGGGGTCGGTACCGGTGCCCGTGCCCGGGGTGGTGCTGGTGCCGTCACCGACGATGCCGATCCCGTTGCCGCCGATGGTGATCGGCAGGTTGATCACCGGGGTGACCTGGGTGCCGGAGAGCAGGCCGCCGTCGCCGGAGGTCGAACCGCCGGTCGTCGGGGTCGTGGTGCCGGTGGCCGGAGCCGTCGTGCCGCCGGTGCTCGTCCCGTCACCGAGGACGCCGATGCCGTTGCCACCGATCGTCACCGGGACGTCCACGACCGGGGACACCTGCGTGCCCGAAGCCGTGCCGTCCGAACCCGAGGTCGAACCACCGGCCGCCGGAGCGGTACCGGTACCCGTGCCCGCGGCGGGCGCCGTGCCCGTCGCGCTCCCGTCACCGAGGACGCCGATGCCGTTGCCACCGATCGTCACCGGGACGTCCACGACCGGGGACACCTGCGTGCCCGAGGCTGTGCCGTCCGAACCCGAGGTCGAACCACCGGCCGCCGGAGCAGTACCGGTACCCGTGCCCGCGGCGGGCGCCGTGCCCGTCGCGCTCCCGTCACCGAGGACGCCGATGCCGTTGCCACCGATCGTGACCGGGACGTCGACCAGACCGGTCACCTGGGTGCCGGAGAGCAGTCCGTCGGTGCCCGAGGTGGTGGGCGCCGAGGGGGCTTCGGCAGCCGGCACCGGGGCGGTCGCCGCCGGGGCGGTCGACGTCGAGGTGCCGTCACCGAGGACGCCGATCCCGTTGCCGGACACCGTCACGGGGACGGTCACGGTCGGGGCGACCTGGGTGCCGGAACCGGTGCCGTCCTCGCCCGAGGTGCTCGGAGCGGGAACCGCAGGAGCGGCAGGCGCCGGAGCCGGAGCCGGAGCAGCAGGCGTCGGAGCCGGAGCCGGGGCTGCAGGCGTCGGAGCTGCCGCGGGTACGGCGGCCGAGACCGCGTCACCGGCGACGGCCACCGCGTTGCCGCCGACCGTCACCGGTGCCGCGACGTCCGGCACCACCTGGGTGCCCGAGAGCGTGCCGTCCTCACCCGAGGTGCTGGGGGCAGGAGCGGTCGTGGCCGGAGCCGGAGCGGCGGGCGTGGACCCGGTCGCCGTCGACACTGCGTCACCGAGCACGGCGACGGCGTTGCCGCCGAGGGACACCGGGGCGTCCACGGAAGGGGCCACCTGGGTGCCCGAGACGGTGCCTTCGGCACCGGATGTCGTGGCTGCGTTCGCCGCAGCCGTGCCGCAGAGCGTGAGCCCGCCGACGAAGAGGGCGAACCAGAGCCCTCTGGAGACGTACTTGTTCATGGTCGTACTCCCTGATCGAGATCGTCACCGACCGCGGACGCAGCCGGGATGTGTGCGTGCCTGCCGTGGCGGACAGGCGCACCGATCTCAGTCAGGGGCGACGTCGTGCTCGCCGACGACGGATGCGGGGACCGCGTCGTCGGAGAGCGTGCCGCGAGACCCCGCGGCGAGGGAGACGATGTCGTCGGTCGAGCCGACGATGCCGACGGCTGCTGCGCCGCCGGAGGCCGAGGAGGCGCTGCCACCGAGCACGCCGGCGTCAGCTCCGTCGAACGGGAGCCCGTGGCCCTCGCCGTCCGCGGGGACGAGCAGCGCGTGCCCGCCGAGGGTCGCGTCCTGCGCCTCGACGGCTGCGACGAACGGGCCGACCGTGGCCGTCGTCGCGGCCGCGGCGATCGGCGCCGACGGGCGGAGCCCGGCTGAGCGGTGGCCCACGGCATCGGCGGCGACGGCGCGTGCGGGAGCCGAGGCCCCCTGAGTGGGGACGGTTCCGGGCCGGACGGGTGCGTTCGCGACCGGTACCGACGGGACTGGCCCGGCGGACGGGTTCGAGCCGCCGCCCACCGGGAGCGCGGGGACGTCGACGACGGGGCTCGTGCCTCCTGGCAGGGTGCCGCCGACGGAGGGGACGACGCCCTCGACCACGTCGGGGACGGCGCCCACGGTCGTGCCGACCGAGCCGAGCGTGTCGTCGACCAGGCCCGTGACCGGGCCGGTGACGGTGCCGAGGGTGTCGTCGCCGAGGACCGTGCCGACCACCGGGACGCTGCCGACCACGTCGTCGACGGTGTCGACGACCGCGGTCACGGGGCGCGCGTCGGTGACGCGTTCCACGGTGCCGGTGACGGGGCGCAGGACGTTCGCGACGGTGTCGGTGACCGGCCGGGAGGCGCTGGTCACCTGGTCGACGACCTGTCGCACCGGGCGCGTGGCCGGGCCGGCCGCGGGGGCGGTCGTGGAGGGCTCGGCAGCCGGGGTGGTCGCGACCGGAGCGGGCGCAGCAGGTGCCGGTGCAGCAGGTGCCGGTGCCACGGCCTTGCGGACGGGATCGGTCACGCCGCCGACGACCTTGCCGACCTCGCCGGCGACGCCCTGCGCGGTGCCACCGATGCCGTCGACGACGCTGCCGACGAGTCCGCGCTGCTCGGTCGGTGTGGCCGAGGTCGTCGCGGCGGAGGCCGGTCGTGCGCCGAGCAACAGGGACAGCAGCACGAGGGCGGCGAGGGTCCCGACGCCCAGCAGGACGATGCGGAGTGCGGCGCGCCAGGGTGCGCGCAACGGGTGGTCCATGCGCTCACCTCCTGATCTCGGCTGCGCACGTAGAGTGGTTGACCGGCAATGTACGCCGATCCGGTCCGGAACACACCCTGTTTCGGAAGAAATTCTCAGGAAGGGCCGTCCGTGGTCTCGATCTTCAACGCTCCGACCCGCAACCTGGACATCGTCACGCTGCACGAGATCCTGCGGCTCCGCCAGGACGTCTTCGTCGTCGAGCAGGAGGCCGCGTACGGCGACATCGACGGCCGTGACCTCGAGCCGGGCACCGTGCAGTTCTGGGCCGGCAACGGTTCGGTGGACGCGACGCTCCGCCTGCTCCGCGAGCCCGACGGCACCGAACGCATCGGCCGGGTCGCCACCGCGAAGCACACCCGCGGCCAGGGACTCGCCGCGCAGCTCATGGAGGCCGCGATCGCCGAGTCCCGCTCGCCGAGCATCGCCCTCGGCGCGCAGTCGCACCTTGAGCAGTGGTACGGCCGCTTCGGCTTCGTGCGCTCGGGGGACGAGTACCTGGAGGACCGCATCCCGCACATCCCGATGACCCGGAAGCGCTGACCCGGGGTTCCGCGCGTCAGGCCCGCCAGCGCCGCAGCTCGTCGAACGAGCGGCCCTGGGTCGCCCGGTCGGCGACGAGGCGTTCGAACACGATGTTCGTCTGCGTCGTCGCCACCGAGGGGTCGCCGCTGAGTTCGTCGGCGACGAAGTCCCGGAGCTGCTCGGTCGACTCGCACGCGATGTGCACGAGGAAGTCCTTGTCCCCCGCCAGGAACGACACGTCCTGCACGACGGGCACCCGGAGCAGGCGCTTGGCGAAGTCCCGCAGTTCGTGGCGGGCCGCGGCGTGCACCCGGACGGACACCATCGCCTCGATCGAGAACCCGAGCCGGGCGACGTCCACCTCGGCCCGGTAGCCGCGGATCACCCCGGCGTCCTCGAGCGCACGGACCCGTGCCAGGCAGGTCGACGGCGCGATGCCGACGGCGGCCGCGAGCCGGTTGTTCGGGATCCGGGCGTCGGCCGACAGGGTCCAGAGGATGCGCTCGTCGACCTCGTCGAGGCGCGGAACGGGGTCGGGGCGACGTGCGGGACGGTCGGACACGGCTCGACGCTACCGCGGCGGTGCGAGCAGGGCGCGGAGGGCGTCCTCGAGCGCGGCCGACACGACGACGTCCTCAGCGGATGCCAGCGGTTCCACCGCGGTGGACTGACGGAGCATCGACATCCCGAGCACCACCGCCAGCGCGATCTCGGCGCGGACGAGCAGCTCCTCGGACCCCGCGCCGCCGACCGCGCCCGCGAGCCGTTCGGCGTACCGGCGCAGCGTCTCACGGCGGATGGCATCGGCGCCGTCGTCGCCGGAGGACCGGAGCAGGAGCATGAGCTGCAGGGAGTCGTCGTCGTTCGGGGCGCGCACGATGTGCGTGATGATGCCGGTCAGCGCCCGTTCGAGGCCCCGCTCGCTCGTCTCCTCGGCGCCCAGTGCGCGGACGACGCGGTCGAGGCAGGCGCGGAAGAGCCCCTCCTTCGAGCCGAAGTACCGGTTGATCAGGGCGACGTTCACCCCGGCGTCCCCGGCGATGTCCCGCACCGTCGTCCCGCGGTACCCGTCGAAGGCGAACCGACGCCGGGCGGCCTGCACGAGCAGCAGTCGGGTGGCCGCGGCGTCCTTGCTCATGGAGCGCAGCCTATCGGTCCTCACAGGGATGTAAGCAAACGTTGACATGCCCTCCCGAACGCGTACGCTCGTCATGTCAGCAATTGTTTACATCGACGACCACGACGACACGGAGCACGATGACCGACACCCTGCAGAGCCCACGGACCGGCTCGCACCCCACCACCGACGGACGCCGGCCGAACAGCACGGCGATCATCGTCTACCTGTCACTCGGCGGCCTGTCCTTCGCGGTCCTGCAGTCGCTGGTCGCCCCGGCACTGTCGACCATCGGGCAGGACCTCGGCGCCTCCACCAGTGCGACGAGCTGGGTGCTCACCGCCTACCTGCTCTCCGCCTCGGTGCTCACGCCGATCCTCGGTCGCCTGGGCGACATGATCGGCAAGCGCAAGGTCCTGATCGTCGTGCTGTCGATCCTGCTCGTCGGCGCCGTGCTCGCCGCCCTCGCGCCGAACCTCGGCGTCCTGATCGTCGGGCGGGCGCTGCAGGGTGCCGCCGGAGCCGTGATGCCGCTGTCGATCGGCATCGTGCGTGACGAGCTGCCGAAGGAGAAGGTCAGCGTCACGATCGGCCTGCTGTCCGCGATCTTCGGCATCGGTGCCGGTGTCGGCATCGTCGCCGCCGGCCCCATCGTCGAGCACCTGTCCTGGCACTGGCTGTTCTGGCTCCCCGCCGTGCTCGTCGTCATCGCACTGCTCGGCGCGGTCTTCGGCATGCCGGAGTCGCCCGTGCGCAAGCCCGGCCGCCTGGACATGGCCGGCACGTTCGTCCTCGCGGTGTCGCTCGTCGCGATCCTGCTCGCCGTCAGCGAGGGCGAGACCTGGGGCTGGGGCGACGGCAAGACCATCGGCCTGCTGGTCCTCGGCGCCGTCGCACTGGTCGTGTTCGTCCTCGTCGAGCTCCGGGTCGCCGAGCCGCTCATCGACGTCCGGCTCTTCGCGGTCCGCGGGGTCTGGACCGCCCACGTCGTCGCACTCGTCTTCGGGTTCGCGATGTTCGGCACCTTCGTCCTCGTGCCGACGCTCCTGCAGCTCCCGACGGCGCTCGGCTACGGCTTCGGCAAGGACGTCACCCAGGCCGGTCTCTTCCTGCTGCCGACCGTCGTGATGATGGTCGTCGCCGGGCCCATCGCGGGCATCCTGGTGCGCAAGGTCGGCCCGAAGCCGCCGATGCTCATCGGCGGGTTCGCCATCGTCGCCGCGTTCCTGCTGCCGGCGATCGCACACGCCGAGCTGTGGCAGGTGGTGGCCTCCGGCGTCCTGACCGGCATCGGGATCGGCATGGCCCTCGCCGCCTGCTCGAACGCGATCATCGAGAGCGTCCCCGCGAACCAGACCGGTGAGGCCATCAGCGCCAACACGGTCGTCCGCACCATCGGCTCGAGCGTCGGCACCGCCGTCATCGCAGCGCTGATCACCTCGCACAGCACGCCGCAGGGGCTGCCGACGGACGACGCCTTCACGATCGGGTTCTGGGCGTGCACCGGTGTGGCGGTCGTGGCCGTGCTCGCCGCACTCGCCGCGCCGTCGATGCGCGCCCGCCGCGCAGCGGCCGCCGCACGTGGGATCGACGACCTCGAGGAGGTCAGCGAGTAGGGCCGTGGGCCCGACCACCCGGGAGGCCCGTCCGGCGTCGTCGACGCGGGGCGGGCCTCCCGTCCGTTGCACAACCTGGGAACGCACCGGGCGCACGCGAGCCAGCGTGACGATCATCGGACCAGCCGCGTCCCGTCAGGGGACGCGCACCGCCGCGCCCGGACAGGAGACCCCCATGAGCAGCACCGACCACGACGACACCACCGCTCCCGGACGGCCGTCGTTCCGCGACACGGTGACCGCCGGTCTCGTGCAGAAGGCCCTCGAGCCGGTGCTGCGCGCCGTGCGTGACGAGGTCGCCTCGGCTCGGCGCGAGATCGGCGAGCGCGCGAGCGGTGCGAAGACCGGGCTGGTGCTCACCGGGGTGGCCGTCGCGTTCGCCGTGACGACCCTGGTCGCGCTGGCGGGCTTCGCGGTGGCGCTGCTCGCCCTGGCGCTGCCGCTGTGGGCGGCGACCGGGATCACGTTCGTCGTGTTCGCGATCGTGACCGCGATCCTGTTCGTCGTCGGCCTGCGCGGGATCCGGCGGGGTGTGCCGCCAGTGGCGAAGGACACGATCCAGGCGGCGAAGCAGCGGGTGACGCACGCGGCGGACGCCTCGACGGACAGCGCCGCGCGCGACTGACGGACCCGACGGACCGGCTGCGCGCGACTGACCGGGCAGGCGGCTCCGCTACATGGCCAGGGTCATGCCGACCACGGCGACGGTCATCGCGAAGACCTCGCCGCTGCGGACGGCCCGCCGGTCCTCACGACCCCACTCGTACCGGAGCAGCCAGCCGCTGAACGCGCAGTAGCCGATCACGCCGGCGCCGAGCACCGCGGACAGTGCGATGCCGTGCCCGGCGTGGTCGCCGGCGACCCCCGTCGCGTGCCCCGTCAGCAGCATCCCCGCCATCACGACGGCGGAGAGCGCGCGGTGAACGTCCATCGGCTCCGCGCGGCGACCGTCGGGGCGGCGGCGACGCATCACGGGCAACGGCGCGAGCAGGAGCAGGAGGGTCGAGGCGAACAGGGTCCACACCGCTCCGGCGTCGACGACGGGCATGAGCATCGCGACGAGCATCACGCCCGCCGGCACGATCACGCCCGGACGCGGGCGGTAGCGGTCACCGACGATGCAGCACACGGACGCGAACTGCGGCACGACGAGCATGGCGTCGGCGACGGTCTCGTGCACGTGGGGTGTCCTCGGTGCGGCGGAGGAGAGCGGGTGGGGTCAGTCCTCGGCGCGGGCAGCGGCCTTGGCGGCGCGCTCCTGCTTCACGCGGGCGTTCTCGGCGTGCACGGCGGCCTGCGTCGCACGTTCGCGGACGAGCCACTCGGGCTTCTGCTCGAGCAGCGTCTTGATGTCCGCCGTCGTCAGCGCGTCGTCGATCCCCGCACGGCTCAGGCCGGAGATGGAGATGCCGAGCTTCTGCGCCACAACGGGTCGCGGGTGCGGGCCGTCGCGGCGGAGGTCCTCGAGCCAGGTCGGGGGTTCGGTCCGGAGCTCGTCGAAGGCGGTCCGCGTGAGGGGAGCGCTCTGGAAGGACTCCGGAGCGGCCGTCAGCAAGATGCCGAGCTTCTTCGCAGCCGTCTCGGGCTTCATGGTCTGTTCCTGCGCCATGAGGACAAGGGTACGGCCCCTATGCTCGTCTGCATGACCGCGGCTCTCACCATCGCCTTCGTGCCGGGGGTCTCCCCCGCAAAGTGGGCCCGTGTCTGGCGGGAACGCTTCCCCTCCATCGAGCTCCGGCTGCGGCCGATCGGTGCCGACGACGTCGACGACACGCTGGCCGGCGAGGCCGACATGGTCTTCGCACGCATGCCCGTGTCCGAGCAGCACAACGCCATCCCGCTCTGGACCGAGACGGCCGTCGTCGCGATGCCCAAGGACTCCCCCCTCGCCGAACTCGCCGAGGTCGACCTCGCCGACGCCGAGGTCCACGTGATCGACGCCGGCCCGGTGCCTGCCGACATCGACGGATCGCTCGACCTGGTCGAGGCGAACGTCGGCGTCGTCGTGCTCCCCCAGTCACTGTTCCGCGCCGCCAGCCGCAAGGACCTGGTGGGCCGTCCGCTCATGAACGCCGAGGGCACGCGCATCGCGCTGGTCTGGCGGGACGAGGACGCCACCGAGACCACCGAGGAGTTCATCGGCGTGGTGCGCGGGCGGACCGCCAACAGTTCGCGCCAGCCGGGAGGCACGGATCGCGACGACGACAACGGCTCGCGTCCGGCTCGTGGCGGTGCCAAGGCCGGGTCGGCTGCCAAGGGTGGGTCGAGTGGGTCGGGTGCGTCGGGGGCGTCGGGCTCCAGGGGCGGCTCCGCCGGCGCCGGCGCCGGCGGCAAGGCCAAGGCCAAGTCGCCCGGCAGCGGCAAGTCCGGCAGCGGCAAGAAGTCGAACACCGGCAAGGGGCCCACGCCCGGTCGCGGCAAGATGCGCGGCAAGCCGAGCCGGGGTTCCAAGGGCAACCGATGACGGACACGCGGCTGGTCGTGATGCCGGCCACACGTCTGCCGGCCTGGCTCGAGAGCACGATGGCCGAGTACGTCGAGTCACGGATGCAGGCGGGCGAGACCCGCGAGCAGGCCGAGGCGAACAAGCAGCAGTCACTCGACCGCTGGTTCCCGGGCGGCTCCCCCGCTGACGGACACCTGGTGTGGGACGTCACCGATCAGGACCACACCGTCATCGGGTACCTGTGGATCGGACCACTCACGCCGGGCAGCACCGATTGGTGGGTGTTCAACGTCGAGATCGACGAGGCGCACCGGCGCCGCGGGCACGCCCGTCGGGCGCTCGAACTCGGGCACCGTGCCGCCGCCGAGAACGGTGCGACGAGCATCGGGCTGAACGTGTTCGGCTACAACACGGGGGCGCAGGAGCTCTACGCGGCGCTCGGGTACCAGGTGACGTCGGCGCAGATGCGCAAAGCCCTGGTCTAGCGCAGGACGGCGGCTCGGGTCACCGCCCGGTCACAACACCCCGCGTGCATGGCCCCGAGCGGTCACGAAGTGTCGACTGGCCGCGCCCGGAACGACGCGTCGTGACCACTCGGCGGAGCCCAGCGGGGATTCGTGACCGTGCGCAGGTCCGCATCAGTGCAGGACCGCTGCGGCTGCGCGGGTCACCCTCGCGCCGCGCGCTTCCTCGGCTGCTGCGCGGGCCCGGGTGACGACGGCGGCGTCGGCACGCTCGGCGGATCCGTGGTCGAACGGCGGTTGCGGGTCGTACTCGATCTGCAACTGGATCGCCTCGGCCGCGGGCCGTCCGGCGAGCTCAGCCGCGAGCCACAGCGCCATGTCGATGCCCGCACTCACCCCGGCGGCGGTGACGACGGCGCCGTCCCGGGCGACCCGGACGTCCACCGGCTGCGCGCCGAAGGCTTCGAGCATCGGCTTCGAGGCCCAGTGGGTCGTCGCGCGTCTGCCGGCGAGCAGCCCGGCGGCGCCGAGCACGAAGGCGCCGGTACACACCGAGGTGATCCACGTCGCGTCCCGGGCCTGGCGCCGGACGAAGGCCACGACCGTGGGGTCCAGCATCGCGTCGAAGGCACCGTCGCCGCCGGGCACCACCAGAACGTCCGCAGCGCTCGCGTCGGTGATCGTCACGGTCGGGACGAGTGACAAGCCGCAGTCGCTCGGCACCGGGTCGAGCGTCGCCGCCACGTACTCCACGCGTGAGCCGGGCACGCGGCTGAGGACCTGCGCCGGACCGGTCAGGTCGAGCTGGGTCAGGTGCGGGAACAGCAGGAACGCGATCCGGATCTCATCGGCCATGCCGCGACCATAGTCCCGGCCCGCGCACCCCGCCCCTGCCGCTTCCTTCCGTCAGCTCCAGACCCCGGAGGTGCCGCGCCGGTGGCTGCCCATCAGGTGGGTGTCGACGATGCCGAGCGCTTCCATCAGGGCGTACATCGTCGTCGGTCCGACGAAGGCGTAGCCGCGCTTTCGCAGCGCCTTCGACAGGGCGAGGGATTCGTCCGACTTCGTCGGGACCTCGGCGGACGACCGCGGCTCGGGCGTGGACGCCGGCCGGAACGACCACACGAAGTCGGCGAGCCCGCCGTCCTGCCGCAGTGCGATCGTGGCGTTCGCGTTGGTGATCGTCGCGAGGATCTTCGCGCGGTTCCGGACGATCCCGGCGTCGGCCATCAGCCGTGCGACGTCGTCCTCGCCGAAGGCCGCGACGGTGTCGGCGTCGAAGTCGGCGAAGGCTGCACGGAACGCCGGTCGTTTCGCGAGGATCGTGCGCCACGACAGACCCGACTGGAACGCCTCGAGCGAGAGCCGCTCGAACACCCCGCGTTCGTCGCGGACGGGCATGCCCCACTCGGTGTCGTAGTACTCGCGCAGGAGCTCGTCCGACGACGCCCAGACCGGCCGGGCGAGGCCGTCGTCGCCGGTGACGAGGTCGGGCACGGGCGGGGCGTCGACGGGCTCGGTGCTCATGCGACCATCCTGGCGGGCGCCGCCGACAGCGCCTGGCTCACTCGGCGGGCGGGCCGTCCTGCGTCGCCTGCTCGTCCATCCACACGTACTCCCAGCGGTGTCCGTCCGGGTCGGTGAAGCTCCGCTGGTACATGAAGCCGAGGTCCATCTCCGGGCGGTCCTCGGTGCCGCCGGCGGCCACCGCGGCGTCGACGACGCGGTGCACTTCTTCCTTCGACGGGGCACTGAGCGAGTTGATGACCTCGATCGTGTCGGCGTCGGCGATCCGCTTGTCGGTGAACTCCGCGAACTTCGCGGTGGTCAGGATCATCACGTAGATGGCGTCACTCACCACCACGCACGCCGCGGTGTCGTCGCTGAAGGCCGGGTTGATCGAGTAGCCGAGCGCCTCGTAGAACGCCTTCGAGCGTTCGAGGTCGGCAACGGGCAGGTTGATGAAAACCATCGTGTCCATGGCGGTTCCTTTCGTCACGTTCAACCTGGACCCACCTGGATCAGCACGCAACCGTTTCGTGGGGGAACCAACCGGTACACAATATGCTGGTCCGATGCAGGCGTACGTCGATGAGTCGGAACCCGGTGGTGGACGGGACCACGCCGCGTACGTCCTCGCCGCGGTGATCATGCGGACCAATGGCGAGGACGAAGCCCGCGAGGCGATTCGACGGGCGACCCCTCGGCGGATGCGGAAGCTGCACTGGTACGAGGCGCTCGGAGAACAGCGCCTCTCATGGCTCGACCTCCTGCGGCATGCCGTCGCCATCGTCGTCATCCATTACACCGGTCGTCCGGCCCGGACGGAACGCCGTCGCAGGCGATGCCTGGAGCGCCTCGCTTGGGAGCTCGATCAGCGCGGAGTCAGTCGCGTGGTCTTCGAGTCGCGCGGGCCGGCGCGGGACGCAGGTGATGCTTCGATGATGGACTCTCTCCGCGCTCGGGGCCTCGGCGCCGAGTTGCAGTACGAACACGTCCGAGGCGGCTTGGAGCCGCTGTTGTCACTCGCCGACATCGCCTGCGGGATGCACGTGCACGGCGCCGAGAGCGAGCACGTGCGAGTGGAGGTCGTGCGGGCCGAATGACCGCCCGGGCAGCGCAAAACCCCGGTCCCGCGCTGGCTGCAGGATACTCCGGGGCTCACTTTCGAACGAGCAGCACCCGATCGACATATCAATGCTACCCGCCATGCAAGGCTCCGGTCAAGGCGTCCGCCGCCCAGGCTGGAAACGACGAAGTCGCTGTCGTCCGACAGCGACTTCGTCGTTCCACGTCAGGCCGGGACGCCCGACCCGGGCGCCTCAGGCCAGTTCGCGCCCTTCGCCCGCGGCACGCTGGTCCGCCTCGGCTTCGGCCTGGCCGATGATGTCCTCGGCGGGCACCGGGTTCAGGCGGTCCCAGAGGAAGAACAGGCCACCGCCGACGAGCAGCGAGATCCCGACCCACAGGTTGATGTGGATCCCGCCGGTCTTCTCGGGGTCGGTGTTCCAGTGCACGATCCCGACGATGGTCGTGATCACGCCGTAGAGCACGAACAGGCCGCCGAGGATGCGGCGCAGGTCGAGTCGGCGGGTGGAGCGGACCAGGGCAGCCTTCTGCTCCTCGGTCATCGCGCCGGGGGTGGTGGTGTCACTCATGAGAAGTGGTCTCCTTCGCGGATCAGAGGAACGGGAGGTACAGGACGACGCAGAGCACGAGCGCGACGGTGCCGAGCAGGGCGGGCGAGCGGTACCAGGCGGTGTCCGTCGCGACCGAGTCGCCGTGCAGGTCGATCTTGCCGACTCCGTAGACGAGCCCGCCGAGCTCCTTCTCGTCCTTCGGCTTGGTGAGCATCGAGACGACGAAGCCGACGACGAGCACGGTGACGAACGAGATGATCGCGCCGTACAGGGTCTCAGCGGTGGCGGTGGCGAACAGGTCCGGGTTGACCAGGTAGGCGATCCAGGTGATCGTCGGGGTCACGATGCCGAGCACGTAGCCCCACAGCGCACCCTGCGTCGTCATGCGCTTCCAGAGCAGGCCGAGGATGAACACGGCGAACAGCGGTGCGTTGAAGAACGAGAACAGCGTCTGCATGTACGTCATGATGTTCGACGCCTGGGCCGCGATGAACGCGGTTGCGATGCCGACCACGACGCCGACCACTGTGACCCAGCGACCGGTCTTCAGGTAGTGCAGGTCGGGCATGTTCGGGCGGATGTAGCGCTGCCAGATGTCGTAGGTGAAGACGGTGTTGAACGACGAGACGTTCGCCGCCATGCCGGCCATGAAGGACGCCAGCAGACCGGTCACCGCGATGCCGAGCACGCCGGTCGGCAGGTACATCTGGATGAGCTTCGGGATCGCGTCGTTGTAGGTCAGCGTTCCGTCTGCGAACTGGTTGCCCACGACGGCCGCGGCGATGAGGCCGGGGATCACGACGATGGCCGGGATGAAGAGCTTCGGGATCGCGGCGATGAGCGGGGTGCGCCGGGCCGCCGACATGTTCTTCGCCGAGAACGCGCGCTGCACCTCGGTGAAGTTCGTGGTCCAGTAGCCGAACCCGAGCACGAAGCCCAGGCCGAGCACGATGGCGAGCCAGTTGGCGCCGATCGGGTTGGTGACGTCACCGAAACCGGTGCCGGCCCAGGCCTGCAGGTGCTGCACGCCCTGGGTCTCGGTGATGGCCTTCGACAGGCCGTCCCAGCCGCCGACGCGGTGCAGACCGACGATCGTCAGCGGGATGAGGCCCGCGATGATCACGAAGAACTGCATGACCTCGTTGTAGATCGCGCTCGAGAGCCCGCCGAGGGTGATGTAGACGAGCACGAAGCCGGCGGAGACGATGATCGCCAGCCACTCCGGCCAGCCGAGCATGGCCTCGATGACGATGGCCATCGCGTAGAGGTTGATGCCCGCGATGAGCACGTTCGACACCGCGAACGCGATCGCGTTCACCAGGTGCGGCGCCTTGCCGAAGCGGCGCAGCATGAACTCCGGCACGGAACGGACCTTCGAGCCGTAGTAGAACGGCATCATCACGAGGCCGAGGAACACCATCGCGGGCACGGCGCCGACGAGGTAGTAGTGCAGGGTGGCCATGCCGATCTGGGCACCGTTGGCCGCCATGCCGAGGATCTCGGTGGCACCGAGGTTCGCGGACACGAACGCCAGGCCCGTGATCCACGCCGGCATCGAGCGGCCGGACAGGAAGAAGTCCATGCTCGTCCGGACCTGCTTGCGGGCGGTGAACCCGATCCCGATGACGACCGCGAAGTACACGATGATCATCAGGTAGTCGACCCAGCCCAAGTCGAGCCGGATCCCTTCGTTCGCTGCAGCGAGAACCATTCACATCTCCACGTCAGTGTGTTGCAGTCGACAACTCTGCCGACCCGGACGGAGACGTTACACCGGTTTGTGACCGTTCACATAGCCAGCACATGCATCGTCCGAGCCGCGCAACGCTCCCCCGGTTCGCTACGCTCGGCCCATGACCGACGCGTCGCGCATCCTCGTCCTCAACGGCCCGAACCTCGACATCCTCGGGCGCCGCGACCCGGAGCAGTACGGCACCGTGACGCTCGCCGAGATCGAGGCGATCGTGCACACCGAGGCAGCCGTGCACGGGCTCGAGGCCGACTTCCGCCAGACGAACCGCGAGGGCGAGCTCGTGGAGTGGCTGCACGAGGCGCTCGACGACTTCGCCGCGGTCGTCATCAACCCCGCTGCCTACGCGCACACCTCGGTCGCGCTGCACGACGCGGTGGAGGCCCTGTGGGTCCCCGTCGTCGAGGTGCACCTGTCGAACACGTGGAAGCGCGAGCCGTTCCGCCACGTCGACCACGTCGCCACCGCCGCGACGGCGGTCATCGCCGGCGCGGGCGCCGACGGCTACCGCCTGGCGGTCGCGCACGTCGCGTCCCTGCTCGGCTGAGCAACAGGCGGACGGGAGGCCCGTGGCGGACCCGCCACGGGCCTCCCGTCCGACACCCGACGCGCCCCGGACCGCCTTCGCCTACGGGATGACGACGAGCTTGCCGACGGTGTGCCCGCGTTCCGCGGCCGTGTGCGCGGCCCGCGCCTCGTCGAGCCGGTACCGGCGCTCGACGTGCAGCGAGAAGCCCGGCAGGGCTGCGGCCTCGACGAAGCCGTCGCGCGGATCGGTGGAGCGGTTCGCGCCCGTCGAGACGCGCGCGCCGAGCCCGGGGGCGGTGAAGTCCGAGATCGAGATCACCTGCCGGGGATCGCCGACGAGCGCGACGAGGTCACGGATGACCCCGGCGCCGGAGAGGTCCAGCGCGCCGTCGATCCCGCTCGGCGCCACCGCGCGCACCCGCTCGACCAGTCCGGGCCCGTACGTGACCGGGACCGCTCCGAGGCCCTCGAGGTACGCGTGGTTCCGCTCGCTCGCCGTCCCGACCACCTGCAGCCCGCGAGCCCGGGCCAGCTGCACGAGCGCCGAACCGACGCCACCTGACGCGCCGCTGAGCAGGAGCGTGCCGTGCTCGAGGCCGATCTCGGTGAGGAGCCGGTTCGCCGTCTCGACCGCGACGCCCCATCCGCCGGCGTCGGCGGCGTCCACACCGGCGGGGACCAGCGCCCACCGGGTCAGCACGGCCTGCTGGGCGAGCGTGTCCCGTCCGGTGCCGAAGACGGTGTCGCCCGGCACGACGTCGGTCACGTCGGTGCCGACCTCGACGACGGTCCCGGCCGCGTCGAACCCCGTGCCGGACGGTGCGGCGAGCGCTGCACCCGCGGCCATCGCCCCGGAGCGGATCTTGGTGTCCAGCTGGTTGATGCCGGCACCGGCGACGTCGATGACGACCTCGGCGGGCCCGGGGCGAGGCACGCCGACGTCCACGACCTCGAGGACGTCCGGTGACCCGTACGCGGTGAACTGCACTGCCTGCATGGTGTCTCCCTGGTGCTTCGTCGGCGGCGTCAGCGGGCGGGCGTGAAGTGGACGGCCTGCAGCCACCGGTCGAGCGTCCAGGTGTCCGGCGCGATGCGGCGGACCTGGTCGAGGTCGGCCTGGTAGGCGGGCGTCTCGGCGAACCACCGGAACATGGCCTGCATGTCGTCCTGCCCGTCCATCACGGCCAGGGGCAGCGCCTCGTACCGGGCGGGCATGCCGGTGTGCTCGGCGAAGGCCGCGGCGATCTCGCTGCCGGTACGGGCGTCGCCGGCGATCTCGATCGTGGCCGGGACGGCGTCCGGATCGAGCAGTGCCGTGGCGGCCACGGCGCCGACGTCGCGCGCCGCGATCATCTGGAGCACGACGTCGTCGGGGAACGGCAGGCGGAGGACCAGGGTGCCGTCCTCGGTCGTCGGCGCGAACCAGCGGAAGTTGTCCATGAAGAACACCGGACGCACGATCGTGGTGACCAGCCCCAGGGCGACCAGGTGCTCCTCGACGCGGTACTTCGAGTCGAAGTGCGGCACGTGGGAGTCGCGCTCAGCACCGCCGACCGAGCTGAAGACGACGCGGGGCACGCGTGCCGCCGCAGCGGCGTCGGCCAGTGCGATGCCCTGGGCGGTCTCCCCAGCGGTGTCGGCGTCCTGCATGCCCCCGGGTGGCGTGGTCATGAACCAGAAGGCGTCGACGCCCTCGAGCGCAGCGGCGAGCGAGGCGGCATCAGCGACGTCGACACGGGCGAGCTCGACCCCGCGTTCGGCGAGCGCGGCGGCCTTCTCGGAACCGGTGTCGCGGATGAGTGCGCGCACGGTGGCGCCGCGTGCCAGCAGCGCGTCGGTGACGGCACCGCCCTGGCTCCCGGTGGCGGCGAAGACGGCGATGGTGGGGGTGGATCCTGTCGTCATGGTTGACTCCTTCGTGTTCGATCGTCGGGTAGAAGCTAAGCCGACTAATGATTATTCCGGAAGGACTCGGATGGACTCCCCAGGCAGCCCCGAGCGCCCTGCGACCCCGATCAGCTCGCTGATCCCCGCGGTGGCCAAGGCACACCGGAAGCTCGCCGGCTCGTTGCTGCAGGCCGTCGGTCTCGCCGCCGGCCAGGAGTTCGTGCTGATGGAGCTGTGGAGGGAAGCCCCGCTGTCACAGGCGGACCTGACGCGTCGGTTGTCCGTGGAGCCACCGACCACGGCGAAGGCGCTCGCGCGGCTCGAGAAGCTCGGACTCGTGAACCGCGAGCGCTCGACGGCGGACCGTCGGATCGTCCTCGTGTCACTCACCGCCGCCGGCCGCGCGCTCGAGGAGCCCGTCGCGGCCGTCTGGGACTCCCTGGAAGCGCAGACGACAGCAGGCCTGACAGCGAGCGAGCAGGACGTGCTCCGGGGCCTGCTGACCCGACTCGGCGACACCCTGGCCGCCGAGCCCTCCCCTGACCGCAGCTAGGCCGCGTCCGTCGTCTGCGTCGCCGGCATCTCGGCCAGCAGCTCCCGCACGCGCGGCACCACGGTACCGCCGTAGAGCTCGACGGAGCGCAGGCGGGCGCGCATCGACTGGGCCCCCGAGGTGTAGATCATGTCGAACCGACCGACGCCCATCGCGTGCACGGTCCGGGCGATCTTCCGGGCCACGGTCTCGGCGGACCCGATGTACATCGAGCCGGACCGTACCTCGTGGTCGAACTCGGCCCGCGTCACCGGCGGCCACCCGCGCAGCGCTCCGATCCGGTCGCGGACGACCTTGTAGTGCGGGTACCACGCCTCGAGCGCTTCCTCGTCGGTGTCGGCCACGAACCCGGGTGAGTGCATGCCGACGGGGTGGGCGGTCGTCCCGAACTCCTCCGTGGCACGGCGGTACAGGTCCAGGAACGGCAGGAAGCGCTCCGGCTGCCCGCCGATGACGGCGAGCATCAGGGGGAAGCCGTACTGGGCGGTGCGCACCACGGACTGCGGTGACCCGCCGACGCCGACCCAGGTCCGGAGCCCGTGCTCGGTCTTCGGGAACACGTCTGCGTCGACGAGTGGCGCACGGGTCGTGCCCGACCAGGTGACGGGTGTCTCGCGCAGCAACCGGGCGAACAGTTCGATCTTCTCCTCGAACAGCACCTCGTAGTCGGTCATGTCGTAGCCGAAGAGCGGGAACGACTCGGTGAAGGACCCGCGACCGAGGATCACCTCGGCCCGTCCGTTCGACAGCGCGTCCACCGTCGCGAAGCGCTGGAACACACGGACCGGATCGTCAGAGCTCAGCACCGTGACGCCCGAGCTGAGACGGATGCGCTCGGTCGCCGTCGCCAGGCCGGCCAGGACGGTCTCGGGCGAGGAGACCGAGTACTCCGGCCGGTGGTGCTCGCCCACCGCGAAGACGTCGACGCCGAGCTGGTCCGCCAGGACCGCCTCGTCGACGAGCTGCCGGATCGACCTCGCGTGACCCACCTGGGCGCCGTGGTCATCGGTGGGGACGTCCCCGAACGTGTCGAGGCCGAAGGTGATGTCGGACATGGTGGCCCTCATTTCATTGACGTGTCAATCATGTAATTGACGCGTCAATCATCTGCGGATAGGGTCGGCTTGTCAACGATGGAGGCACCGTGCACGGAACCGACGAGCACCGACCCGGACGGCGATCACCGAACGCGGACGAACTGGCGACCTGGCGCGCCTACGTCGAGGCGTCGGAGCGCGTCCGGCGCACACTGTCGACGGCGTTCCTGGACACCTCGGGGATCTCCCCCGGGGACTACTCGGTGATGCTCGCCCTGAGCGAGGCCGAGGACCGCACCCTGCGGTCGTCGGACCTGGCGACGGGGATCGGGTGGGAGCGCAGCCGCCTGTCGCACCACCTCAAACGCATGGAGGAACGCGGGCTCGTGCTCCGGGGACGGGTCGGCGGTGACGCTCGCGGCGCCGCCGTCACCCTGACCGGCACCGGGGCGAGCGTCTTCCGCAGTTCGTCCGCCGCGCACCTCCGGCTGGTCCGCCAGGTGTTCGTCGACGCGTTCACACCCGACCAGCTCGAGACCATGCGAGCACTCACGGCCACCCTGCACCACCACCTCGACCAGCGGGACGCCGACGCCGATCGCCCCGACGACCACGACTGAACCACCGCGCACCACGCTCACCACGCTCACCAACAGGAAGACACCCCATGCTCATCGCACTCTGGATCATCTCCGGCCTCCTCGCCTTCGCCTTCCTCGGCGCCGGCGTCCTGAAGCTCGTCCGCCCCCGATCGGCGCTGATCGACGGCGGGATGCCCTGGGCCGCAGACTTCTCCCCCGCCGCGATCAAGCTGATCGCGGCCCTCGAGGTCGTCGGCGCCCTGGGCCTCGTCGTGCCGCTGCTCACCTCGACCGCTCAGGTCCTCACCCCGATCGCCGCTGTCGGGCTCGCCGTGCTGATGATCGGGGCGGTCGTCGTGCACGCCCGGCGACACGAACCCGTCGTGCCGCCGCTCGTCCTGGCCGTCCTCTCCGTCGCCGCGGCCGTGCTCGGCTTCACGACGGTGGCCGGATGACGGGCGCACCGCGGACGGACTCCTCACAGGCGCACGACGGCGACGACTCAGGCCACCCCGACGACCTGGACGGCACCGCCGTGCAGGAGCACGCGATGGAGGTCGCGGCCGGTCTGCCAGCGGTGACCCACGAGCACCCCTTCGGCCCCGACTGGGAGGTCTTCAAGGTGGTCGGCAAGGTGTTCCTGCTGGTCACCGAGGTCCCGGGAGAGCCCGTCGTGGTCCTCAAGGCCGAGCCGGAGCACTCCGAGGCCCTGCGACAGGAGCGGGACACCGTCACGCCCGGCTACCACATGAACAAGGAGCACTGGATCACGCTCCACGGCGGGGCCGGCGTCACCGAGGCGTTCGTCGGCGACCTCGTCCGCAACTCGTACGAGCTCGTCGTCGAGACCCTGCCGCAGGCGCGACGGCCCGTCCGCAGCGGACGACGTCACCGACCGGACTGAGCGGACCGCGGGTCAGAAGTCCGCGGGACGGGGCACGTCGGCGACCCCGGCGGTGGCGAAGCCCCCGCGGATGAGCGGCACGGCCCTACGGACGGCCTGGTCGATGCGGAGCTCCAGGTCCACGCTCGCGATGTCGTACCCACCCTCGCGCTTGGTGAAGTCCCGCTCGTTGCCGAAGACCCCGAGCGGCAGGGTCGTGGACTGGAAGAACCCGAACAGCGGGCGCATCTGGTGCTCGACGAGCAAGGCGTGCCGGTCGCTGCCACCGGTGGCGGTCAGGAGCACCGGGGTGTCGACGAGGTCGTACTGCCCGACCCAGTCGAAGAACAGCTTGAAGGCGCCGGAGTAGGCCGCCCGGAAGGCCGGGCTGCCGACGACGAGCACGTCCGCGGCCTCCACCGTCTCGAGGGCCCGGCGGGTGCGGTCGGACATCGTCTCGCGACCCGAGGCCGCTCCGAGGTCGGCGAGCAGCGGGCCGATCTCGATCGTCTCGGTCCGGGCGCCGTCGATCTCCTCGGCCAACCGGGCCACCGTCGCCGCGACCAGGGTCGAGGTCCGCGAGGGGTCCGATGGGCTGCCACTGACGCCGACGACCAGTTCTCCGCTCATGCGGTCGATGCTCACACGCTGCCGGGGCGGGCGGCACGTTCGTGACGACATGTGTCGGGTGCCAGTCGGTCCGGGTAGCGTCCGCGCCATGCAGACCTTCCTGCCGTACGCCGACTTCCGGGCATCCGCCGAGGTCCTCGACGACCGGCGGCTCGGCAAGCAGCGGGTCGAGACCCTGCAGGTGATGCGCGCACTGACGCTCCCCGACTACGGCTGGCAGCACCACCCGGTGACGGCGATGTGGCGCGGCTACCGCCCGGCGTTGATGGCCTACCAGGAGGCCACGTGCCGCGTCTGGGCCGAGCGCGGGTACGCCGACACGTGCCTCGAGAAGACCCTGCTCGACCTGGGCCGTGTGCCGGAGGACCTGGCGGCGTACGAGCGCGGTGACGTGCCGATCCCGCCGTGGAACGACGACGAGGCCCTGCACGTCTCGCACCGCTCGAAGCTCGTGCAGAAGGCGCCGGAGCACTACCGGGAGCTGTTCCCCGACGTGCCGGACGACCTGGACTACGTCTGGCCGGGGACCCCGGCACCGGCGACGCACACCGCCTGATCGTCAGGCGACCGGGATCCAGCGACCACCCTCGCGCCGGGTGACGACGTCGGAGCGGATCTCGACCACGTCCTGCAGCCCGTCGACCGCGACGTCGCGGACGGCCGCGGCGACACGGTCGTCCTCGGCCTCGAAGCGCACGACCGCGCACGGGACGCCACGGAGCAGGCGGACGTCCTCGGCCTCGACCACGGCGTGTTCGCGCACGAGGGCGGCCGCGGCGGGCAGGACGGCGTCCGGTGCGGTGCCGGTCGCGAGGGCACCGATCGCCAGGGTCACGCGGTACGAGGGCATGCGACGACGCTACCGGGGAACCGGAACCCGCCGTGGGCTGCAGGGGAACCGACGCCGCTCAGGGGTGCGGACGTCGACCCACGGCGGGATCGCGGTGTACGGCGGGACACGACGACAGGGGGAACGTCGCGCCCCGCGCCGGACGTCGATCAGGGGGTCGACATCCGGTCTGGGTCCACCGCGCGGCTCGGTTCAGGGGAACCGCACGGTGGTGGACCTCAAGGGTGTTCGGTGTCCTCTCGGTACCGGTCCGTCTCGGTCGGTGCGGGCATCGACCGGGGGGCGGCGGCTGGCCGGACCATCGGGAGCAGGGCACTCCCGGCGGTCGCGAGCGCTCCGACCACGGCGATGAGCCCGAGCGGGGCCGTGCCGAGGTCGTGCTGCGCTGCCAGGGCGAGCGCGACGAGGGTGGCCGGCGCCGGCAGGAGCTGCACCGCTCGGAAGCGGTCGTCCCGTCGGGTCCTGGTCATCATCGCGTTTGCCATGACGACACTCTGACGCAGATCGGTTGTCCGCAGAAGGGGGGACACGTACCCAGAGATGGAGTAGAACGTCTAGTACACCTCAGCCGAGGTCACGGACGGTCGCCACGGCGTCGGCCACCGCTCCGACGACGACCCGGACGTCGTCGGCCGTCAGCGAGGCGTCGAACGTCAGGCGCAGCGCGGTCCGGGCCACGTCCTCGGGGACCCCGAGCGCCGTGAGCACGTGCGAGGCCTCGGTGCTGCCCGCCGCGCAGGCACTGCCCGACGACGACACGACGTCGCGCTGCTCGAGCTCGAGCAGGACGGTCTCGCCGTTGACACCCGGGAAGCAGAACGACGCGTGCCCGGGCAGTCGGTGCTCCCGCGATCCGGTGACGAATGCACCGGGGACCGCGGCGAGCACGCCGTCGAGCACCGCGTCGCGCACGGTGGTCGCCGTGCCCTCCCCCGACCGCACCGTCTCCGCCGCCAGCCCGAGGGCGGTCGCCACCGCCACGGCACCGGCCACGTCCTCGGTGCCGGACCGCCGCCCCCGCTCCTGTCCCCCGCCGTGCAGCAGCGGCTCGAGCGGGACGCCGGAGCGCACGGCGAGCACGCCGGTGCCCTTCGGGGCGCCGAGCTTGTGCCCGGACAACGACAGCGCGTCGACGCCCAGGGGCCCGAGACCGATCGGCAGCCAGGGCGCGGACTGCACGGCGTCGGTGTGGAAGCGCGCCCCGACCTCGTGCGCCACCGCGGCGAGCGCCGGCACGTCCTGCACGGTGCCGATCTCGTTGTCGGCGTGCGCGATCGAGACGAGCGTGGTGTCCGAGCGAAGGGCCGCACGCAGCACCGCCGGGTCGACGCGGCCGTCCGGTCCGACGGGCAGCACGGTGACGTCGAAGTCGTGGAAGCGGGCGAGGTACGCGCAGCTCTCCAGCACCGCCTCGTGCTCGATGGCGCTCGTGACGACGTGCCGACCGCGGGGAGCGGCGAGGGCGATCCCCTTGATCGCGGTGTTCGCCCCCTCGGTGCCGCCGGTGGTGAAGACGACCTCGGCGGGCCGGCACCCGAGCACCCCGGCGACGGCGGCCCGTGCGGCGGTGAGACCCCGCGCGGCCTCGTCCCCGAACCCGTGCGTCGACGAGGGGTTGCCGAACACCCCCGTCAGGTACGGCCACATCACCTCGAGCACCTCGCGGCGGACCGGGGTGGTGGCGGCGCGGTCCAGGTAGAACACGGTCAGTCCCGCACGGGAACCGCGACGTGCTCCGTCGGCACCGCGACGTCGATGTCGAGCCCGAGGTCGAGCGCCCGCGCCGAGTGGGTCAGCGCCCCGACCGAGATGACGTCGACGCCGGTGGCCGCGATCGCCGCGACGGTGTCGAGCGACACTCCGCCCGAGGCCTCGACGAGCGCGCGTCCGGCGACGATGCCGACCCCGGTCACGAGTTCGTCCGTGGTGAAGTTGTCGAGCATGATCGTGTCGACCCCGGCCGCGACGACGGGTTCGATCTGGTCGATGCGGTCCACCTCGACCTCCACGTGCACGGTGTGTCCGAGACGCACGCGGGCCTGGGCGATCGCGTCGCCGATGCCGATGCCGCCGGCCAGGAGCACCGCCAGGTGGTTGTCCTTGGCCAGCACGGCGTCGGAGAGCGAGGTGCGGTGGTTGTGTCCGCCGCCGCACCGGACGGCGTACCGCTCGAGCGCACGGAGGCCCGGCGTCGTCTTCCGGGTGTCGACGATCCGCGCAGCGGTGCCCGCGGCGGCCGCGACGTGGGCGGCGGTGGCCGTCGCGATGCCCGACATCCGCTGGACCAGGTTGAGGGCGACCCGTTCGGCCCGCAGCACGGCCCGCGCCGACCCGGTCACGGTCGCGAGGACGTCGCCGGCCGCGAAGTGCGTGCCGTCGGCGACGTGCACGACCGCATCGACCGTCGGGTCGACGGCGTGCATCACGGCGACGAAGACCCCACCGCCGCTCAGCACGCCGGGCTCGCGCGCGCCGAGGGTCGCGGTCGCGGTCGCCTCGGCGGGGATCAGGGTCTCGCTGGTGACGTCGCCCCAGGGCGCGTCCTCCTCGAGCGCGGTCTCGATCACGCGACGCAGCGCGTGCGGCGGGATGGTGCCGGGGTCGGTGGTCATGCGGGTACCTCCTGCGGGAAGACTGCGGAGCCGTCGGCACGTTCGTCCGTGTGCTCGTCGGGGTGTGCGTCGGTGTGGTCGACGACCCAGGCGTACGAGGCCGGGGCGGCGGGGTCGGTGTCGGGGTGGTCGGTGCGGGCGTGCGCCCCGCGGGACTCGGTGCGGGTTGCAGCGGCGAGCGCGACGAGTCGTGCCAGGTCGAGCAGCGCGCGGTCCTCGTGCTCACGCACGCCGCCGCCGGTCGGCGCGGTCAGCGCGTCGAGGTCGCGGCGTGCGCTCGCAAGCCCGACGGCGTCACGGAGCAGCCCGACACGGTCCGTCATGACGGACTGGACCGCCAGCCGGACGGCACCGACGTCGTCGAGGTGGGTCGCGCCTCCAGGCAGGGTCGGACTGGGCCCACGCCTGCCGGTTCCGGCGCGCTGCGGAGCCTGCGGAGCGGCGTGACGGCCGAGCAGGTGGGGAGAGGCACGGATCGCGTCGGCCGCTCGGGGCACGCTGGTCACGTGGAGACCGGCGTCCCCGCGCAGGCGGAGCAGGCCGGGTCGCGGTGCGGCGACCGCGTCCGCTGCGCGGACCGCGAAGACGAGTCCCTCGAGCAGGGAGTTCGAGGCGAGCCGGTTGGCGCCGTGCACCCCGGTGCAGGCGGCTTCGCCGACGGCGAGCAGTCCGGGCAGGCTGGTGCGGCCCTCGGCGTCGGTGGCGATGCCGCCCATCGAGTAGTGCGCGGCCGGTGCGACGGGGACGCCTTCGCGGGTCCAGTCGAACCCGGCGGCGCGGGTGGCCCGGGTGAGTCCGGGGAACCGCGAGACCAGGAACCCGGCGTCGAGACCGGTGGCGTCGAGGAGCACGGGCGCGCCGCCCTGGTCGCGCACCGCGGCGGCGATCCCACGGGCGACGACGTCACGCGGGGCGAGCTCGGCGTCCGGGTGCGCGTCGGTCATGAAGCGGTGCCCGGCGGCGTCGCGGAGCACGGCACCCTCGCCACGGACGGCCTCGGAGACCAGTCCCCCGTCGGGGACTGCGAGTCGGGTCGGGTGGAACTGGACGAACTCCAGGTCGGCGAGGACGGCGCCGGCGCGCCAGGCGGCGGCGACCCCGTCGCCCGTCGCGACCAGGGGGTTCGTCGTCTCGCGGTACAGGTGTCCGGCTCCCCCGGACGCGATGACGACGGCGTCCGCGTCGAGCCGGCGGGGTTCTCCGAGCAGGTCGAGGACGTCGAGGCCGACCACCGCTCCGCCGCGGACGACCAGGTCGGTCAGGCTCGTGCGCTCCAGGATCGTGACGTGCCGTCGGTGCAGTGCCGCGATGAGGGTGCGTTCGATGGCGGCCCCGGTCGCGTCACCGTCCGCGTGCACGACGCGCCACCGGCCGTGCGCGGCCTCGCGACCGCGGGCGAGGTCGTCGCCGTACCGGTCCAGTGACGCCGGGTCCGACGAGCGGTCGAAGGGCACCCCGAGCGCGAGCAGGTCGCGGACGCGGGCCGGGCCGTCGGTGCACAGGACCTCGACGGCCCGGGCGTCGGCACTGCCGGCCGCGGCGACGTGCGTGTCGGCCTGGTGCAGCGTCGCGGAGTCGTCGGCGCCGAGCGCCACCGCGATGCCGCCCTGGGCGTACGCGGTGGCGCTGTCGGCGAGTGCCCCCTTCGTCACCAGGGTGACGTCGTGCAGGGCACTCGCACGGATCGCTGCGGTCAGGCCGGCGATGCCGGACCCGACGATGACGACGTGCACGGTGGTCTCCCTCGTTCGGTCGGGTCCGCGTCTCAGCCGCGCGGCTTCGCGGCGAGCATGCGCTCGAGTGCCACCTTGGCGTCGGCCTGCACGTCGGCGGGGACGACGATCTCGTTGAGGACCTCGCCGCGGACGAGTGCCTCGAGCACCCAGGCGAGGTAGCCCGGGTGGATCCGGTACATCGTCGAGCAGGGGCAGACGACCGGGTCGAGGCAGAAGATCGTGTGCTGCGGGTACTCGGCGGCGAGCCGGTTCACCATGTTGATCTCGGTGCCGATCGCGAAGGTGGTCGGCTCGGTGGCCGCGGCGACGGTCTTCCGGATCAGGTCGGTGCTGCCGGCGTGGTCGGCGGCGTCGACCACGGCCATCGGGCACTCCGGGTGCACGATGACCTGCACGCCCGGGTGCTCGCGGCGTGCCTGGTCGATCTGGTCGACCGTGAAGCGGCGGTGCACCGAGCAGAAGCCGTGCCAGAGGATGACCTTGGCCGCTTCGAGGTCACTCGTCTCGTTGCCGCCGAGGGGCTTCCGGGGGTTCCACATCGGCATCAGGTCGGTGCTGATGCCCATCGCCTTCGCGGTGTTGCGGCCGAGGTGCTGGTCGGGGAAGAACAGGACGCGCTGCCCGCGCTCGAAGGCCCACTCGAGCACCGTCGCGGCGTTCGACGAGGTGCAGACGATGCCACCGTTGCGACCACAGAAGGCCTTGAGGTCGGCGGCGGAGTTCATGTAGGTGACCGGGATCACGGGGACGCGGCCGTCGGCGTCGGGCTCGGTGCCGTACACCGCCGTCAGCTCCGCCCACGCGGCCTCGACGCTGTCGATGTCGGCCATGTCGGCCATCGAGCACCCGGCCGCCAGGTTCGGCAGGATCACGCGCTGGTCGTCGCGCGCCAGGATGTCGGCCGTCTCGGCCATGAAGTGCACACCGCAGAACACGATCGCCTCGGCGTCGGGCTTCGTCAGGGCGGCGTTCGCGAGCTGGAACGAGTCGCCCAGGAAGTCCGCGTGCCGGACGACCTCGTCGCGCTGGTAGAAGTGCCCGAGGACGACGACCCGGTCGCCGAGGGTGGCCTTCGCCCGCTCGATGCGCTCGTGGAGCTCGTCGGTCGGGGCAGTCTTGTACTCGTCGGGCAGCACACCCTGGCGCGGGGCGCTCGTCGGGATGACGTCGGACATCGACGACCCCGGGCCGTACCCGGGGCGCGAGTCGAAGTCCCACGTCGGCACCGCGAGGTCGGGCGTGCAGGTGCTGCCGCCGGCCCGGCCGTTGGAGATGAGTTCGATCGTCGTGGCGATGGACACGGGGTTTCCTATCGGTTCCGCTGCTGGTGCTGATCGGCCCCGGTCCGCAGCGGGCCGTTGTCCGCGTAGGCCAGGTCGGGGTTCGAGCGGTACAGCCGGGCCGGACGGTGCCGGCCCCCGCTCGTGGTCTCGTCGGTCGGCAGGACCGCGTCGGTCTTCTCGACCTGCCGACGGAAGTTCGCGGGGTCGAGTGCTCGGCCGAGCACCGCCTCGTACACGCCCCGGAGTTCGGCGAGGGTGAAGCGGTCGCCGAGGAACGCCTGCGCGATCCGCGAGTACGACATCTTGTTGCGCAGCCGCCACAGGGCGTACTCCACGATGCGGTCGTGGTCGAAGGCGAGCGGCGGGTGCTCGTCGGCCAGGAACCACCGGACGTTCCAGTCGTCGGGCACGACGTTCGCCTCGTCCGGGTGCACCAGTGCCCAGTAGACGATCGACACGACCCGGCTCGGGGAGCGTCCGACGTCGCCGAACGCGTAGAGCTGCTCGAGGTACCGCGGCTGCACGTTGGTCGTCTCGCGGAGTCGGGCGGCCGCCGAGTCCTCCAACCCCTCGTCGTCGCCGACCCAGCCGCCGGGGAGCGCCCAGGAACCCTCGAACGGTTCGGCGACGCGACGGACGAGCGGCATCCACAGCGCCGGGGCCCCGGTGTCGGGGTGCGGGCGCAGCGCGACGATCACGGTGGAGACCGCGACGCGGATGCCTGCTTCGTCCATGGTGGAGATAGTGTCAATCTGACTCGAAGTGTTCGGGTTGAGATGACACTATCACTGTCGACACGGCGCGCTCGTCACGAGCCGGAAACAGATCGTCACGGGGCCGAAAACTCCCGACGGCCAGCCGCGGTTAGCGTGGAGGACATGACGACGGTGACGAGGGTGCATGCCGTGGTGTCGGGGACGGTCCAGGGGGTCGGCTTCCGGTACTGGACCGCTCGGAAGGCCGACGGGCTCGACCTCGTCGGCTACGCGAGGAACCTCTGGGACGGCACCGTCGAGGTCGAGGCCGAGGGACCGTCGGTCGCGGTCGACTCCCTGGTGGAGTGCCTGCGGACCGGACCACCGTCGGCGACCGTGACCGACGTCACCCTGCGCTCGGTCGTCCCGCACGGGGACGCCGACGGGTTCGCGATCCTGCACTGAGCGGACGTGAGTGGGAGCGGTGCCGGCGTCCGGCGCGCTCGGCACCGATCGTTCACCTGCGGATGTCGGAACGAAGCGGAATAATCGCATCCACTCAGGGAGTTGGCCTGTCTGCGCGTCCTGCGCCACACCCGTTCCACCCGTCGTGACCCACCAGGAGCACCCGCATGACCCAGGCCGTCGATTCCGCCCCCCGCACGGGAAGCGTCTCGCAGCCGTCCGCTGCCGAGACCCGACTCGTGATCGGGCTGCTGCTCGTCTCCGCGTTCGTCGTCATCCTGAACGAGACGATCATGGGCGTGGCGTTGCCCCGGCTCATGGACGACCTGGACATCAGCGCCGCGACCGGCCAGTGGCTGACCACCGGCTTCCTGCTCACCATGGCGGTCGTCATCCCGATCACCGGGTTCCTGCTGCAGCGCTTCAACACCCGCCCCGTCTTCGTCTGGGCGATGGGCCTGTTCTCGGTCGGCACGCTGATCGCCCTGCTCGCGCCGGGCTTCACCGTCCTGCTCGTCGGCCGCATCGTGCAGGCCAGCGGCACGGCGATCATGATGCCGCTGCTGATGACGACGGTCCTGACCCTCGTCGACCCCGCGCACCGTGGCCGCATCATGGGCAACATCTCGATCGTCATCTCGGTCGCTCCGGCCATCGGCCCGACGATCTCCGGCCTGATCCTCAACGCGTTCTCGTGGCGCTGGCTGTTCGGCTTCGTGCTGCCCATCGCGATCGCGGCGCTGGTCCTCGGCATGGTCAAGGTGCAGAACGTCTCGACGCCGCGCAAGGCGCCGATCGACGTCGTCTCGGTCGTGCTCTCCGCCTTCGCGTTCGGTGGCATCGTCTACGGGCTGTCCAGCATCGGTGAAGCCGGCGCGACCGGACCGCTCGTCCCGGTGACCGCCCTGGTCGTCGGTGCCGTCGCCCTCGCGGTGTTCATCGTCCGGCAGACGCGCCTGCAGCGCACCGACAGCGCCCTGCTCGACCTCCGCACCTTCCGCACCCGTGGCTTCACGGTGCCGATCGTCGCGATGGGCCTGAGCTTCATGGCGATGTTCGGCACGCTCATCCTGCTGCCGATCTACCTGGAGCGCGTCCTCGGACTCGAGGTCCTGCAGGTCGGCCTGCTGCTGCTCCCCGGTGGTCTGCTGATGGGCCTGCTCTCCCCCATCGTGGGTCGCATCTACGACCGCCGCGGCCCGCGCGTGCTGCTCATCCCCGGATCGATCATCGTCAGCGCCGTGCTCTGGGCGCTCTCCACCGTCGGCGTCGACACCAGCGTGTGGTTCGTCCTCGGTGCGCACGTGGTGCTGAGCATCGGTCTGGCCCTGACCTTCACGCCGCTGTTCACCGCGGCGCTCGGCGGGCTGCCCCCGAAGCTGTACTCGCACGGCAGCGCGGTGCTCGGCACGGCGCAGCAGCTCGCCGGTGCGGCGGGCACCGCCCTGTTCGTCACGCTGCTGACGATCGGTGCGGCCACCGCCGTCGAGGGTTCCGGTGCCCGTGGGGTCCAGGTGGCCACCGCCTCGGGCGTCAGCACCGCCTTCATGGTCGGCGCGATCATCTCCCTGTTCGGCATCCTGGCGTCGGTGTTCGTCCGCCGGCCCGAGGTGCCCGAAGGCGCGCCGACGCCCCCGCCCGTGCACTGACCCCGTCGCGGGCCCGCATGGCAGTGTGGGCGGCATGCGGTCGACGACGAGCGAACTCAACTGGTCCGGCACGGTCACGTACACGGCCGAACGGGTCGTCCGTCCGTCGTCGATCGACGAGGCAGCTCAGGTCGTGGCGGAGGCCGAACGGGTGCACGGGCTGGGCACCCGCCACTCGTTCAACGACGTCGCCGACACCGCGGGCATCCTGCTCGACCTGACCGGGATCCCCACGGACCTGGTCGTCGACGCCGAGCACCGCACCGTGACGCTCGGGGCCGGCACCCGGTACGGCGACGTCGCGGCCGACATCGACCGTGCGGGGTTCGCCCTGCACAACACGGGGTCCCTGCCGCACATCTCGGTCGGGGGTGCGGTCGCGACCGGGACCCACGGCTCCGGCACGACACTGGGCTCGCTCGCCACCGCGGTGCGCGCGCTCGAGGTGCTCGGTCCGGACGGCACCGCCCGGACGATCGACCGGACGGACCCCGCGTTCGACGGCGGCGTGCTGCACCTCGGACTGCTCGGCATCGTGACCCGGGTGACCCTCGAGGTCGAACCGGCCTACCGGATGCGTCAGGACGTCTACGGCGCGATCCCCTGGGACACCTTCACGGCGAACGTCGCCGAGGTGCACGCCGCCGCGTACTCCGTGTGCGCCTACACGGTGTTCGGCGACGCGATCACCGAGGTCCTGGTGAAGTCGCGCGTGCCCGACGGCGCCGACGACGTCCCGGTACCGGACGCGCTGGCCGGCGCAGCCCGGCTGCCCGGCACCCCCGGCGACGACCACCGGACCGCCCGCGACGGCTCGGTCGGACCCTGGTGGGACCGGCTGCCGCACTTCCCGATCGGGTCCGTCCCGAGCCACGGGTCCGAGGTGCAGAGCGAGCACTTCGTCCCGCTCCGGCACGCAGCGGCCGCCCTCGACGCGCTCCGGGGGCTCGCCGACCGGATCCAGCCGCACCTGCACGTCTGCGAACTCCGGACGATGGCAGCGGATCACCTGTGGCTCAGCCCGACCCAGGGCGAGGACGTGCTCTGCATCGCGTTCACCTGGAAGAAGCACCCGGCCGAGGTCGCCGCGCTCCTGCCCGACCTGGAGTCCCGGCTCGCGGTCTTCGACGGCCGACCGCACTGGGGCAAGATGAGTTCGCTCGACCACGCGGCGATCGCCGGGCTGTACCCGCGACTGGCGGACTTCCGCGAGCTCGTCGCCCGGGCCGACCCGGAGCGGACGTTCGCATCCGCGTTCGGCGAGCGGGTGCTCGGGACCTGACCCGGGCCTCCAGGCCGTGCCCAGCGTTCCGTTGCTCGCCGCTCGCCGCACCGCTCGCCGCGCCGCTCGCCGCACCCGGAACCAGGTTCTGGACACCGAACCACGGGATCGCACGGTGCTGTGTCCGGAACCTGGTTCCGGGATGCGGGAACGCGCCCGACCCGCCAGCGGTCAGATCGACGTGAACGCGAGCGGCGTGATCGTCCGCGTCTCGCCGTCCCAGTGCCGGACGCCGCCGACGTCGAGCGCCTCGGGCAACGGCACGGCGCGCAGCGCAGCAACGGCGCGCGGCAGGTCCTCGTCACGCACCCGGCGGGCCAGCGTGACGTGCGGTGACCAGTGTCCGGGCAACGAGGTCTCGACGCCGCCGGGGGCGACCGCGTGCACCTCGCCGTGGAAGGTCGTGAGCGCTGCGTCGACGACCACCGCTCGCACGAGCACCGACCGACCGGCACCCGCGGGGAAGAGCAGGAGCCCACCGAGCCGGATCGACGTCGGGGCCGGCGTTCGCAACCCCGCGGGCACGGGCAGCGAGTCCCCGGCGGCCAGGGTGACGTGCGGGGCGTTCGACGGCGACGGGTGCCGACCGAGGCTCGGCAGGTCGGCATCGATGAGGGCCTGCCAGGCGGACCGCACGGCGGCGTCCGACTCCGGGCCGAGGACGAGTTCGATGCTGCGCACGATCCGAGTCAACCAACCCGGACCGCGAGGCGTCCTGCGCCGCGTCCGTAACGCGTCCCACGACGCGCTCTGTAACGCGTCCCGTGACGCCCTCCGTAACGCGTCCCGCGACGCGCTCCGTGACGGCGATGTAACACAGCGGAACGGAACTCGCCCCGAGGGTGGACCGCACGTCACACTCGTCTCCACGCCGCGGACCACCGCGGCTCCCCCACACGCACGGCCCACGAGGAGCACCAGCATGTCCGCAGCCCCCGCACTGCCCGAGAAGCCGAAGGGCAAGCGTCCGATCGGCTGGATCGTCGCCGCCGCGATCGTCGTCGTCGCGATCGTCGTCGCCGTCATCGTCGGAGCCGTCCGCTCCGGGAGCAACGACGCCGGTGCCGCCGGCGACGCCGCCCCGAAGACCGTCACCATCGGTGTCGCGGACAAGTCGCTCGGCTACTGGAGCACCTACACGAAGCTCGCGAAGGAGAAGCTCAACGTCACCGTCAAGCTGACGAACTTCTCCGACTACTCGCTGCCGAACCCCGCGCTCAAGGACGGCCAGCTCGACATCAACCAGTTCCAGCACATCCAGTACCTGGCGGACTACAACGTCACCTCGAACGACGACCTGCAGCCGATCGGCTCCACCGCCGTCTACCCGCTGCCGCTCTACGCGACGAAGTACGACAAGCCTTCCGAGCTGCCCGCGAACGCGAAGGTCGCGATCCCGAACGACTCGATCAACCAGGCCCGTGCGCTCCTGATCCTGCAGGCCGCGGACCTGATCACGCTGAAGGACGGCGGCTCGGCGTTCTCCACCGCCGACGACATCGAGACGAAGAAGGTCGACGTCCAGCCCCTCGACGCCTCGCAGACCGCGAACGCGCTGCAGCAGGGCTCGGTCGCCGCCGCGGTCGTGAACAACAACTTCGCCACCGCCGCCGGCCTGCCGATCTCGGACGCGATCTACCAGGACGACCCCTCGAGCGCGAGTGCCGCCCCGTACGTGAACGTGTTCGCCGTCCGCGACGAGGACAAGGGGAACAAGACCTACCTCGAGCTGGCGGAGCTGTTCCAGGACGACGCCGTGCAGCAGGCCTTCGAGAAGGACCTGCCCGAGGCCGTCGCCCGCGACGAGAGCGCCTCGAAGCTGCAGGACGAGCTCGCCCAGGTCGAGCAGGACGCGAAGGCGGCCAAGCAGTAGTGCCGGTCCTCGTCGAACTCCGCGGCGTCTCGAAGCACTACCGCCGCGCCGACACCGGCGAGACCGTGGTGGCCGTCGAGGACGTCTCCCTCGACGTGCACCAGGGAGAGGTCCTCGGCGTCATCGGGTACTCCGGTGCCGGCAAGTCCACCCTGGTCCGCCTGGTCAACGCGCTGGAACTGCCGAGTTCCGGCACGGTGACCGTCGCGGGCCGCGAGCTGACGGCGATCCCCGAGCGGGACCGCCGTACGGCGCGTCGCAACATCGGGATGATCTTCCAGCAGTTCAACCTGTTCCGGTCCCGCACGATCGCCGGCAACGTCGCGTACCCGCTCAAGGTCGCCGGTGTGCCGAAGGCCGAGCGGGACCGCCGCGTCGCCGAGCTGCTCGACTTCGTCGGCCTGCTCGAGCGCGCCCATGCCTACCCGGAGCAGCTCTCCGGCGGGCAGAAGCAGCGCGTCGGCATCGCCCGCGCCCTCGCCGCGTCGCCGGACCTGCTGCTCGCCGACGAGGCGACCAGCGCCCTCGACCCGGAGACCACGTCCGAGGTGCTCGCGCTGCTCCGGCGGGTCAACCGGGAGCTCGGTGTCACCATCATCGTGATCACCCACGAGATGGATGCCGTCCGGCAGATCGCCGACCGGGTCGCCGTGATGGAGCAGGGCCGGGTCGTCGAGGTCGGGGACGTCTACGACGTGTTCTCGACCCCGAAGACCGGCGCCGCGCAGCGCTTCGTCCGCACCGCGCTGCACGACCGGCCCTCCCCCGAGACGCTCCGGCGCCTGCGGGACCGTCACCCCGGTCGGCTCGTCACGGTGCAGATCACCGACGAGGCCGGGCTGCAGAACCGCATCGACGCCGCGTTCCGCGCCGCCGGGGTCACCGCCGAGCTCGTCTACGGCGGGGTCGGGGAGATCCGGGAGCGTCGGATCGGGTCGCTCACCTACGAGCTGAGCGACGCCAGCGGCGGGCCAGGCGGGCCAGGCGGCCCCGGCGGATCGCGTGCGTCCGGTGCAACCGGTGCGCCCGGCGCCATCGACGCCGCGATCGCCGCACTCCGCGCCGACGGCGTCACGACCGACGAGGAGGCCGCCGCGTGAACAACAACTCGTTCCAGAGCGTGATCGACACGTTCGACGTCTTCCTGGCCGCCATCCGCGACACCATCGTGATGTCGCTCGTCTCGCTGGTCATCGCCGGGGTCATCGGCCTCGCGCTCGGCCTGCTGCTGTACGCGACCCGGCCGGGCAACGTGCTCGGCAACCGCACCGCGTACACGGTGCTCAACGTGTTCGTGAACCTGATCCGCCCGATCCCGTTCGTGATCTTCCTCGCCGCGATCGCGCCGCTGTCGCGGGTCGTCGTGCAGACCACGATCGGTGTCCCCGCGGTGACCTTCGCGATCTCGTTGGCCGCGGCCTTCGCGGTGTCCCGGATCGTCGAGCAGAACCTGCTGTCGGTCGACCCGGGTGTCGTCGAGGCTGCTCGGGCCTCGGGTGCGCACCCCGTGTCGATCCTGCTGACGGTGCTCATCCCCGAGGGTCTCGGCCCCCTGATCCTCGGTTACACGTTCATCTACATCGGCATCGTCGACATGACGGCGCAGGGCGCGCTGATCGGTGGCGGCGGACTCGGTGAGTACGCGATCACCTACGGCTCGCAGCGCTACGACTGGTGGGTGGTCTACGTCTCGGTGGCGGCGATCGTCGTCATCGTGCAGCTCGGCCAGTTCATCGGCAACCGCTTGGCGCGGGTGACGCTGCGTCGCTGACGCGGGCTCGCGGGGCGGTCGGGACGGTGCGGGGCGGTCGGGACGGTCGGGACGGTGCGGGGCGGTCACGACTCCCCGCTCACGTCCGCCGAGCGGTCGCGAAGTGTCGCCCGGCGGGGCTGCAGGCGACAGTTCTTGACCACTCGGCAACGCCACCGCCTGGAGGCCCGGTGCCGGTCCACGAGACCGGCACCGGGCCTCCAGTGCGTCGCCGGCGTGACGGGCGCGCCCAGCGTCGACCGCCGAGCGGTCACGACTCCCCGCTCACCTCCGCCGAAGGCGCACGAACCGTTGCCCGACGCCCCCACAACCGACAGTTCCCGACCACTCGGCGCCAAACCCGCGGCACGCCGAGCGACCTCGCCACACGCCCGACGACGCACCCACCGCCGACTGCCGAGCGGTCACGACTCCCCGCTCACCTCCGCCGAAGGCGCACGAACCGTCGCCCGACGCCCCCACAACCGACAGTTCCCGACCACTCGGCACCACGCCCGCGGCACGTCGAGCGACCTCGCCACACGCCGGGGACGCACCCGTCGCCGAGTGCCGAGCGGTCACGCCCGACGACGCACCCGGCGCCGACTGCCGAGCGGTCACGCCCGACGACGCACCCGGCGCCGACTGCCGAGCGGTCACGACTCCCCGCTCACCTCCGCCGAAGGCGCACGAACCGTCGCCCGCCGCCCCCGCAACCGACAGTTCCCGACCACTCGGCACCACGCCCGCGGCACGCCGCGCAACCTCAGCACACGCCCGACGACGCACCCGGCGCCGACTGCCGAGCGGCCACGACTCCCCGCTCACCTCCGCCGAAGGCGCACGAACCGTCGCCCGCCGCCCCCCAACCGACAGTTCCCGACCACTCGGCGCCACGCCCGCGGCACGCCGCGCGGCGGCGCCACGCCCGCCGCACGCCGCGCGACGGCGCCGCCCGACGGCAGCACCGGGTCAGGCGGCGGGAGCCTCGACGGTGGTGACGGCGCCGGTCTCGCCGGGGTGCTCGTAGTGCGCACGCACCAGGATCGGGCGGTGGTCGGAGATGCCGGCCGGCAGGGTCTCGACGCCCGCGATGTGCAGGCCGACGCTCGTCGCGAAGTCGAAGTGGCCCGTGAACTTGCGGTAGCGCAGGTACGTCGGCTGGTCGGACAGCGACAGGGCGAAGCCGTGCTGCTCGATCTTGCGCCGCAGGTTCGTCTGGAACCACGGGTAGTTGAAGTCACCGACCATGACCGCGGGGACGTCCTTCGCCAGTTCGCGCAGGAACTGGTGCGCCGCTTCGATCTGCTTGCGGCGCAGGGAGTTCGTCGCGGTCAGCGGTGAGGCGTGGAACGAGGCGACGACGACCTCGGCGTCAGCCTCGGTGTCACGCAGGTGCATCGCGATGAGCCGCTCGTGCGCGGGTGCGAGGACCCGGTCGTGCAGCGACTTCTGCAGCGAGTGGATGCTGAAGTCCTGCACCTCGAAGCGGTCGTCGCGCTTGTAGATCGCGAGCCCGAGTCGGTTGGTACGGGTCGACGCGGCGAGCGAGAGGCCGCCGATCGACGGTGCGAGGTCGTTGCTGTCACACTCCTGCACGCACAGGACGTCGGCTTCGGAGGCCTCGGCCAGTGCAGCGAGCTCGCCGTTCGCGGTGTGCTCGCGGAGGTTGTAACTGACGACACGGAGCTGCGTGGGCTGCACGGTCTGCTCTGGTGCGATCGTGCTCTGCTGCTCTGGCGCGGCCATGCTGCCTTCCTGTCCGGGTGTTCCGGTCACCCTGCCGCGGTCACCGTACTCGGGTACCGCGGACGGTTGCTGAGACTGTAACGCCTGCCGGGTTTCGTCCGTGTGACCGTGACGGAAACGGACAGCGGCGGGATCAGGCGCGGACACGGCGGACCGGGCGGACGGTGTCGCCCGCTGTGCGACTCATCAGGATGCCCTCGACGCAGGCGACCACGAGCAGGGCGGCGATGACCCAGAACGCGGCCGCGTACGGTCCGTCGCCGCCCAGGCCGGAAGCCGCGCGGATGACCACGGCGGCGACGGCGACACCGAAGCCCGCGGCGGTCTGCTGCAGCGTCGAGGACAGCGTGTTCGCGGGGGTCATGTCGGCCTGCTCGACGTCGGCGAAGGCGATGGTGTTGTACGCCGTGAAGCCCACGGAGCGGGCGGCACCGCTGACGACGAGCAGCACGGCGAGCAGCCAGAACGGGGTGTCCTCGGTCATGAACGCCATCGCGACCACGGTCAGCGCGGCGACGGCCGACGACACGATGATCACCGGGCGGTAGCCGAACCAACGGAGGAACGGGGTCGTCATCGGCTTGATGCCGAGGTTGCCGACGAACACCCAGAGCACCGCGGACCCGGCGAGCACGGCGCTCCAGCCCCAGGCGTCCTGGAACAGCAGCGGGAGCACGAACGGCACCGCGGACACCGCCAGGCGGAACAGGCTGCCGCCGGCGTGCGACACCCGGAAGGTCTCGAGTCGAAACGCGTCGAGTCCCATGATCGGGTGCGGGGCGCGGCGGAAGTGCCGGATCGCGAGCCAGCAGCACACGGCGCCGAGGACCCCGGAGACGACGACCGCGGTGACCGGCACGGCGTCGAGCGCGAGCAGCGAGGCCATCACCACGAGCGAGCCGAGCCCGACGCAGGCGAGCAGCGACCCGAACCAGTCGAACGGCACGCGCTGCGCCGCACGCTCCTGCGGCACGAGCACCAGGGCGGCGACGAAGGCGATGACGCCGAGCGGGATGTTGATGAGGAAGATCCAGTGCCACGTCAGCGTCTCGACGAGGACCCCGCCGATGAACGGCGCGATGATCGGTGCGGCGAGGGCCGGCCAGGTCAGGATGGCGATGGCGGTGACGAGTTGTTCGCGCCCCGCGCTCCGGAGCACGACGAGCCGGCCGACGGGCACCATGAGCGCTCCGCCGAGACCCTGCAGGATGCGCCACAGCGTCAGCTCGACCAGCCCGGTGGACAGCGCGCACAGGGCCGACGCGATCGTGAACAGCGCGATGGCCCCGGCGAAGACCGTCCGCGAGCCGATCCGGTCGGTGAGCCAGCCGGACACCGGGATGAACACCGCGAGGGTCACGAGGTAGGCGGTGATCGCGACGCCCACCGCGGCGGAGTCGACCCCGAGGTCACGCCCCATCGCCGGGGCGGCGGTCGCCAGGATGGTGCCGTCCAGGAGCTCCATGAAGAAGGTCCCGGCCACCAGCACGGCGACCGCCGTGCTGCCCGTCCGTCGTCTGGGTGTCGTCGCCGTCGTCGTCATCGCCCACCGAGACTATGCCCGCGGACGTCCGCGCCGTCACGGACGGGCCGCCCACCGGACGCGGCACCGTGCGCGGCACCGCCCACCCGCCGGACGCCGCACCGGCCACCCGCCGGACGCGAGGCGGCACGCACGACGCGGGACGGGCCTCCGGGCGGGGTTCCGTGTGATCCTCAGGCTCGGGCCAACTACCCTGGCCGGGTGCCGACCAGACCACCCGAACGCCGAGGAACTCGCGCGTGAGCCGCACCGACAGCGCCGGTGTGGTCGCCGCGGGCACGGCCGGCGGTCGACGCCGCGTCCTGGACACCGTGGCCTCCCTGCCGGCGTGGGCGGCGGTCCTGCTCGTCTGGACGGGCGGCCGGGTCCTGTCGACCCTGTGGCTCGCGCTCGCGTACCCGCTCATCGGTCGTGCGCTTCCGGGCAACGCGATCTGGGGCAACGAGCACGGGTTCGGCGCCTTCCTGGTGGCCTGGGACGGGCAGTACTACGAGCAGATCTCGCTGCACGGGTACCCCGACGCGCTGCCGCTCGACGCCACCGGCAACGTCGCGCAGAACGCCTGGGCCTTCCTGCCGGCGTTCCCCTTCACGATCCGGGCGCTGACCGCCTCGACCGGGGTGCCGTTCGAACTCGGCGCCCCGCTCGTCGCGGTCGTTGCCGGGCTGCTCGCCACCTACCTGCTGCACCGCCTGGTGCGGGACCGCGCCGGGCACGCCGCGGCGATGTGGGCGGTCTTCTTCTTCAGCTGCGGTCCGCTCTCGTTCCTGCTGCAGGTCGGGTACGCGGAGAGCATGTTCCTCGCGCTGTCGTTCGGGGCGCTGCTCGCCCTGGAACGTCGGCGCTACGGGCTCCTGACGGCACTCGGCGTCGCTGCGGCCTTCACCCGCCCCGGCGCCCTGGCGATCCCGCTCGTGCTCGGCGTCGTCGCGCTCGTGCGGTGGGTGCGTGCACGGCGCGAGACCGGCCGGGTGTTCGAGGGCTTCCCGCTCCGCGAGCAGGTCCGGGTCGTCGCCGCGGGGCTGACCATGGTCCTCGCCGGGCTCGCCTGGCCGGTGATCGCCTCGCACGTCACCGGGACGCCGAACGCCTACCTGGAGACCGAGATGTCCTGGTGGGTGAACTTCATCGGCCGGGTGGACTTCGTGCCGCTGACGCCGTGGTTCCTCATCGCGGGTCGCTGGCTCGGCGTGGGCGGGATCCTGATCGTGGTGTTCCTGCTCGTCACGTACCCGATCTGGCTGCTCCGCCGCTCGACGCTGCGGCTCGGGCCCACGACGGTGCTGTACTCGGCCGCGTACGCGCTGTACATCTTCGCGGTGTCGCTGCCGATGGCCTCGACCCCGCGGCTGCTCATGCCGCTCGCGCCGCTGTTCGGGTCGCCCGAGCTGGTCGCGAAGCCCTGGATGCGGTGGACCTTCGTGACGGCCGCGTTGGCCGGGCAGCCGGTGCTGGTCGCGGTGCTGTGGCTGCTCGGCCCTCCGTGACCGGCTGACGCGCAGCCCGAGCAGGCACGGGCCGCGGCACCGCGCACGACGCACGAGCACCGCGCGCCCCGTCCCGACACGGCACGACGCCGCCGTCCCGACAGGACGACGGCGTCGCGTCGCGCTTCAGAGCTCGATCGTGCCGTGGTCGCCGGTGTCCGGCTGGCTCTGCTTGCCGAGCGCCGCCTTGAACATCTGCACCAGGCTGCCGACCGGCCCGGTGTCCTGGGTCCAGTACTCGACCGAGACCCCCTCGACCGTCAGGAGCCGGATCGACGGGTCCTGGCGTCCCTTCGGGAACCAGGCCTCGGCGAACGGGGACCACAGCTCGTCGACCACCGAGTCGTCGCGGGTCACGGTGGCGGTGCCGGCGATGGACAGGTACCCGCCCTGTGACTCGATCGAGACGTTGACGTGCGGGTTCCGCGCGATGTCCTCGACCTTCTCGCTGCCGTCCTGCACCAGGAACCGCAGGGTCCCGTGGAACGTCTTGTCCTGCACCGCGAGGGGCCTGGCGTGCAGGTTCCCGTCCTCGCTCACCGTGGTGAGCAGTGCCGTGTGGGCGCCGTGGACGATGTCCGAGATGGCGGCGCGCTGGTCCGTCTGTGTGTCGGTCATGGTGCTCCTTTGCGTCATGCGCCCCGCTCCGTGCGACGTGCGACCGTCGGTGCACGGGGCTGTACCGTTCCGACCAGTGTGCCCCTCCGGCGCTGGACGCGTCAGCCCGGCGCGTCCAGGTGGTCCGGTCCTGGTCGGCCTGGAGGCCCGGCGCACCTCCGCCGCGCCGCCCCCGGCCCGGCGCGTCACGGCCAGCGGGCCGTGCATGCGTGCGCATAAAGCGACACCACGCGCGTCGATCGACAGGTGGAACGTCGTTGCATGCACACGCACCGGATGCGTGTGCATCGAGCGACCGGACACGAGTCGATCGACGCGTGGATCGTCGGAACATGCACACGCACGCACCCAGAACGGGTCCCGCGGAGGGTCAGGCGGGTTCGCGGATGGTGGTCTCGACGTCGACGACCTGCGGGATCTTCGGCATCGAGGCGAAGCCGAACGCCACGGGCGGGTCGAGCGGCGCCAGGTCCCCGAGCGGCTCCCCCGCCCAGGTCCCCCGCACGCCGGTGACGTCGTGCGCCCCGGTCACGCCGTAGTACTCGCGGCGACCGTTGCCCGCCGACCCCGCCGTGCCGGACCCCGGCGCGAGCAGCCGTGCCACGGGGTCGATCGCGGCGAGCCAGCGCGGGTCGCGGGCGATCGGCTTCGGGACGATGCGCAGGATCCGGCCGAGCGGCGAGATGCCGCCGACGTCGATCGAGGCCTGCAGTGCCCCGGCGGACAGCTCGAGGCCGCTGGCGGTGCGGCGGGCGCGGACGTCGACGACCGAGACGGTGTCGAAGCGGTAGGTGCCGGAGACGTACGCGGCGACGATCTCGTCGGGTGCGAGCAGCACGCTGGTGCCGTCGGGGAGCTCGAGGAACACGTCCGTGAACGGGCCGAACGGCGAGCGGTCCCACATCCCGACCACGATCCGGACGCCCGAGGTGGTGCCGACGCCCATGATCCGGCCGCGGAACCGGCGTTCGACGACGGAGTCGGAGGCGTGACCAGCAGCGGGACCGGAGGCGTGGTCGGGGCGTGACGACATGCCCTGGACCGTACCCGCGGCCCCCGTGAGCCGATCTCGGTGGGCCTCCCCGGGCCTCCCGGCCGTTGCGTGCGGCACCGGACGGAGTCCACACGCAAGACACCGGTGTCCATGCTCCGAACACCCGCGAAGGGTGGTGTGGAGCGCGAACACCGGTGTCTTGCGGACCCCGACCGGACCCGCGACCGTCAGGCGACGGGGACGGGCTGCGCCAGCAGCTCGCGCACGCGGGGTGCGACCTCGGTGCCGTAGAGCTCGATCGACCGCATCATGTCGGCGTGCGGCAGGCGACCCGTCGCGTACCGCATGTCGAAGCGCGAGGCGCCGAGGATCCGCATGTTGCGCGCGACCTTCCGGGCGACGGTCTCCGGCGAGCCGACGTAGAGCGACCCGCCGGCCGACAGGCTCGCGCGGTACCCGGCGACGTCGAGGGGCGGCCAGCCGCGCTCCCGGCCGAGCTGGTCGGTGACGGCCTTGTGGTACGGCCAGTAGCGCTCGGCGGCCTCTTCGTCGGTGGCGGCCACGAAGCCCGGCGAGTGCATCGCGATGGGCTGCTGCGGCAGGTCGAGCTGCGCGAGGGCCTGGCGGTACAGGCGGGAGAACGGGGCGAACTGGGCCGGCTGCCCGCCGATGATGGCGAGGAACAGCGGCAGGCCGTACGACGCGGCACGGATGACCGACTGCGGGGAGCCGCCGACGCCGATCCACGTCGGGATCGCGCCGTGCTCGAGCTTCGGGAAGACGTCCTGGTCGACCAGGCCCGCGCGCTTCGTGCCGGACCAGGTCACGGCGTCGCCGCCGCGCAGGGCTGCCCAGAGCTGGAGCTTCTCCTCGAACAGGACCTCGTAGTCGCTCAGCTCGTAGCCGAACAGCGGGAACGACTCGGTGAAGGAGCCACGACCCAGGATGACCTCGGCGCGGCCGTTCGACAGGGCGTCGACGGTGGCGAAGCGCTCGTACACGCGGACGGGGTCGTCGGAGGACAGCACCGTGACCGCGGAGCCCATCCGGATGCGCTCCGTGCTGGCGGCGATCGCGGCGAGGACGACCTCGGGGGCGCTCACGACGAAGTCGGCTCGGTGGTGCTCCCCGACGCCGATGAAGTCGACGCCGACCTGGTCGGCGAGGACGGCCTGGTCGACGACGTCGCGGATGCTCTGCGCGTCGGACTGCAGGCTGCCGTCGGCGCGTTCGGTGACGTCGCCGAAGGTGTCGAGGCCGAGCTGCAGCGGCCCGATCCGCTCGGGTGCGGGCGGCGGGACGTCCGAGGGACGATCGGTGCCGAATGCGTTGCTCATGGTGTCCTCCTGGTCGCACTTCCATGCGTTTGCATAAACATAGCACGACGTGGGTCCGCGCGCACGGGGCCCGCCGCGGGGCCCGCTCGGGGCCCGCTCGGGGTCCGCTCGGGGCCCGCTCGGGGTCGGCTCGGGGCCCGCTCGGGGTCGGGCCGGGGTCGGCTCGAGGTCGGGCCGGGGTCGGCCAGCCCGCACGAGTACGGTCGCCCGCATGCCGAACCTCCCCGACCAGACCGGACGTCGCATCGTCGTCACCGGGTCCAACAGCGGCACCGGACAGGAGGCCGCCCTGCGCCTCGCCGGAGCCGGCGCCAGCGTCGTGCTCGCCGTCCGCAGCACCGAGAAGGGCGAGACCGCCGCCGCCGGCATCCGCGCCGCCCACCCCGCAGCCGACGTGGAGGTCCGCGAACTCGACCTCGCCGACCTGGCGAACGTCCGCCGCTTCGCCAGCGGCATCGTCGACGAGGACCGTCCGATCGACGTCCTCGTGAACAACGCGGGCGTGATGGCCCCACCGGAACGCTTCGAGACCGTCGACGGCTTCGAGCTGCAGTTCGGCACGAACTTCCTCGGCCCGTTCGCCCTGACGAACCTGCTGCTGCCGTCGCTGCTCCGTGCCCGAGCACCCCTCGCCGACGGGCCCCTGGCCCAGGCACCCCGTGTCGTCACGATGTCGAGCCTCGCCGCGATCCCCGGCCGGATCCGCTTCGCCGACCTGCAGTGGGAGCGTGGCTACAACGGCTGGCGCGCCTACGCGCAGTCGAAGCTCGCCGACCTGCTCCTCGCGCTGCACCTGCACCGCCTGACCGTCGAGGCCGACGTGCCCCTGGTCAGCACCGCCGCCCACCCCGGCTACACCCGGACGAACCTGCAGGCCGCGGGACGCTCGCTCGGTCGGTCGAAGCCGGTGCGGTCGAGCAACCGCGCCCTGCCGTTCACCCAGGCCGTCGCGCAGGGCACCGAGCCGCTGCTGTACGCGGCGGTCGGGCCGAACGCCGTGGGCGGCGCGTACTACGGCCCCTCGGGTCCGTTCGGCATGACCGGTCCGACCACCACCGTGTCGATCCCCGGGTCCGCGCGGAGCGCCGACCTCGCCCGCTCACTCTGGGCCGTCGCCGAGGACCTCACCGGGACGCGTCCGCCGCTCTGAGCGCGGGCGCGGCGCGGGTCGTGTTGGTCGCGCCCCTCGCGCGGTGCGAGGGGCACCGCGGCCGTGCGAGGTTCCGGACGTGGTGCGAGGGGACGCGGGTCGCACCACGGACGCAACCTCGCACCGCTCGGACGTCGTGCGCGCCGGGACGCGGGCGCGGGCGCGGGGCGCGGCCGGGAGGCCCGGGGCGGGTCCGGCACGTCGCCAGCGTCAGGCGCGGTGCAGTTCCACCGACCCGTCCAGCCGACCAGGTTCGGTCAGGCGGGCGTGCTGCATGACGGTGCGGCCCGGCGCGATCGCCGCGGCGACGATCGACAGGGTCGTCATGTGGCCCTCGGCCTCGTGCACGTCGCGGAGGATCGCGTCGGGGTGGTCGCTCGGCAGCGCTGCGGACTCCGCCAGCACGCCGAACCAGCCACCCCAGCCGTCCCCGGCGTCGCCACCGGAGTCCACGGTGCGGAGTTCGTCGAACGGGCCGAGCACCGGCGGGCCGGCCGGGGCGTCGACGGCACGGAAGGCCTCGAGCCACCGACCGATGCGCGGCGCCGCGGGATCGTCGGCCGCACCGTGCGTCACCATGTGGACGCCGGGGCCGAGGTCGGTGGTGCGGACCTGTTCGCCGTCCCAGGTCAGCACCGAGGCGCCCTCGGCCGTGGCGCGCACCAGGTTGAAGGCCCGCGTGGTCGGCAGTGTGCCGTCGTGTCCGGGCAGCAGGTCGTCGGCGACGGCGTCCACCGGCACCACGCCGCGGGTCGTCCACGTGCCGTCGACGCTCGTCACGGGTTCGGCGCGGTTGAGCACCACGGCCAGGCCGGCTCGGTCGGACGCGGCGAGCCACGCACCACCGGCGGAGCGGTCACGGACACCACGGAGGTCCGGGTCGCGGTCCGGCCACCAGGCAGCGGGCGGGTCCCACGGACGCTCGGGCGACTCGTCCCGCAGGGCGAGCACGGTGACGGGCCACGCGGACCCGGGGTCGACGCGGACGACGACGGTGCACATGCCGTCGATCCTCGCACGAGGTCCCGGTAGCGTGAGCCAGGTGAACGCAGCAGCAGAGCGCGCCCTGACCGTCATCGTGGGGATCACCGGGGGCATCGCCGCCTACAAGGCCGTCGGGGTCGTCCGCGACCTGGTCAAGCGCGGCCACGACGTCCACGTCGTCCCGACCGAGGGCGCCCTGCGCTTCGTCGGACTGCCGACGCTCGAGGCCCTCAGCCGCAACCCCGTCACCACGAGCGTGTGGGACGACGTCGCCGAGGTGCGCCACGTCGCGCTCGGTCGCCGGGCGAACCTGGTCGTCATCGCCCCAGCCACCGCGGACTCGCTGGCCCGGATGGCGCACGGCCTGGCGAGCGACCTGCTCGGTACGACACTGCTCGCGACCGAGGCACCCGTGGTGGTCGCCCCCGCGATGCACCCGCAGATGTGGGAGCACCCCGCGACCCGTGCGAACGTCGCCACGCTGCGTGACCGCGGCGTCCACCTGGTCGGCCCGGTCGTCGGCGCGCTCACCGGCGACGATGCGGGCATCGGTCGGATGGCGGAGCCCGAGGACATCGTCGCCGCCGCGCTCGCCGTGCTCGACCAGCACCCCGCACCGGCCGGTCGCCGCGACGCGGACGGCTCGGTGGCCGGCACCGGAGCCCGTGGCGAACAGGGCGACCTGGCCGGCGTCCGCGTCGTCGTCAGCGCGGGCGGCACCCGCGAGCCCTTCGACCCGGTGCGGTTCGTCGGCAACCGCTCGAGCGGCCGCCAGGGCATCGCGATCGCCGCCGATGCCGTCCGTCGGGGCGCGTCCGTGACCCTCGTCGCCGCGAACGTCGAGGGCTCGCTGACCGCCGGGCTGGACGCGACCGTGGTGGCCGTCGGGTCTGCGCTCGAACTCGCCGAGGCCGTGCACACCGCCGCCACCGAAGCCGACGTCGTCGTGATGACCGCCGCCGTCGCCGACTACCGTCCGGCCGAGGTGCTCACGGAGAAGCTCAAGAAGGACTCGCAGGGCGAGCGCATGACGCTCGAGCTGGTGCGGAACCCGGACGTGCTCGCCGACCTCGTGGCGGCACGGCGGACGGGGCAGATCATCGTCGGGTTCGCCGCCGAGACCGAACCCGACCGCGACGCGCGGATCGAGCTCGGGCGCGCCAAGATCAGCCGGAAGCCCGCGGACCTGCTCGTCGTGAACCACGTCGGCTGGTCGGCCGGCTTCGAGCGCGAGGAGAACGCGATCGAGGTCCTGGTGCCCGGCGGCGAGGTGGTCCGCGAGACCTCCGGCTCGAAGGCCGAGGTGGCGACGGCGGTCCTCGACCTCGTCGCGACCGCACTGACGTGAAGGGACACCGACGTGAACCGGCGCACTGACCTGGTTCCGAGGACCGGCGAGCACGATGGGGCGCATGCGACGACGTGAGCGGGTCCGCCGTGCCAACCGCACGGCCACCCTCCTGGCGGTGATCCTCGGCGCTGCCGGTGTCACCCACTTCCTGCGCCCCCGCGGGTACGACCGGATCGTGCCGGACGCGCTGCCCCCGCGGCTGACCACGCTGGCATCCGGCGTGGCCGAGCTCGGCATCGCCGCCGGGCTGGTGTTCCCCGCGACCCGCCGTGCCTCGGGGTGGGCAGCCGCGGCGCTGTTCGCGGCGGTGTTCCCGGCCAACGTGAAGATGGCGAACGACCTCCTCGACCACCCCCGCTCGAGCCGGGCGGCGCGGCTGGTCTCGGTGCTGCGGCTCCCGCTGCAGGCCCCGTTGGTGCTGTGGGGCGTGCGCGTCGGTCGGCACGCACCGAAGCCGTGACCGAGCCGTCGTGGACGCGCGCGGCGGTGCCGTTGCTGCACCGCCCGGTCACCCAGCACGCCTGGGAGGACATCGTGTTCGCGCACTGGCGGCACGACCCGGCGTCGCTGCAGCGGCTCGTCCCCCGTGGGACCCGTCCGGACGTGGTCGACGGCAGCGCCTGGGTGGGGCTGTCGGCGTACGTGTTCCGGGAGACCCGGGTGCCGCCGTTCCCGTCCGCCGGGCGGCTCGGCACCATGACCGAGGTCACGATCGAGGTGCTCACGGTGGACGACCAGGGGCGGCGCGGGGTGACCTACCGCACGGTCGACACCGCGAACGTGCCCGCCATCGTCGCCGCGCACGCGCTGCTCGGCGTGCCGTACACGTTCGCGCACGCAGGTTCCCGTCGCCGTGGTGACGCGGTGGCGCACCGATCCGTCCGGCACCCGACCCGCGCACTGCACCCGGTGCGGTGGGCGCGGTCGCTCCGGCAGGAACGCCCGACCGGTGCGGCGCGGCCGAAGCACGCGGCCTCGGTGCGGGTGACCGCCGGCGAGGCCGTCGACACCCCGCTGGCCGCGGAGCTCACCACCCGCGCCGGCATCCACGCGCGGTACCTGGCGCAGACCCTGTTCTGGCAGCGGCAGCACCCGGTGCTCACCACCCGTTCGGCCACGCTCGACCGACTCGAGGGCGACCTGCCCGATGCCGTCGGCATGCCGGGCTTGTTCGACCGGGCGCCGGACTCCCTGCTCGTGGTCGACGGCACGACCGTCCGGTACGGCTGGGGCGGGGTCGTCCGGTGACGGACGCACAGACCGACGCACAGGCCGACGACCCGTTCGACCTCGACCGCTTCGTCCGGGCCCAGCAGGGTGTCCACGACGTCGCGCTCGACGAACTCCGTCGGGGCCGGAAGTCGTCGCACTGGATGTGGTTCGTGTTCCCGCAGCTGGCCGGCCTGGGACGGAGCGCCACGGCGGTGCGCTTCGCGATCACCGGCGCGGACGAAGCCCGCGCCTACCTGGCACACCCGGTGCTCGGTCCCCGCCTGCTCGCGGCGACCGACGTCGCACACAACGCCCCCGCCCACTCCGCCGACGCCCTGCTCGGGGGCATCGACGCGGTGAAGCTCCGGTCGTCGATGACGCTCTTCGCCCGGGTCGCCGCCGACCCGCGGCCGTTCTTCGCCGTGCTCGACCGCTGGTACGACGGCGCCGAGGACCCGGCCACGCTCCGCCTGCTCGGTGAACGCTCCGGACACGAGTGACGCGCATGACCGGCACCTGACACGTCGACGCTGACACGCGCTGAGCCGATCGGAACGCCGTTGTCATATCAGGTACGGTGATGCGAGCACGTGCGATGTCGACCGTGCCCGTTCGCCCGGCGCCCCGACGCCACCGCCCCCGAAGGAGAACGCATGCCGGTCCCCCGCAGCGCCCCGACCGAGCACCAGCTGCTCCGTGACACCGTCCGCCACAAGATCCACGACGCGATCATGGACGGCACGCTCCTGCCCGGGGAACGCCTGAACGACGACGAGCTCATCGCCTGGCTCGGCGTCTCCCGCACGCCGATCCGCGAAGCCCTCAGCCAGCTGTCCCGCGCCGGCCTGATCGAGATGGCCCCGAACCGGTACACCCGCGTCACCACGCCGGACCCGACCGAGGTCGTCGAGGCGATGCAGACCCTCGGCGTGCTGTTCGGCGGCGTCGTCCGACTCGCGGTCCCGCGCCTGGGGTCGGCAGGCCGGAAGAAGATCCTCGCGCAGCTCGACAAGACGATCACCGAGCTCGAGGCCCACGAGGTCGCCGCCGTCAACCACGACGCCCTCGACGTCTTCGCCCTGTACGTCGCCGAGTGCGGCAACGAGAACCTGCAGCGCGTCTGCCGCGACACGATGGACGGCCTGGCGTTCCGGTTGCGTCTGCCCAACCTCGACGAGCTGGTCGACTGGGACCGGATGACCGAGGACTTCCGACGACTCCGGGCGGCGACCGAGTCCGGCGACAACGTCGCGGCCGAGCTCGCGACCGAGGCGATCCACCAGCTGCCGGGCGAGAAGCACTGAGCTCACCTGTACCCGCGTACAGGAACCGCCCGTCTCGCCGACGCGAGGCGGGCGGTCGACGTTCCACGGGCCTCCCGGCCGGTGGCTCGGGCACGCGCGTGACGCTCCCAGTCCCAGGGCCGCGCGGACCGATAGCATCGCTGGCGACCACCTGAACCAGGCACCCGGAGCAGCACATGAACCCCCGCCCGACGGACCGTACCGAGGTCGCCGCACGCCTGGCCGCCGCGGTCGGTCGGATCAACCGACGGGCCCGTACCGACTCGGCCTCGCTCGGGTACGGCATCGTGTCGGCGCTCGCGTCGATCCAACGGCACGGACCCCTGCGCCCCGGCGACCTGTCGCGGATCGAGGTGGTCACGAAGCCCACGATGACCCGCATCCTGACCGAGCTCGAGCAGCGCGGCTTCATCCAGCGCGAGGCCGACCCGCGCGACGGCCGGGCGTTCATGGTGACGGCCACGCCGGAGGGCATCGAAGCGGTCGAGCAGGCCCGCGCGAACCGCACCGGGATCGTCGCCGAACTCATCGCCGAGCTCGACGAGTCGGACGTCCAGGCGATCGCCGGAGCCCTGGCCGCGCTCGAGCGCGTCGCCCAGGGCGAGCACGCCCAGGAACCTCACACCTTCTAGGCCGCGCACGACCGTTACCGAACCGTTACCAAGCGGTGGACGGACCGTTCTGCCAGCGTTCCTGGACGCGCTGCCCAGTCTGACCGGTCATGGTGTCGGCTCCGCCTGACCGCGGCCACCCCACGGCTGCTCCCGGCGGACGGACGGGCCCCACACCACCGTCCGGTCCTCACCGGCTCGAGGACTCCTCGTCGTCGCCGACGGTGTCACCGACACCGCCAGCCTCCGGCGTGCCCGCACGACCTCGTTCGCGCGAGCAGGAGTCCCTCCCCCACCGAGCCGCCGACCTGCGGAACCGATGCGACACACCCCTGAGCTCCCCACCACCACCGCCTCGACCCGACGTGAGGCCCTGAACACCCCCAACCGCCGGATGCGCCGGGCCCTACGGCACCGCGCGACGCTGATCGCCGGCGGCGCCGCGGTCCTCGCCGTCGCCGGAGGCGCGCTGACCGTCGGCACGCAGCCCGCCATCGGCGAGGCCCTCGGCATGCCCACCGGCACCGCGAGCGCCTCGGCGACCGCACAGCCCGCCCTGCGCGGCACCGCGCTCGACCGCGCCCAGGCAGCCGCCACGATCACCACGGCGAAGACCGTCATGCAGACCGCGAACGACAGGGTCGACACCTCGGCGCTCGAACAGCGCGTCGACGCGCTGAGCGACTACCCGGACCTGTCCGGCGCTGCGCTGACGAACCGGATCTCGACGACGGTCGCGTCGACCACCGACGTCGCGCAGGCGAGCGCCACGCAGGACAAGCGGGACGTCGACGCGAAGGCCGCAGCCGCAGCGAAGGCCGCAGCCGAGCGGCAGGCGGCCGCCGAGGCAGCGGAGGCCGCCCGGAAGCTCGCCGCCGGCAACACCGTCGCCGGCGCCAAGGCCACGGCGACCTCGCTCGCGTCGTCGAAGTACGGCTGGGGTGCCGACCAGTTCCAGTGCCTGGACAACCTGTGGACCAAGGAGTCCGGCTGGAACTACCAGGCCGTCAACACGAACGGCGGCGCGACCGGCATCCCGCAGGCGCTCCCCGGCTCGAAGATGGCCACGATCGCCGCCGACTGGCGCACCAACGCCACCACCCAGATCACCTGGGGTCTGCAGTACATCAGCTCGGCGTACGGCACCCCGTGCGCAGCGTGGGGGCACTCGCAGGCGAACAACTTCTACTGATCGGCGCGGGTCGCGAAGGCGACCGGCAGACGGACGGGAGGCCCGTGGCGGGTCCGCCACGGGCCTCCCGTCCGCTTCGTGGTCGCGGTCAACCCACCCGGGCGACGCGGACGTCGACGCGGCTGAGCGCCAGGCCGTGGGCTGCGGCGGTCGCCAGGGCGACGTCGTGGACGGCGCGGGCGACCTCGGGGGCCGGGCGGAAGCCATCGGTGCCGATGACGACGCGCAGGGCGTCGTCGTCCACGACGACCCGGAGCGGGCCGGTGTTCGTCGCGATGCTGCGGACCGCGTGGACCGCACTCGCGACCGTCGGGCGGGAACGGTAGAGGTCGTCGACGCCCGGGACCTGCAGGACTGCGGACTCGATCGCGGCGAGGGTCTCGTCGGTGGCGCTCATCGGGCCTCCTCCGGGTCGGTGCCGGGCTCGGGGTCCGGCAGGAGGTCGCGGACGACGACGTCGATCGCCTCGACGAGCAGGTCGGTCTGCTCGGCCAGGGCACCGGCCACGGCGGTGCGGACCAGCTCGGCGGTCGCGGGGATCGACGGACCGGCGGCGATCGCGATCTCCACGAGCACCCGGATCGGGGATGCCAGCTCGGTGACGTCACCGTCCAGCTGGCACCGGGCCACGAGCACCCCGGGGACCTCGTCGCCGGTGCGGCGGATGAGGGAGCGGATGGCGCCCTCGGTCATCACGGGGCGCTCCGTCTCGGACAGCGGGCGGAGCGGGACGTCGCGTCCGGAGCGGGACTCGATCGAGATGTTCGCCAGGACGCCGGTGACCCAGGACTCGTCGGCCGGGGCCTCGTCGCGCGCAGCCGCCTCGAGCGAGCGGAGCGAGGCGTGGCGGACGCGGATGATCGCGGCGAGGGCGTTCTGGCAGGCGGGCGAGTCGTCGATGCTCGGGTCGGCCGGCTGCATGCCCGCGTCGAGGTAGTCGGCGAGCTCGTCGATCGAGTGTCCGTCCAGGTCACCCGGCTCCAGGGAGTCGAGTGCTTCGGGGCTGTCGGGCAGGTCCGGTCGGATGCCGTCGTGGTCGGTCATCGCCATCCCTCCATGAGTCGGATCATGTTCTTCCTCGCTCGGGACAGCAGTCCCCGGACCGTCGACGGTGGCAGGTCGAGTTCGGCGGCGATCTCGTCGTACCGGTACTCGAGCACCTCCTTCATGATCCAGCACCGTCGTTGGGCTTCGGGCAGTTCGGCCAGCGCACGTTCCACCGCGTCCTCGCGGGAGCGAGCCTCGGCGACCCGGTCGGGTGCGTCGTCGGCGGGCGCGGCGACCTCGAGCTCGGTGACGTCGTCGTGGATGCGACGTGCGCGGATGCGGTCCAGGCACTTCCGGCTGAGGATGCGCATCAACCAGGACTTCACCCGCGCGAGGTCCTCGAGGCTGTCGAGGCGGTCCCAGGCGGTGATGAAGGTCTCCTGCACGACGTCGTCGAGTTCATCGGTGGAACCGAGGGTCCGACGAGCGTAGGCGCGGAGCAGCGGGGTGTGGCGACGGATCAGGACCTCGAAGGCCCGGACGTCACCGTCGGACGACCGGCCGGCGAGGACCGCGTCGTCGAGCTCGGCGAGGGACTGGTGGTGCACGCGTTCCTTCTACTGGTGGTGGATGGAGAACGGCTGGGTGCGCCGGTGGGCCGGCACGACCTTGAGCGGTCCGACCGGCCGGGCGGTGAGCGACCGGACACGCGCCAGGGCGAGCACGTGCGCGGGGGCGTTCCTGGGGACTGCGACGGTGCGGGTCATGTCGTCTCCTCGTGGTGTGGTCGACGATGGGACGTGCGTCGCACCCGTTTCGTCACACATCAGCACCAGCTGCCGGTCGGGGTTTGGCGCACCGACCCGGGTGCGCCAGAGTGGCTCCATGTCGCTCGTCACCGCCGTCTGCCGCGTCGACCGCCTGCTGCCGGACTCCGGCATCATCGGCGTCACCGCGATCGACAAGCGCCCGGTCACCGGCAGCGTCCGGGTCCGACCCCTCGGCCTGCGCGCCGACGTGCAGGCGAACCGCAAGTACCACGGCGGTGTGGACCAGGCCGTGTACGCCTACGCCGACGAGGACGCCGCGTACTTCGCCGACCTGCTCGACCGCGAGGTCACGCCGGGCCTGTTCGGCGAGAACCTCCGCACCAGCGGCATCGACGTCACCGGGGCCGTGACCGGGGAACGCTGGCGGATCGGCGAGACCCTCGTGCTCGAAGTGACGATCCCCCGCACGCCCTGCGGCACCTTCGCCCGGCGGATGGGGATCGACCGGTGGGTGAAGCGGTTCGCCGACGAGGGGCGGCCGGGGGCGTACTTCCGCGTGGTCAAGTCCGGCTCGGTCGCGGCGGGCGACCCGATCGAGGTGACCCACCGGCCCGACCACGGGGTGACCATCGGCGAGATCTTCAGCGACCTGTCGCCCGAGCGTGCACGGGCCGTGCTCGATTCGGGTGAGCGGCTGGCACCGAAGGTCGTCCAGGACCTGTCGAAGGTCGCCGCGCGGGCCTGAGCCCGTCGAGCCCGTCGAGCCCGTCGAGCCCGTCGAGCCCCTTGCGCCCGGTCAGCCCGGCAGCACGCCGCGCGACGGGTCGATCGGACGCTTCGCCGCAGGCAGCCCGGCGACCACCAGGTCGTAGGCGTTCGCCACGAGGTCCTCGACCAGGGTCTCGTCGATGCCGTCACCCGGTGTCAGCGTGATCCAGTGCCGCTTGTTCATGTGCCACCCGGGCGTGATCTCGGCGAGGTCGCGAACGAGCGCGGCACCGTGCGGTGGTGCGCACTTGAGGTTCACGATCGGGGTGCCTCGGACCTCGCTGATCATCACGAACATCTTGCCGACGACCTTGTAGACGAGCGAGCCCTCGCCGAACGGCTGGGTCTCGACGGCCGCCGGCAGCCCCAGGGCCGTGCGGCTCGCGATCTCGTGCAGCTGCTGGCCGTCCATGGGACCAGCATGGCGCAGGCCGCCGACAGCGCACCCGTTCGGGGGCGGGTCGTGCGCCTCGATCACGTCGTAGGATCGCCACGCCGCGTACCCGACGCGGCGGTCGCTCGCGCGACCACCACCAGTTCCAGGGGGAACCCGTGCGCATCATCCGTACCCTCGGCATCGCCGCCGCCACCGCTGTCCTCGCGACCACCGTCGTCGTCGGCGGGACCTCGACCGCGCAGGCAGCGCCGAAGTCCTACGCCAACTGCTCCGCGGTGCAGAAGGTGTACTCCGGCGGCATCGCCAAGAAGTCCGTCACGAGCAACAAGGTCGTCTCCGGCGGCAAGACCACCTCGCGCGCGCTCAAGGGCACGGTGAAGAAGGACGACGCCCTGTACAAGGCGAACGTCAAGCTCGACCGCGACAAGGACGGCATCGCCTGCGAGAAGAGCTGACGCTCGCTGGCGCTCGGTGACACCTGCACGACACCGGTGGTCGCGCCCTGAACACCCGCACACCGCGTTGCGACGCGCGAACACCGGTGTCCTGCGGCCTGCCACGCCCGGTGTGCGCCCGGCGCGGCGCTGGGCGACGCGCTCAGAGCGTCGGGACGCCCTCGTGCCCGGACCGGGGACGCGGAGTCCCGGCGACGCCGGTGACGACCGACCCCGCCGGTACGTCCTTCGTCACCACGGTGTTGGCACCGACGACGGAGTCCGGACCGATCGTGATCGCCCCGATCAGCGACGACCCGGCGCCGAGCACCACGCGGTCCCCCACCACCGGGTGCCGTCGAGCCCCCGGCCCGTGGTCGCCCCCGCGCCCGCCGAGGGTCACTCCGTGGAACACGAGCACGTCGTCTCCGATCACCGCGGTCTCCCCGATGACGACGCCCATGCCGTGGTCGATGAAGAACCGACGGCCGATGCGCGCCCCCGGGTGGATCTCGATGCCGGTGACCGACCTCGCGACCTGCCCGAGCAGGCGGGCCGCGAACCGGGACCCGGTCAGCCCCTGCGCGTGCCAGAGGCGGTGGGTCACCCGGTACGTCCAGATGGCGTGCAACCCGGAGTAGACGATCGCGTTCTCCAGGTCGCCCCGGGCAGCGGGGTCACCTCGGCGTGCTGCGGACAAGTCCTCACGGATGGTCCGCAGCACGCCTCGTCGGAGGGGACGACTCACGCAGTGAGCCCCTCGAAGAGCACCGTCGACAGGTAGCGCTCTCCGGTGTCGCACACGATGGCGACGACCCGCTTGCCGGCGTTCTCGGGGCGTGCCGCGATCTCGAGGGCAGCGTGGATGATCGCGCCGGACGAGATGCCGGACAGGATGCCCTCCTGCGTCGCCAGGGCGCGGGCGACCCGGAGCGCGTCGTCGAGCTCGACGTCGAACACCTCGTCGATGACGCTCTGGTCGAGGACCTCGGGGACGAAGTTCGCGCCGATGCCCTGGATCTTGTGCGGACCCGCCTTGCCCTCGGAGAGCAGGGGCGAGTCCTTCGGCTCGACGGCGACGATCTGCACGCCGGGCACTCGCTCCTTCAGCACCTGCCCGACACCGGTGATCGTGCCGCCGGTGCCGACACCCGCGACGAACACGTCGACGTGTTCCTCGGTGTCGCGCAGGATCTCCTCCGCCGTGGTCTTCCGGTGGATCTCAGCGTTCGCAGCCGTCTCGAACTGGTGGGCGAGGATCGCGCCCGGGGTCTCCGCGACGATCGACTCGGCTTTGGCGACCGCACCCTTCATGCCCTCGGGCCCGGGGGTCAGGACGATCTCGGCACCGTACGCACGGATCACCGCGCGGCGCTCGACACTCATCGTCTCGGGCATCGTGATGACGACCCGGTAGCCACGTGCGGCGCCGACCAGGGCGAGGGCGATGCCGGTGTTGCCGGACGACCCCTCGACGATGGTGCCGCCGGCCTGCAGCGCGCCGGAGGCCTCGGCGGCGTCGATGATCGCGACGCCCAGGCGGTCCTTGACGCTGGCGCCCGGGTTGTAGAACTCGAGCTTCGCGAGCACCTCGGCCCCGCCCGCCTTCGGCAGCCGGTTCAGCTTGACGAGGGGGGTGTTGCCGAACGCCTGGGAGATGTTCTCGTAGATGGTGCCGCTCATCCGGTCCGTCCTTCGCAGCTCAGGTCGCGCATCGCTCTTCCTGGAGGCGCGGTGTGCGCCCGATCCTAGCGACCGGACCCCAGGCGGTCCTGTCCGTGACGGCGCCTGCGCGCGGGACGCGAGTCGCGCCTCCACGCCGTCGGCGGCCCTGTCCATCACTCGGTGTGCACGGCGGATGCGAGGCGTTCGCCCCACCGCGTCAGCGCACGAACGCCGTCCGGGCGAACCGCTCGTCGGTCGCTTCCAGAACCCGCAGTACGTTGCCGCCGGCCAGCGCGTGCAGGTCCGACTCGCCCCAGCCGCGCCGGACGAGCTCCGCCGCGAGCACCGGGTACCGCGACACGTCCCGCAGGTCCGGCGGCAGCACCGGGGTGCCGTCGTAGTCACCGCCGAGGCCCAGGTGCGCCACACCGGCGACGTCGCGCGCGTGCTCGACGTGGTCGGCGACGTCCGACACCGTGACCAGGGGCGGTTCACCGGACATGCCCGACTCCTCCCAGTCCGCCCACGCCCGCGACACGAACTTCGGCACGAAGGTGATCATCACCACGCCGCCGTTGTCGGCCAGCCGGGCGAGCACGTCGTCGGGCACGTTCCGCGGGTGGTCGTCGATCGCGACGGTCGACGAGTGGCTGAACACGACGGGCCGGGTCGCCACGTCGAGGGTGTCCCGCATGGTGGCCGGGGCGGTGTGGGACAGGTCGACGAGCATGCCGATCCGCTCCATCTCGGCGACGACCTGCCGCCCGCGGTCGGTCAGGCCGCCGTGTGCCCGCTCCCCGGTCGCGGAGTCGGCCCAGGGGGTGTCGTCGTTGTGGGTGAGCGTCATGTAGCGGACGCCGAGCCGGGCGAGGGTCCTGAGGACCGCGAGGTCGTCGCCGATCGAGTGCCCGCCCTCGGCGCCGAGCAGCGACGCGATCCGGCCGGAGTCAACGGCGGCACGGACCTCGGCGGCGGTGCGGGCGAGCGCGAGGTCGTCGGGGTAGCGCTCGATGATGCGGTGCGCGAGGTCGACCTGCTGCAGCGTCGTCGTCACGGGGTCCGGGTCGTCCGCGGGCACGAACACCGACCAGAACTGCCCGACGACGCCGCCGGCACGGAGCTTCGGGATGTCGGTGTGCAGCGAGTCGGTCTCGGTGTCGATGCCCTCGACACCGGAGTCGTGGCTGTCACGGCGTTCCCAGGGCAGGTCGTTGTGGCCGTCGATGACCGGGAACGGGAGCGCGTCGAACGTCATCCCCCGACGCTACCGCCCGCGCCGTCGTGGCTAGGCTCGACCCGTGCAGCCCGTCACCCTCCGCACCGAACGACTGGTGCTCTCGGTCCCCGAGCTCGGCGACGCCGAGGACGTGATGGCCTACGCCAACGACCCGGACGTCATCGCGTACACCCCGGTGCCGGTACCGTACGGGCACGCCGAGGCACGGTACTGGATCACGGACGTCGTCGTGGCCGGCTGGGCGGCGGACAGCCGGTACGAGTTCGGGATCCGACGCGCGGACGACCTCCGGCTGCTCGGCACGGTCGGTTTGTTCGCCTTCGCCGACGGGGCCGCCGAGATCGGGTACGCCATGCACCCGGACGGTCGTGGCTCCGGCATCATGACCGAGGCCGCCGAGCGCGTGCTGCAGTGGGCCTTCGCCGGTCCGCCCGAGGGACTCGGTCTCATCCGGGTGCAGTGGCGCGCGATCGCCACGAACACCGCGTCGGCCGCGGTCGCCCAACGACTCGGTCTGCGATTCGAAGGACGTACGCGGTCGAGCGTGCTGCACCGCGGCAGCCGGCACGACCAGTTGCTCGCCGCCGCGTTGCACGACGACGACCGGTCGACCCCGACGGGCTGGCCGGCGTCGTGACCGTCTCGTTCCGGGTCGTGACGGACCTGCCTGTTCCACCGGAGCGCGCCTTCGCGCTGTCGCTCGACATCGGCGCGCACGAGCGATCGATGGCCGCGACCGATGAACGCGCCGTCGCCGGCACGACGGCCGGCACGATCGGCCTGGGCGAGACCGTCACCTGGCGTGCGCGGCACTTCGGGATCGTCTGGCGGATGACGAGCGGGATCACCGACCTGGAGGCACCCCACCGGTTCGTCGACGAACAGGTGCGTGGGCCGTTCGCCCGGTTCCACCACGAGCACCGGTTCGAGCCGTCGGCCGGCGGCACGCGCATGGTCGACACCATCACGTTCCGCGCTCCGCTCGGCCCGCTGGGCCGCCTGGCCGAGGTGGTCGCGCTGGCTCGGTACATGCCGCGGCTCATCGCCGACCGCAACGCCTCGCTCGTCGCCGAACTGCGTGCCGAGCTGCGCGCCGGGTCGGACGGCGATCAGGGCGCGGCGAGCTCCCCCAGCGCGTCGTAGGCGGCGGCGACGGCGTCGACCCGCACCCGGCCACCGGGACCCGAGGCGTCGTAGACGTCGTTCGTGATCGCGGCGACGACGGCGAACAGCGCGGCCATCGAGTCGAACGCCGACGGCGAGTCGACCGGGCAGAGGATCGCGGTGGTCGCGGGGGCGGCGATGACCGCGGCCGTCGGGTCGCCGAGGACGATGACGTCCGCCCCGGAGTCGACGCAGTGCCGGACGATCCGCTCGACCCCGGCGGTGTGCCGACGCACGGTCACCAGGACCACGAGGTCGTGCCGGTCGAGATCGGCGACCTCTTCCCCGAGCCGCTGCCCGGGTGACGGACCGACCCGGACGTCGGACCGCACCTGCGCCAGCTGGGACCGCAGTTGCAGCGCGATCGGGTACGCGCCGCGTTCACCGAGGACGAGCACGCGGCGGGCGCGGACGATCCGACGGGCGAGCCGCGGGCGGTCCGCTCGGCCGAGCGACGCGAAGGCCGCGTCGAGGTTGCGCGCCTCGACCGCGCGCTGGTCGACGTGGGCAGCGTCCTCAGCGACCCACGGCAGGCCCGAGCCCCGTGCGGACATCAGGTTCTGCCGGACCTCGGCGGCGTCCTGGAACCCCAGCGACCGCACGAGTCGCGAGACCGTTGCCTTCGAGGTGCCGGACTCGGCCGCGAGTTCGGCGGAGGTGCCGATGAGCAGGAGTTCCGGATCGTGCCGGACCATGGCGGCGACCCGTCGTTCGGCGGGTGAGAGCTGCTCCCACACGGAGTCGATCCGGGCGCGGACATCGGGGCCGGCGGTGCTCATGCGCGGGCCACCCGGTCGACGGCGACGGCCAGGGCGTCGAGTCCGAGGGCGATGTCCGGCGTCGACACGAACTCGTCCGGGTGGTGGCTGATGCCGTCGGGGTTGCGGAGGAACAGCATCGCCACGTCGGTCACGAGCCCGAGCGACATCGCGTCGTGGCCGGCCCGTGAGAACAGCTCCATGGGTGCTGTCTCGCCCGTCGAGACGATCCCGGCGCGGACGGCGTCCATGAGCCGGGGCGAGCAGAACACCGCGGGCGCACGGTGCACCTCGGTCGGGGTGACGCTCACCCCGCGCCGTTCACCGATGAGCGTGAAGGCCTTGGTGAGTTCGTCCCAGACCTCGTCGCGCTCGTCGTCGAACTCGCCGCGCAGGTCGACGGAGAACCGGGCGAGCCCGGGGACGACGTTGACGGCTCCGGGTTCGACGGTCATCGTGCCGACGGTGCCGACCTGGTGGGAGGCCCGGCAGATCCGTTCCACCGCGAGCGCGGCCTCGGCGGCGGCGAGCAGGGCGTCGTGCCGGCGCTCGTAGGGGGTGCCGCCGGCGTGCCGGGCTTCGCCCACCGCCTCGACCGAGAACCGCCGGGCGCTCGCGATGCTCGTGACGACCCCGAGGGCCTGCCCGGCCTGTTCGAGGTACGGACCCTGCTCGATGTGCGCCTCGAGGTAGCCGACCACCGAGGCCGGGTCGACGGCGGCGTCGCCGACGCGCTCCGGGTCGAGGCCGAAGTCGGTGAAGGCCTGCCGGAGCGTGACACCGTCACCGTCGGCCAGGTCCCACCAGGCGTCGTCCCAGACGCCGGCCACCGCGGACGAACCGAGCAGGGCCTTGCCGAAGCGCGTGCCCTCTTCATCGGAGAACGCGATGACCTCGAGCGCGACCGGCAGCGGGCCGGCGGCGGTGAGCCGTGCGGCGGTGCGGATCGCCATGAGCACCCCGACGACGCCGTCGTACCGTCCGGCGTCCACCACGGTGTCCAGGTGCGAGCCGAGCAGCAGCACGGGCGCGTCGGGCGTCGCGCCCGCGACCCGGCCACGCAGGTTGCCGGCGGCGTCCTGCCAGGTGGACAGTCCGGCGTCCTGCATCCAGCGCGCGACGAGGGCGTTCGCCCGGGCGTGCTCGGGTGACAGGTAGACGCGGGTGATGCGGCCCGGTTCGGCACTGAGGGTGGCGAGCTCGTCGCACCAGCCGGCGACGAGCTGGGCGTCCGCGGTGCCCACGGCGGTGGCGTTCAGGACGGGCACGGCGCTCACGCGAGCACCTCGGCTCCGGCGGGAGCGACCGCTGCGGTGTCGTCGCGGAAGACGTCGAGGGCGGCATCGACACCGCCGCCGTGCGGGACCGCGTGCCCGGCCCGACGCAGGGTGTGCTCGAGGGCGGCCAAGGTCGTGACCACGGTGTCCTTCCGGGCGTTGTAGCCCATGGTGCCGATGCGCCAGACCCGCCCGTGCAACGGACCGAACGAGGTGCCGATCTCGATCCCGTGGTCGTCGAGCATCGCGCCGCGGACCTGGTCGCCGACGACGTCGGACGGGATCTCGACGGCGACGACGTTGTGCATCTTGTGGGCGACGTCACCGAAGACCGGGAGCCCGAGGGCCTGCACCCCTGCGAGCATCGCGCGCCCGGCGGTCTCGTGGCGGGCGACGACGGCGTCGCGGCCTTCCTCGAGCAGGATGCGTGCGCACTCGTGGGCGGCGAAGAGCATCGACGCGGCCTCGGTGTGGTGGTTCAGTCGGCGCGGACCCCAGTAGTCGAGGATCATCGCGAGGTCGAGGTAGTTCGAGCGGATCGGCTCGTCGGCGACGTCGTCACCGGGTTCGCGGATGCCGGCCTCGACGCTCCGCCGCTCGTCGAGCACGGCCACGGCCTTCGGCGACAGCGTGACGGGCGCGCTGCCGGACGGGCCGCCCAGGCACTTCTGCAGCCCGGCGCTCACGGCGTCGATCCCCCAGGCGTCGACCTCGAGCGGGTTGCCGCCGACCGTCGCCGTGGCGTCGGTGTACAGCAGGACGCCGTACCGCTCGCAGATCGCACCGAGTTCTTCGAGCGGCTGGTTCATCGTGGTCGAGGTGTCGCCCTGCACGACGGCCAGCACCTTCGGCCGGACGCGGGCGACCGCCGACTCGATCGCGGACGGCGTGAAGACCTGGCCCCAGTCGGTCTCGATGGTGTGGACCTCGGCACCGGCGCGGCCGGCGATCTCGGCGAGCAGGTGCCCGAACCGGCCGAACACCGGCACGAGCACGCGGTCGCCCGGGGCGAGCAGTGACACCAGCACCGCTTCGATCCCCGCGCGCGAGGTGCCGTCCACGAGCAGCGTCGCGTCGTTCCGGGTGCCGAACACGCGGCGGTAGAGCGCCTGCGTCTCGTTCATCGTGGCGGTCATCCACGGGTCGTACTGGCCGACGAGCGGCGTCGACAGTGCACGAAGCACGCGCGGGTCGGCGTCGATCGGACCGGGCCCCATGAGGAGACGGGCGGGTGGGTTCACTGGGAGCATGGTGGTTCCTTCCGTTCCTGATCCGAAGATACCGGAACGGTCGTTACAGGGGTGTTTCCGCCGCGAGCACTGGCCGTCCGGCCAGCTGCCCCTCGACGCCGGCCACGCCGCCAGCCGCCGTGGCGATGCGACGGCCGCGGAGCCAGGTCTCGATGACGCTGCCGCGCACGCGCAGCCCGTCGAACGCGGACACCCGGTTGCGGTGCTCGAGCCCGGCGACGTCGACGACGGACTCGGTGGACGGGTCGAACACGGCGAAGTGCGCCAGGGCACCGGGAGCGATCTCCCCGCGGTCGCGCAGCCCGACCAGGGCGGCCGGACCGGTCGTGAACAGCGGCAGCAGCGCCTCGAGCGGGATCCCGCGACGCTCGGCCTCGGTCCAGACCGCCCGGAACCCGACCTGCAAGCCGGCGACCCCGCCCCAGGCCAGACCCCAGTCGTCGGTCTTCAGGTCGGCGGTGGAGGGCGAGTGGTCCGACACGACGAGGTCGATCGTGCCGTCGAGCACGCCCGCCCACAGCGCGTCGCGGTTGGCGTCGTCACGGATCGGTGGGCAGCACTTGTAGGCGGTCGCGCCGTCCGGGATCGTGCCCGCTTCGAACGACAGGTAGTGCGGGCACGTCTCGACCGTGATCCGGACGCCGTCGTCCTTCGCGGCACGGAGCATCGGCAGCGCGCCCGCGTCGGACAGGTGCAGCACGTGCACCCGCGCACCGGTCGCCCGCGCACCGTCGATGACCTGCGCGATCGCGGACCGTTCGGCGGCGACGGGCCGGGTGGCCAGGAAGTCGGCGTACCGGCCACCGAGCGCCCGGTGCGGCACGAGGTGCTCCGGGTCTTCGGCGTGCACGATCAGCAGGGCGTCGATCCGGGCGACCTCGGCGATCGCGGCTCGGAGCTGCTCGGGGTCGAGGTGCGGGAACTCGTCGACACCGCTCGGCGCCGTGAAGCACTTGAACCCGAAGACGCCGGCGTCGTGCAGGGCGTCGAGCGACCCGAGACTCGCGGGGACCGCGCCACCCCAGAACCCGACGTCGACCGCCACCCGGCCCTCGGCACTCGCACGCTTGACGGCGAGCGCCTCGACCGTGGTCGTCGCGGGGATCGAGTTGAGCGGCATGTCCACGATCGTGGTGACCCCGCCCATCGCAGCGGCCCGGGTCGCGGACGCGAAGCCCTCCCACTCGGTGCGTCCGGGCTCGTTGACGTGCACGTGCGTGTCGACGAGCCCGGGGAGCAGCACCTGCCCGTCCGGCACGGTGTGGTCCTGCACGGCGTCGACCACCACGTCGACGGGCAGGACGCCGGTGATGCGGCCGCCGTGGACGACGACCGCGGCCGGGCGGAACGTGCCGTCGACCCAGGCTCGCTGCGCGCGGACGACCAGGTCTGCCGTGTCGCCCGCCGGGACGCCCGTCACACGCCCGCCCCGGCCGTCGCGACCGCCGCCGGGTGGCGTTCGAAGCCCGCCAGCAGCCCCGACATCGCCTTCACCGGCGGCAGGGCGTACTCGCCGCGCTTGCCCGTGGACAACCCGAGCCGGACGAGCGACTCCGCCAGGACCGTGGCCGCCGCGACGCCGTCGACGACCGGTGCCCCGATCGCCAGCGAGACCTCGGCGCAGAAGTCAGCCATGCCCGCGCAGCCGAGCACGACGGCGTCCGCTCCCCCGTCGATCACCGCTCGGCACTCCTCGGTCACGAGCGCACGTGCACCGGACCCGGGATCGTCGAGCTCGAGCACCGGGACCTCGCACGCCCGGATCTCCGTGACGAGCGGGGCGAAGCCGTAGCGCTGGGCGAGCTCGTGCGCGCGGCCGGTCGTCCGCGCCAGGGTAGTGACGACCCCGAACCGACGGCCGAGCATCGCGGCGGCGTGGAAACCGGCCTCGGCGATCCCGATCACCGGCACCGTCGCGAGCTCCCGCGCGGCGTCGAGCCCCGGGTCCCCGAAACAGGCGACGACGAACGCGTCCACGCCGTCCTGCTCGCCGCGGGCGATCTGCTCGAGCAGCCCGGGCACGGCCAGGGCCTCTTCGTAGTGGCTCTCGATCGAGGCCGGCCCCATCGTGGGCTCGACCGCCTCGATCAGCGTGCCTGGAGCGGCGACCGCACCGGCCGCGACGCCGATCGCCCGCGTCATCGACGCGGTGGTGTTGGGGTTGACGACGCGGATGCGCATCGGGGTCCTTCCGGTGGAGCGAGTGGAGCGGTGGAACGGGTGGCGCTGGGTGGTGACCATCGTGGCGGGGGCGGGGCGGGCCTCCCGGCCGGGGTCTGCGATCTGTGGACGACCGAGCGTCGCGCCCCGCCCTGTGGAGGACGAGCCGCGACGCCGCTGGTCAGGCGCGACCGACGGCCGCGCCGTCGTCGACCGAGGGGTCGTCCGCGTCGAGCACGGGCATGCTCGGCCGGGCACGCTCGAGTGCCCAGAAGACGACGAGACCCAGGCCGCAGCCGATGAACCAGCTGTAGCTCGCCAGCCAGGACAGCACGCCGAGTGCCGGCGGCAGGACCGCGCTCGCGACCGAGATCGCACCGGTGACCACGAGGGTCCAGATGGCGTTCGGGTTGAACCCGCCGCGGTACCAGTACCGTGCGGTGCGGCTCGTCGAGTACATGTCGTCGACCGCGATGCGCTGCTTGCCGACGATGTAGTAGCCCGCGATGAGGATGCCGAACAGTGGACCGATCAGCGCACCGAGCACCCCGAGCGTGTACAGGATCGCCTGGTCGTTGCCGTACCAGTTCCACGGGGTGAGGAGCACCGAACCGACCGCGGCGATCATGCCGCCGGCCCGCCACGAGATCTTCCGGGGTGCCACGTTCGAGAAGTCGAACGCGGGGCTGATGAAGTTCGCCACGATGTTGATGCCGACGGTCGCGGTGACGAACGTCAGGCCACCGAGCAGGATCGCGAACGGGGCGCCGATGGCCTGCACGGTCTCGATCGGGTCGGTGATGAGCTTGCCGAACACCGGCACCGTCGCACTGGCGCAGAGCACCGTCAGGACCGAGAAGAACAGGAAGTTGATCGGCAGCCCCCAGAAGTTGCCGCGTTTGACCGCCCGGAACGACCGACCGTAGCGCGAGAAGTCACCGAAGTTCAGCATCGGGCCGGAGAAGTAGCTGACCACCAGGGCGACCGCGGACAGCATCACCGGGATCGATGCCCCGAACGACAGCGGCTCGCCGACCGACAGGGTGAACGAGATGTTGGCGATGCCCGCCTGGCTGACCAGGTAGACCGCGAGCGCGATCATCACCACGTAGACCGCCGGTCCGGCCCAGTCGATGAACCGCTTGATGGCCTCCATGCCCATCCAGAACAGCGCGCCCTGCGCCACCCAGAGGATCGCGTAGGAGATCCACCCCAGGGCCGACAGCCCGAGGAACGAGTTGTCGAGCAGCCCCGCCGACGCCGGGATGAACTTGAGGAAGATGATGTTCAGCGACTGGGCGGCGAGGAAGGTCTGCACGCCGTACCAGGCCATCGCGATGAGGCCGCGGATGATGGCGGGGACGTTCGCGCCGAGCACCCCGAACACCGCGCGGTTGATCACCGGGTACGGCACACCGGTGCGCTGCGACGGCTTGGCGACCAGGTTGGCGAAGACCTGCACGATGAGGATGCCGACCACCAGGGCGATGAGCACCTGCCAGCTCGCGATGCCGAGGGCGAAGAGCGACCCGGCGGTGACGTAGCCGCCGACGGAGTGCACGTCGGACATCCAGAAGGCGAAGAAGTTGTAGCTCGTCCAGCGCTGCTCGCGCAGCGGGGCGAGGTCCTCGTTCGTGAGCGCCGGGTCGTACCCGGGCTTGACGACACCGGCACCCGCTGGGGCGGGAGCGGCGGTCGTGGTGGGGGCGTGGGGCGCGGCGACTGCTGTCGCGATGTCGGTAGCCATGGCGTCCTCCGAGGGAGTGGGAAGCGGGGCGGTGCGTGCTTGAGCACGAAGCTACGGAGCGACTTCGCTCCCGCCGTTTCCCTCGTGTAACGGTCGTGTGTCCCGCACCCCGTCCTGGAACGACCGTTCCGGAACCGGGCAGGAGACCCGCGCTGCGGCTTGCCGCATCGATGGGCACGGACCCCGCACGGACCCCGCCCGGACCCGAGCGGCGGTGGCCGCCGGTGGTACGAATCGACCATGAGCAGGGGAATCAGGATCGACCACGTGGGCGTCACGGTGCCGGACATCGACGCAGCCACGCAGTTCTTCGAGGCGGCGTTCGACGCCGTCGTCCTGTACGACATGCGACGTCGTGACGAGACGCCGAACAGCAGTTCCGAGGCGCACGGCTACCTCGGCATCCCGAGCACCATGGCGCAGGGGGCCATGCGGATGCTCGCGCTGCCGGAGGGGCCGGGGCTCGAGCTGTTCGAGTACCTGGGGCCCGAGCAGCGGAACGCCGCACACCCGTCCGACCTGGGGTGGCAGCACCTGGCGATGTACGCCGACGACCTGGACGAGACGCTCGCGCGGGTCGAGGCGGCCGGCGGTACCCGGAACTCCGACCCGCGCGACCTGCGTGGTGACGAGGCGGGTGCCGGCAACCGGTTCGTGTACACCCGCACGCCGTGGGGGTCGACTCTCGAGCTCGTCAGCTACCCGACGCCGCAGCCGTACCTGGTGTACGCGCCGCGGCCGAAGTGGGCGCCGTGGCCGATGCCGGACGACGTCTACCCGGTGCCGGCACCCGCCGTGCACTGACGACCGACCGCCGCACCGACCGACCGACCACCACGCCGACCGACAGACCGCCCCCTCAGTGCCGGGGCACCTGCCCCGTCCGCCGCACGGCCCGTTCGAGCAGTTCGACGTCGATCCCGACGTGCTGCCGGGCGATCACGCCCGCCTCGGGCGCCCGCCCCGAACACACCGCGTCCACCAGCGACTCGTGCTCGTGGAGCGCGCGGGTCTCCATCTCCGCCATGCCCTCGGCCGTGCCCCACAGGTGCGCCGGAGCGGCGATGGAGATCTGCGCCTCCAACCCGGCGAGCGCCGTCCGCAGGGCGTCGTTCCGCGCGGCGTCGATGATCGTCCGGTGCAGCACGGCGTCGGCCTGCTGCTTCTCGAGACCCGAGGTGGCGTCGCGGAACACTTCGAGCCGTGCACGGATCAGGGCGGCGTCGTCCGGGGTGACCCGTTCCGCAGCGGCGGTCGCGAGCGCCCCGTGCAGCAGCGCGATGGCGTCGGCGGTGTCCTGGATCGCCTCCCACCGGGCGAGCAGCACCCGCCCGACCGCTTCCGAGGAACTGTCCGGCCACTCGGTGCGGACGAACGTGCCACCGCCCCGGCCCCGACGGGTCTCGAGCAGCCCCCGTTCGACGAGCCGGGCGATCGCACCCCGCACGGTGACCCGGGCGACGCCGAGCAGGCCGGCCAGTTCGCGCTCCGGCGGCAGGTTCGCGCCGGGCAGGTACTCGCCCACGGCGACGGCGGTCACGAGGCGGTCCTCGACCTCGTCGACGCGCGTCTCGGTCGCACGATCGGACACACGGACCCCCTTCGCGGTGTTACGACCACGTTAAGGCAGCAGAAAAGGTATTGCGTGGGACCTTTTTCCGCTCCATGCTGACCCCCATGTCCAGCATCACCGAATCCACGATGCCGTTCCGCGACGGCGAGACCTGGTACCGGGTCACCACGCCCGACACCCCGGTCGCCGGTGCACTGCCCCTCGTCGTCCTGCACGGCGGGCCCGGCATGGCCCACGACTACCTCCGGAACCTCGCCGCCCTGGCCGACGAGACCGGCCGGATCGTCGTCCACCACGACCAGTTCGGCTGCGGCCGGAGCAGCCACCGCCCGGACGCCCCGGTCGACACCTGGCAGCCGCAGCTGTTCGTCGACGAGTACGCCGCCCTGGTCGAGCACCTCGGGCTCGGCGACCACCACGTCCTCGGGCAGTCGTGGGGCGGCATGCTCGGCGCCGAGATCGCGGTGCAGCAGCCCGCGGGCCTCCGCTCGCTGGCGATCTGCAACTCCCCCGCGTCGATGCAGCTCTGGGTCGACGGCGCCGCCGAGCTCCGCGCGCAGCTGCCCGCCGACGTGCAGGACGCCCTGACCCGGCACGAGACGGCCGGCACCGTCGACGACCCCGAGTACCTGGCGGCGACGCAGGTCTTCTACGAGCGGCACGTCTGCCGCGTGGTCCCGATGCCGCAAGACTTCGTCGACTCCGAGGAGCAGATGGAGCGCGAGCCGACGGTCTACCACACGATGAACGGCCCGAACGAGTTCCACGTCATCGGCACGATGCGCGACTGGACCATCGTCGACCGGCTCGACCGCGTCGCCGTGCCGACGCTCGTCGTCGCCGGCGAGCACGACGAGGCCACCCCCTCCACGTGGGCCCCGTTCGTCGAGCGGATCGCCGACGTCCGGCAGCACGTCTTCCCCGGCGCGAGCCACTGCTCGCACCTGGAGCAGCCGGCGGAGTTCCGCCGGGTCGTCGCGACCTTCCTGGCCGCGCACGACGACGCCTGACCCGGCCACCACCTTCTCGGGAGGCGCGGGACGGGCCCGCCTCGCGCCTCCAGACCGGAAGTCCCCACCCACAACGGCCGCACCCGCCTTCCCGACGACACCACCCGCTCCCCTTCCCCCAGCAC